>OMZV01000054.1 GCA_900315635.1 uncultured Prevotella sp.
GGGGGAGCAACCCTGCACTGACACCATGCGCCAGTGTTAAAGTCGCAAAAATTGTGCGAAATCCTTTGCACGATATTTGCTTATTTTGTAACTTTGCAATCCCAACAAATAGAATGACAATAAGTTGATTAACAAAGCATTAGTATTAAGACACTGTGCATTATGAATCGTAATCTTTTTAAGTATTATAGTTTTATTATCGCACTTTTCAGCCTCGTGTCCTTACAGATGCGTGCGGCGGAAACTCAGACGAACGAGGTGGCATTGAGCTTCAATACCGCTTTGGCAAGTGGTACGGGTACGACTGCTTGGTCGACGGTAGGAGACATCACATTTACTTTCTCAGGCTCCAATGTATCCTATTCCAGCGACCATGTCACATTGGGCAGTGGCGATGTTGTGAAAGTAGCTCAAGTCTCCGGCAGTGGCTCGACCATTACCGGCATCACCTTTTATATATATGGAGATGTAAGTTCACAGGCATCCCTGTCGCTCAATAGTAATACAGGTACATTTAGTTCTAACGCATGGTCGGGCTCGGCTTCGACGGTTGCTTTCAAGAACAGTAATTCGAAGAAAACAGTGTCTATCCAGGCCATCGTTGTAAAATACGCGAAGTCGAGCACGGTGTCGTTTGCTGCGCAAGAGAAAAGCTATGCGCTGACAGACCTTTTTGTAGCAAGCGGACAAGGTAACTTGGCTACATCTACTACTTCGGGAGCAACCATTACTTATTCTGTATTGAATCAAAAAGTAGCGCAGACTTATCCTTCAGGTTATCTTCGCTTTGTCAATGACGGATGGACAACGGTGAGCGGCTCGGATGGTACGAATACGGCTTATTATGTGGCTCATATCACTACTCAGGAGATAGATCCGACTGACTATGTCAGTGGCAATGTCTTGGATATGAGTAGTATTACGACAGAAGGAGAAATCTCTGCTACGAGCGTCAAGCTCCCTTATATGACCATTGGCATCGGCTCTCCCACGGAGACGGCAGTGCTGAAGAACTTAGGTACAAAGGATAGTCCGCGCATGGGTATGGTGTGTTTGGATATTAGTGGATTTAATCATGCTCAATTAAACACGAACCCTCCTTCGATGGGTACTTATTTTACTTTCACGCCATTGACGAATGGTAAATTGACTGTTAAGGGATATTTCTTTGCAAATAACAGTACGAAAAATGCCAATGCACAATTATATCTTAATGATGGTTCAGCTGTAAGTGGAACAACTATTACTTATAATGCGTCAGGTTATCAATCATTATCTAATGTGGCTTTGGAGGCAGGCAAGACTTATTATCTCTATGTGCCTACAACGGATGGTACCTATGACTATTTCTGTCCCAACTATATCAGTTTTGTTTCCGACTTCTACTTCTCTACGAAAAGCGTGAAGGTTACCAACGGTACTACGTCCTATGACTTACAAAAGCCAAACGGAGTAACCTCGAGTACAACTTATTCTGCCGTAGCTAAAGGAGCCCTCACCAATGCTTCTGTGGATGCATCGACGGGCAAAGTATCTTGGTCGGTTGACAATACGAAAGGGGATGGCGGTGCCATCGTCGTGACGGCTTCCGACAACGGATCTTCCGACTTCTATGTCATCACAGTGCCTTACACCACGCATACGTGGAGCTTCATTCCTACTACGTCTGACGCTAATATTCCCAACTGGACGAAGATGCAGAGCAATACCTCCGACTGGCAGTTCTATTATAAGGTGCGGCAGTATACGGATGGTACTTTGACTTATCTGAGTGGTCCGTACGTCTCCAATGCGACGGGCTTCGATGGCATCAATGCTTATTACATGGAGGAGACGGCAGGATTGCTTATCAAGGCCGATGCTCAGGCTTTCGGTACTGATGCTACGACAATAACGAACGAGCCGTCATCCAATGACGAGAAACTGCGTATGCCTTACACGCAGGTCTCTGCTGTTACGAAGCTTACTTTGCAGGAGGGTAGCACGCTGACGATTCCTAATTTGAAGAAAGGGTATTATGTGCGCATGCGCTGGCTCCGTTATTCTTCGCAGAACGGTGACCTCGTGAAGGTGTCGAACTTGAATGACCTGGACGGTACCGAGATAACGAAAGTCTTCCGTGTCGGTAGTCGTCAAGGAGGATTCACGAAGAAAGGCTATCAGGAGTTTATCGTAAAGGCTGATGGTGATGTGACCTTCACCTTGCAGCCGGAGGGTACAAACAGAGGTTATGTCGATATCGA
>OMZV01000006.1 GCA_900315635.1 uncultured Prevotella sp.
GTGCATATTTTACGATGTACTTACAATCTGTAACTTTTGACTATAGCCATGCAAAGGTACAAAATTGAAAAGTACACGTAAAGTATACGCTTGTAAATGTCTGATCTAAGGACAGTTTAAGCGAATGTTAAAGGATTTAAGTGGACACTAGTGTTTGCCATAAATACAATCTTGTTTTACTTGCTTATATAAATCTTTCTATGTTATTTCAACCTTAATTGCTGTCCGCAAATCATACTAACGTCAATCTCGTTTGTTCCATAAAAACAGGGTACATAACCTGCACGCTGTAACAAATATTTAATTAACGAATCGTAATTATTTCTTAAACCTCGGTGCAAAGTTATTAACTTATTTGCTTTTTACCAAAAAAATTAGAAAAAAATTTGGTTTCCTTAATTATTATTACGAACTTTGCGTTACGAACTTTACGTAACGGAAGTCTCGTGATGACTTACACATTATATATTGCTTTATATGAACGAAAAGCTTCAGAACCCATTCCTGGCTCAAGGATACGTTAGTCCAGAGTACTTCTGCGACCGGGAAAAGGAGACAAAAGAACTAGAGAATCTCTTGCAAAACGGGTGGAACGTTACTCTTATTTCGCCACGCCGTATGGGTAAGACTGGTCTTATAAAGAACACTTTCTATCATCTGAGGGAAGCCGACAAAAGCAACAGCTATATCTATGTTGACATTTTCGGGTCGAAAGACATGCACGGCTTTGTCGAGAAACTCAGCGAAGCAGTATTTGACGCTATGCTGTCCAAAGGCGAGAAGTTTCTCAAACGTGCAACACAAGTGCTCTCGTCATGTCGTCCGGTCATATCAACGGACTCACTGACAGGCAGTCCTTCCGTATCGGTATCTATTGAACCCTCAAGCACTGAGACCACCTTGAAATCTGTCCTTGGCTTTCTGAAAGACTCCGAAAAGCAGGTCTTTATCGCAATCGACGAATTCCAAGAGATCACTTACTATCCGGAAAAGGGACTGGAAGCCGACTTGCGTTCTTTCATACAGTTCATGCCGAACACGCATTTCGTCTTCTCGGGGAGCAAACGGCACCTGATGATGGACATGTTTATGTCGCCAAAGCGTCCGTTCTACCAAAGCACACGGCTCATGGACTTAAAGGCTATTGCCGAAAAGAACTATTATCGGTTTGCTCTAAAGTTCTTCAAAGAGGACGGCTGTTCATTGACTGAAAATGTTTTCCATAAGCTTTATTCCCGATTCAACGGACATACATGGTACATTCAGGTGATTCTCAAAATCCTGTATTCATGGCATAAGCACGACATAAGCGTCGAAGATGTCCGGAACGCGATAAAAGAGCAAGTCGTAAGCAGCACAGCCTATTATGAAAACATCATGAACCTCATAGCCGACAAGCAATACGAGGTTCTGAAGGCAGTGGCAAAAGAGCATATCGTGAAAGAGCCGACAAACGGCAAATTCATACACGACTACCAACTGAAAAGCGCAAGCAGTGTGACTTCTGCCATCAAGGCACTGGTCGAAAAGGAACTACTTTACCGCACTGACGACGGATATATTGTCTACGACAGGTTCTTCTCACTGTGGTTAGCAGAAAGATAAAACATAAAACTAAATAATAAACAATGGAAGCAAAGGAACTTTACGAGCTTTACAAGAAGCATCCGGTAGTAACAACCGACAGCCGCGACTGTCCCGAGGGAAGCATATTCATAGCCCTGAAAGGTGCATCATTCGACGGCAATAAGTTTGCCAAGATGGCACTGGAGAAGGGCTGCAGCTATGCTGTCATCGACGAAAAGGAATATGCCGAGGAAGGCGACGACCGCTATATTGTCGTCGGCGACACACTGACAGCCTTCAAGGAACTCGCCCGCGAGCACCGCCGCCAGTTCAGCATACCTGTCATAGGCATAACCGGAACCAACGGAAAGACCACGACAAAGGAGCTGATCTCTGCCGTACTTGCCGAGAAATACAACGTTATGCACACCGAAGGCAACTTCAACAATGATGTCGGCGTGCCGAAGACCCTGCTCCGCCTGCGTCCGGAACATGAGATCGCTGTCGTTGAGATGGGTGCTTCTCACCCCGGCGACATCAAGAAGCTCATTGAATATGCAGAGCCGACATGCGGAATGATAACAAACGTCGGACGTGCCCACCTGCAGGGCTTCGGCTCTTTCGAGGGCGTGAAGAAGACCAAGGGTGAGCTCTACGACTTCATAAAGGCACACGACGGACTGATTTTCCTCAACGAAAGTAATCCCGACTTGGTCGAGATGGCACGCCAGAGGGAGATGCCACGCATCGAGACTTACGGTCGTGACGGCGACGGGAATATCACCGGAAGTGTAACAAAGTGCGACCCGTTCCTCAACTTCACATGGGAAATACAAAGTTCAAAGCTCAATATTCAAGGTTCTGACGACCAAGATGGTGAATATCAGGCAAAGAAATACGAAGTAAAGAGCAAGGTCGTTGGCTCTTACAACATCGACAACATGCTCGCGGCTATCACTATCGGACTGCATTTCGGGGTCTCGCCTGAGCAAATCAACCATGCGCTGGAGAACTACACTCCTAGCAACGACCGCAGTGAGCTTACCGTAACTGAGCACAACCACCTTGTCGTCGATGCCTACAATGCCAACCCTTCGTCGATGGCAGCGGCTCTGGAGAACTTCCGTTTGATGGACGTTCCTAACAAGATGGCTATCCTCGGCGACATGCGTGAGCTCGGAAAGTACAGCGACGATGAGCATCAGAAGGTTGTCGACACGCTCAAGGAGTACAATATTAATAATGTATGGCTTGTAGGACCTGAGTTCTCGAAGACCAAGACAGACTTCCGCAAGTTCGCCAACGTTGATGAAGTGAAGGCTGAGATAGCCCGCCAGCAACCGCAAGGGCACTACATTCTCATCAAGGGCAGCAACGGAATACGCCTCTTCGAGCTCCCGCAACTACTGTAAAAGCTGCACAGCAGGCTTGTCAACAGACCCTAATTAGAATGTAAACGACGTACGATAGTCTCGCAAAAGGGTATCTTTTACGATTATTTTTAAATTAAAAACCGATTAAAAATAGATTATTTTTAATCGGTTTTTAATTTATTATTTTATTTCTTTTAATTTATTTTCCATCGTAAAAGATACCGTTTAACAGCTCAAAAGATAAAGTCTTGCAACGCAAATAACCATGTTTTACAGCACAAATAACTACATGTGGGTACTATTACTTATGACTAGTTACTTAGTCATTTCCATGCATTAAGAACAGAAGAGGATATTTTTTGCCAAAAAAATTATTCCATTCCGTTTTTTATTTGTACCTTTGCACACGCTTAAGAAATAGCACTCGGGATTTAGCGCAGTTGGTAGCGTACTACGTTCGGGACGTAGGGGTCGCTGGTTCGAGTCCAGTAATCCCGACAGAAAAGAAGCGGTTGATTCGTCAACCGCTTCTTTTTTATCACTTTTGACATCAGGCTTCTTATGGTGTTTCTTACGTTTATTGGATTAGAGTCAATAAGTTACATACGGGCGGAGACGTTCGATCTCTTCGGGAGGGAAGTCCTTAAGCAAGCTGAGCTGGCTGAGGTCGGTTATCTTGCCTTTGAGACGGCGATAGTCACATATCTCACGGGCCTGATAGAAGTTGATATAAGGGTGACGGCGAAGCTGACTGAGCGTCAGAGTGTTTATATTCAGCTTTGCAGTGTGGGGATGGTCAACGCGGAAATAAGTCAAAGCCTCATCAGGGAAGCCGTCGATTTCAAGCAGTTGGGTCACCGTAACATAGCCGCCAAGACGGTTGCCATAGTTCACAATCTGCCGAGCCCACCATGAGCCTATGCCCGGAACCTTCTTAAGTTGGGTAGTATCGGCATTGGCCAGATTGATGAACTGCCCTTCCTTTAGCTTTAGCGGAAACTTCACCGTGTCACGGCTGTACTCCCGCTCAGTACTATTATGCTCAAAACTTGGGCGCGGCTTCACATAATTGGCGGCAGGAGCATAGTCGTCGGATATTTGGATATACGGACGCATGTCCATATATTGCTTACGGGTAAGTCCATAGACACGGGCAAAATCCTCGGGAGTCCGGTATATTCCACCCTTTGCACGGTACTTATAGATGTTCCTCACCTGCCACGGCTGCAAGCCCAAACGAAGCAGTTGGGTGCTGTCGGCAGTATTCGGATCGAAGGCAAACAGCTCAGCCTGTCGTCCGTCATCGGTCTTATAAGGACGTGGGGCAACGTATGGATAATGATTATTTGAGCCATGAGCAGAGTAGCCGATGGCTGTACTGTCGGCGGACGTGACGGCAGTTTTCTTGTCGAGCCCGCCAACAAAGAAGAATATAGATGCTCCTAATATAAGCAAACAAAGGAAGAACAGGAACACCATTCTGTCCGATTTTTGCATATAAAAGAATTCTTTCAGGTTCATATTTCGATTTAAGATTTAGTTTTCTTGCATAACACAGCAACGCCGGACATCAATTATTTCCGTATGACTAGATCACTCCAAACTGATGGAGGAATATCATCAATATGCAAGCAGGGCAGACAAAGCGTACGAACAACAGCCATGTGCCATAGAGTTTTCCACTGACTGTTTCCCAATTGGTGAACTCCTGACGGACAAGTTTGTTCGGTACAACCCATCCGACGAATATGCATGTGAGGAACGAGCCTAGCGGAAGCATGAACTGGGCAGTGATGAAATCGCAGAAGTCCATGAGGCTCTTACCCATTATAGTAAGGTTTTTCACTGCGCCACAGGACAACGAGCAAAGGACTGATATGACGCAACAAGCGAGCGTTACTATCCATGCTGCGCTCGGACGGCTTGTGTGCAGTTCCTCACGGAAGAAAGCAGTGCCTATCTCATGCATGGAGATTGTCGAGGTAAGGGCGGCAAGGACGAGCAATGCATAGAACAGGATGGATATGACATAGCCAAGTCCCGGCATGAACGCAAATGCCTTGTCGAATACTGCCGGCAGGGTAATGAATATCAATGATGGTCCACTGTCGGGATTAACGCCCACCGAGAATGCCGCCGGGAATATCATCAGTCCGGCAAGGATAGCGACGAGTGTGTCGAGCAAGGCTATCTGACAAGCCGACGAATAGAGGTTTGTCCGACGACTGAAGTATGATGCGTATGTACAGAGGCACGCCGTTCCCAGGCTCAGTGAGAAGAATGCTTGACCAAGAGCGTCAAGGAAGACGTCGTGAGTAAGCTTTGAGAAGTCGGGATGGAACAGGAATTTTATGCCTTTGATAGAGCCCGGCAGTGAGCAAGAGGCTATTACAATTATTATAAGCAGGACGAAAAGGGTCGGCATAAGGATGTTCGAAGCCTTTTCAATTCCCTTTCGGACGCCCTTTGTTATGACAAAATGGGTCATAAGGACAAAAGCGACAGCCCAAAGGGTTGGCTTTATGGCATTTGAAGAGAAGGTCTGGAAATACTCTTTCACGGCATTGGCATCACCGCCAATCATTCCGAAGATTGAGGCAAAGAGGTACTGCAGGCACCATCCGGCAACAACGGCATAGAAGCCGAGGATTATGGTTGAGGTAATAACACCAAGTATTCCAACCAGTCCCCAAGCCTTTCCCTTGCCAAACGACTGATAGGCGCGTGCCGCATTGGATGCTCCATGGCGTCCGACAATGAACTCGGCTATCATGCCCGGAATTCCAAGAAGCAATACACATATTATATATATAACAATGAAGGCAGCGCCTCCGTTCTGTCCAGCCATGAACGGGAACCGCCATATATTGCCCAGTCCGACAGCACTTCCTGCCGTTGCCAGTATCACTCCTAACTTTCCAAAGTTTGCTCTTGTCTCCATAACGCCATGTTTTAATTCAAAATTATAAATTCAAAATTCACAATTCTGATTACTTTTGACTATAAGAGTTATCATAATTTTGAATTTATAATTTTGGATTTTGAATTTGATTAGATTACTCCGAATTGATGAAGGAATATTGCCAGGATACACAACGGGCAAATGATGCGCACAAGAAAGTAGTAGACTCCGAAGAGACGACCACGCAGTGTGCCCCAGTTGGTGAACTCATCCTTGACAAGTTTCTTCGGAATATACCAGCCAACGAACAGGCATGTGAGGAATCCGCCGACCGGAAGGAATATCTGTCCGGTCACGAAGTCGAATATATCGAAGAGTGATTTACCGCCTATCGAGAGGAAGTCCCACTTGCCAAGCGACATTGAACAGAAGAAACCGATGATGCTGCAACTGACGGTTACTATCGTAGCGCCTGCCTTTCGGCTGATATGGAGTTCCTCCTGGAAGAACGCTGTACTGACTTCATGAAGTGAAATGAGCGATGTCAGTGCAGCCATTGACAACAGGACATAGAAAGCCAGAGAGATTATAAAGCCTATGACGGGCATTCCCGCGAATGCTTTTTCGAATACATTCGGCAGTGTAATGAATATCAATGAAGGTCCGGAGTCAGGATTCACGCCGACAGAGAATGCTGCCGGGAATATCATCAGACCGGCAAGAATGGCAACAACGGTATCGATAGTACATGTCTGAGCGGCCGTTGTCATGAGGTTTGTCTGGCGTGTATAGTAGGATGCGTAGGTACAAATACAGCCCATTGCTATACTCAGAGAATAGAAGCTCTGACCAAGCGCACCAAGAAAGACATTGCTGTCGACCTTTGTGAGGTCTGGCTTAAACAGAAAGTCGATGCCTTTGCTGGCATCCGGAAGCAGGCAGCTAGCAACGACAATGACTAGAAGAAGGATAAAAAGTGTTGGCATCATTATCTTCGAAGCACGCTCAATACCGTTTCTGACGCCATGAATAATAACGAAATGGGTGATAAGGAGTATCGCCACGGTCCAAACCACCGGCTCCCAAGGATTAGCCGAGAAGTCGGCGAAGAACTGTTTGAAATACTCCGGTGAGCCATGAAGCTGACCGGCAACGGAGGCAAAGATATACTCCAGACACCATCCAGAAACTACTGCATAGTATCCGGTGATGAGGAATCCGGTGAGAACGCCGAGCATCCCGACCCATTTCCATGCTTTTCCGTTCGACAGCTTAGAGTATGCACGGGCTGTATTCGATGCTGCATGACGTCCGATTATGAACTCATTAATCATGCAAGGCATGCCAAGCAACAGCACGCAACCTATATATATGACGATAAAAGCAGCACCTCCGTTCTCACCAGTCATATAAGGGAAACGCCAGACGTTACCTAGTCCGACAGCTCCTCCAGCCGTGGCGAGAACCATTCCTATCTTGCTTCCAAAACTAGCTCTTTCTGATTGTGACATGAATTTTTTCTTTAAAATCACTGCAAAATTATAAAAAATTATCTACTTTTGTATCAAAATTGAAAGTAAACATAGTTTTTCATGCGTAATTTTATACGAAATTATCCATTATCGTTGATTTTCACGATATTTATTTGGGTTATTTGCCTTATCCCAATACCTGACACGCCACTGAGCGAAGTGCATCTTATTGACAAGTGGACACACATTGCCCTGTACTTCATTCTGAGTTCAATAATCGGTCATGAGTATTTCTCGGCAAACAAAAGGGCACAAAAAAAGACACTCCCACAACAACTGGTGTTATGGGAGTGGCTTGTTCCTGTAATCATGGGAGGACTTGTCGAGATTGTCCAGGCAACATGCACGAACGGTGTCCGCAATGGCGACTGGCTCGATTTCCTCGCTGATGGTATTGGTTCAACACTTGCTTTCCTTATCGGGCTGGTGCTCGTAAAGGTAAGAGGATAACCTAATTAAGTAAAGAGGACAGCCCATTTATGATAAAAGGACAGCCCATTTAAGATAAAAGGACAGCCCATTTAAGATAAAAGGACAGCCCACTTATGATAAGAGGACAGCCCATTTATGATAAAAGGACAGCCCATTTATGATAAAAGGGTAGTCCGACTTTCCGAAGTCGGGCGGTTGTTCTACTGTTACCTGTACTCTTCCGGCAAGGTATTCTTCCACAGTTTGAATGGATTCTGGCGCATGTGCGAGTTATAAAACCGCTTGTCGCCAGTAACTTCCATACCGATAAAGTCGGGCTTGACGTAGGCTTCGGTCTCACTGCCAAGTTCGACTTCAGCCATTACAAGGCCTTCGTTATCGCCGTGGAACTCATCAACCTCGAACGTATGATTGCCCGCCGGGACGAGATAACGATGCTTGTCGATAATGCCCGGTTCACAAAGGTCGAGCAGATGATGAGCCTCATCAAGTGTTATTTCCTTCTCAAACTCATAGCGGGTCATGCCTCCGTTGCGTGAAGGACCCTTTATAGTAAGGTAAGCCTTATCATCACGGATACGGACACGCACCGTATTTATGGCAGCAAAATATCCTTGCTGGATATGGCTGCACGACGTGGCATGGCGTTTCCAGTCCATATTCTTATGGACAAGAAACTTCCGCTCTATCTCAAGCCCGCTCATTACTGCATCATTATTGTGCCGATTGCAAAGATGACTGCCAATGCTATCAGCACTCCGAAAATCCAGTTAATAACGTGGTTTGCCTGTTTCTCTTGTTTCTCTTCACGCTCCTTACGGCGTATTTTGCTTCTTTCACTCATAGTAGTAAAGTCTTTTAATTCCCCACCAAGCCTCCCCCAAGGGAGGAAGTTTAGTTACCTTAGACAGGTACTTGTGGGATTGGTTTATTTAATTATTAATTTATTATCTCTTTATTAATATAGGTGTCTCAACATCCTCCCCATTCGGGGAGGCTTGGAGAGGCTTACCTTTAGCTTTCATGGAACTCCATCAAGTATGCCTTGATGAATCCATCTATCTTTCCATCCATCACACCATCGACATCTGAAGTCTGATAACCGGTACGGTGGTCTTTGACACGGCGGTCATCGAAGACGTAAGAGCGTATCTGACTACCCCATTCTATCTTCTTCTTGCCAGCTTCTATCTTAGCCTGCTCGGCTTGTTTCTTCTTCAAAGCACGGTCATAGAGTTGGCTCTTAAGGAGAAGCATTGCCTTGGCACGGTTCTTTGGCTGGTCGCGCGTCTCGGTGTTCTCAATGAGAATTTCCTCTTTCTCGCCTGTATCAGGGTCTTCATACTGATAACGAAGACGGACACCCGACTCCACCTTGTTGACATTCTGACCACCGGCTCCCGATGAGCGGAACGTATCCCAGCTGACCTTTGCAGGGTCGACATACACTTCGATGGTATCATCGACAAGCGGAGTAACGAATACCGAGGCAAAACTCGTCATTCGTTTACCCTGAGCATTATACGGACTTACACGCACAAGGCGGTGCACTCCGTTCTCACTCTTTAGGAATCCGTAGGCATATTCGCCACCTTCGATGGTCATCGTGACGCTCTTAATGCCAACTTCCTCACCCGGCTGCATGTCCGTTACGGTCACTTTGTAACCGTGAGCCTCAGCCCAACGGGTATACATTCGCATCAACATAGAAGCCCAATCCTGAGCTTCGGTGCCACCGGCGCCTGAGTTTATCTTCATCACTGCGTCCATGGAATCCTCTTCCTTGCGCAGCATATTCTTCAGTTCGAGATCCTCGATAGCCTTAATTGCCTTATCGTAGTCATTGTCAACCTCTTCCTCTGTCACAAGATCTTCCTTATGATAATCGAAAGCGAGCTGCAATTCATCGGCAAGAGTACGGACATTCTCATATCCTTTAATCCATTTCTCAATGCCCTTGACCTTCTTCATCTGCACTTGCGCAGCCTTCGGATCATCCCAGAAGTGCGGGTCCTGAGTACGGAGTTGCTCCTCTTCGAGTTCAACTTTCCGCTGGTCAATATTCAAATAACGCTTGAGCGCATCAGCGCGTTCCATCACGTCTTTCAGTTGTTCTGCTGTAATCATCTGTTTTAAAAGTAAAAAGGTAAAAAGGTAAAGAAGTAAAACTCTGAGCCTTTAACCTTTCATTCTTAGTTTATTCTTCGTACATCTTGTCGATGACATCCTTGAAGTTCTTGTTTATCACGTTACGCTTGAGCTTCAAAGTGTTGGTCAGTTCACCGTTCTCCATAGAGAAATGATGAGCTATGAGGGTAAACTTCTTAATCTGTTCATAACTAGCCAGTTGCTGCTGGAGAGTCTCTATACGCTCCATTATCATGTTATGAATCTTCTCATTCTGGCAAAGATCCTCACGACTTTCGAACGGAATATTGTTGTCACGGGCATACTCCTCAAGCATCCGGAACTCAGGTACAATCAGCGCACTGACGAACTTCCGCTTGTCGGCTATGACAGCAATCTGGTCGATATACTTATCAACGAGCAACTTAGCTTCCAATGACTGCGGAGCGATGTACTTGCCATTTGACGTCTTGAACAAATCCTTTATTCTTTCCTCCAGATAAAGTTCACCATCTTTCATGTATCCGGCATCACCGGTATGGAAATACCCGTCCTCGGTAAACACCTGCTTGTTGAGTCCGTCACGATGGAAATAGCCCTTTGTGATAGTCGGTCCCTTAAGAAGAATCTCATTGTTATCACCTATCTTAATGTCAACGCCATCAAGCGGACGACCGACCGACCCGATAGTATACGGCATACCTTTGATGTCGCAGCTTACCGTTGCAAGGCTTTCCGTCAGACCATAGCCGACAATCATGAATATACCGATACTGTGAACGAACTCCTCGACCTCAGGCGAAACCGTAGCTCCAGCCGTCGGGAAGATGTTCGGATGTTCCAGTCCAAGCTGCTTTCGAACAAGGCTAAGCACACTCTTGTTCAACGCTGCATACTCCATCTTCAGAGCCAAAGGCGGGCGCTTGCCACGGCTGAGGTATTCAATATTGTACTTCCGTCCGATTTTCAGCGCATGATTGAACAACTTCCGCTGCATCGGATTAGCCTCATCCATCTTTTCCTTAACGGCGATATAGACCTTCTCCCAGAACCTAGGCACAGCCGACATTGACGTCGGGTGAGTCTCACGCATACTCTGCTGAATCTCCCTAGGATAAGTGTTGATAATCAACTGTGCGCCTTCCGTAAGAGCCAGATAAGCCCAGCCTCTCTCGAATATATGGGTGAACGGCAGGAAGTCGATGACACGGTCGTTCTCGCCCACCGGCACACTCTTGTCGTTAGCCTTAAGCGCAGCATCATACTGCCCATAGCTCAGCATAACGCCCTTGCTGTCGCCGGTAGTTCCACTGGTATAGAGGATATTACAGATGTCGTCCATTGATGCCTCGTCCCAAAGCTCCTCAACCTCCGACTGCCTCGGCAGTCCCTCGCCAAGCTTTATGAAGTCGGAGAAGTAAAGAGCATTAGGGTCATGGGTACTGATACGCACGCTAGGGTCGAAGATAACGATGCGCTCGAGCGTCGGACAAAGGGCAAAGATACGGTGAGCCTTGTCATACTGCTCCTGCTCGCCGACGAACAATACCTTAATGCCGCCGTCCTGCACCATATACTGAATCTGCTGTTCAGAGCTGGTAGCATAGAACGGAACACTAATAACCCGCACGCCGTAAGCTCCGAAGTCGGTGTACAGATACTGAATACAGTTCTGAGAGAACACCGCAATACGGTCTTGCGGCTTCAGTCCAAGGTTCAGCATAGCATTGGACACCTGTTTAACTCTTAGCGAAAACTGGTTCCACGACACACTCTTCCACTTCAACGAGCCGAAGTTGCGGAACGTTAGGACAGGACGATTACCGTATTTCTCTGCCTGTCGGTGAATGAGAACTGAAAGATGACACTGAGTCTGCATGGTGTAATAGTATTTTTTGCAAAATTAAACAAAATGACGGACAAAACAAAATAAAGACGTAATTATTTGCGGTCTGATTTTTATTAATTACCTTTGTACGGACGTTCCCACAGCCAGCCGAACGGACAACGAAAAGAAGCTACGACGGGAAAGACAAACAATAAAGATAATGGACACAAGAGAATACACCACTGAGGCGGTGAGCCTGCTGCGCAAACTGATAGCCACGCCATCGACAAGCCGCAACGAAACTCAGGCAGCCGACATAATGCAAAGCTGCATAGAGAGTTACGGGCTGAAGGCTCACAGGCTAAGAAATAATATCTGGACAATAGACCCAAACTACACGCCCAGCCGCCCGACAATACTTCTCAACGCCCATATCGACACCGTCAAACCCGTCAGTTCCTGGACCCGTGACCCGTTTTCGCCCGACATAGAGGACGGCACACTCTACGGACTTGGCTCCAACGACTGCGGCGGAGGCCTTTGCTCATTATTGCAAATGTTCCGTCTGCTCACTGCCAAGCCACAAAGCTATAATCTTATTTACCTTGCTTCAGCCGAGGAAGAGGTCTCCGGAAAGGACGGCATAAGCCTTGTCCTGCCCGAGCTGCCCCATATCGACGTCGCGATAGTCGGCGAGCCGACCGGCATGCAGCCCGCAATAGCCGAGAAGGGGCTGATGGTTCTCGACATGACAGCCCACGGCAAATCAGGCCATGCAGCCCGCAAAGAAGGCATCAACGCCATTTATGAGGCTCTGCCCGACATCGAATGGGTGCGCGACTACAAGTTTCCGAAGGTCAGCAAGTACCTTGGACCGGTCAAGATGACCGTCACCGTAATCAATGCGGGAACCCAGCACAACGTCATTCCCGACGAGTGCCGGATGCTAATCGATGTCAGGACGAACGAGCTCTACACCAATCACGAGGTCTTCGACACTATAAAGAGTCACGTCCACAGCGACGTCTCAGCCCACAGTTTCCGTCTGCAGTCATCGCGAATCGACCCCGGCCACCCTCTCGTCAGGCACTGCATAGCCATGGGAATGACCCCTTACGGCTCGCCCACCCTGTCCGATCAGGCACTCATGCAGTTCCCTTCATTCAAGCTCGGCCCCGGCGAATCATCACGCTCCCACTCAGCCGACGAATTCATCCGTCTGTCTGAAATCGAGGACGCAATCGACAAATACACCAAGCTGCTCGATGGAGCGGTCATTAAATAAAGGCAAAGCCACTATCAAATAATACTGGGCCACTATCAAATAATATCCCTAAATGAAACTCAAAATAACAGACAACGAGCACAAGATGCTGCTGGCAATGGCCTACCTCTACGGACTCAGTGTCAATGCTGACCAGATAGAGGACTTCACCTCTCCGCTTTTAGATGGCAGAAAGACGCCCATAACTACCTTCAAGAGTTTGGAAAGCAAGGGCTTACTGGTGCGCGACAACAACTTCTACTACCGTCTGCCGGTCTGCTATACGCTGAAGGAAGGACTCTTCTTGCCACTACTGAAAGAACTCCTATCCGACAAAGAGAGGACAACTTACAACGCCATACAGAAAATTTACAGGAGGACATACTCCAACCGGGCATTGAGCAACGACTATCTCGATGCTGTCAAGCTGTTGAGAGGAGGAAAATACAAGTCGCTGACAGGCAGAGTCAGCATGACAATCCGGCTCCTCTCGGAGTTCTCAACGGTCATTGATGACGAGGACTTCCACGATATTTTCATCGGGCTTTCCGACGAGAACTTCCATCTATGCCTGTCAGAGCGACTTGGTAAGGTAATCGTTGCCGACTGGGAATTCAACTGGGACTATGTCAAGGAGCTGGTGATGGACAGGAGCAAACGCAACAAGCTGATGTACGGGTTAAATATTTCGTGCTTCAACTTCTTTTATTTCCTTGCCACCGGCACGTCATGTGTCGACATAGAATCCCTTCCAGCCGACATGTACTCGCTGTGGACAGTCGCCATCATGGAACTCTACAAAGGCGATTACAGCACTGCCTATAGACTATTCACCAAGGCGATGACTGCCAACAACAAGATAACTATCGACGACAAGGGCATCTTTCCGAACGATATAGTCAACTACTATTATTCTCTCTGCCTCATTCTGACCAATACCGAAGCTTCGCTGAACAAATACGATGCCTTCCACCACAAGCGGATGGCACGTCTCAACACATTTACCAAACTGCTTTTCACCCCGCTGCACGAATATCTCCGCGACAAGATTGCCATCGAAATAGACACCAACAGTCTGAAAAGATTAATGGCAAACAACTACGTGCAAGCCCCGGCATGGCTCATCTGGATGCTTCTCGAGAAGCTCGGCTTATGGCCGGACGACGTCGAACGTCCATCGCTGACCGCCCACACGCCACTCGCGGCATGGCTCCGCTGTGAGTTGAAGCCAACAGGAGTAATACCGGAGTCCGACCACAGCGACGAGCTCTTCGGCGGAACGCCACTGGCCTCACGGCTGAGCATAAAGCCATTGTGGGAGATGCGCCTTGAAGAAATAATCGAGGAGACTGCAAAGAAGAACTCTCTGCCGACGGAAACGCCGGGACAAGACGCCCGACTGGTGTACATTCTCGACTACGACTCCATTGACCCGCTCTACCAGAAGCTGCGGAAGAACGGCACATGGTCGGTAGGCAAGCACCTCGACTCACGGGCTCTGAAACGGCTGACCGATCCTTGGCTCGACAGCACCGACAACCAATTCATCAAGAACCTGAGCAGTTGGACGTACATGATAGACATGAAAGACCACCTCGTCGACCTCATCGGCTGCGACCATGTGTTTGCCGACGAAGCATGCACGCTGCCCGTCAACATACACGAAGACAAGCCGTTCCTCGTCATCAACAAGAAGAGCAACGGCTCTTTCTCCGTCGCCGCCCAGCCGGAAAGCATTGTCAACACAGCCGTTTCGACATTCATCTACGTCAAGAACTCCGAGACCGACTACTCCATCTACCGTCCGACGCCTTTCGAAAGGAACGTCTACCGCCAGATAATGAAGCAGAAGGTTTACCCATCGACCGCCGAGCCATTGCTGAAGAAGCTCATCGAGACCGTCGGCGGACGCACGGAAATACACTCGAACATCATCGTCGACAACGAATCTATAAAGAAGGTCAACGCACAGACGAAGATAACCATCCGCTGCGTGCCCGAACAGAACAACCAATATGCCATCGGCACCATTGTCAGAGCCTACGGAACGCTGACGTTCGTGCCCGGCGAGGGAGCCGTATCGGCTATCGCCGACGAGAACGGCAAGCGTGTGCAGGTGGTCCGCAAGCTGCGTGTCGAGCGTGAGAACATGCGGATTATCTGTGCCGAATTCGCCGACTTGGGAATCATTGAGGACGAGGACGACTGGTCGCCGACATCTGTTTCCGACAGCCACAACATCGGAGTGGCTGAGCTATTGCCGCTTCTCGACTGGGCAAAGCAGAACTCCGACATCTGCGATATGGAATGGCCGGAGAACGCACGGGTGAAATATCATCCTGTGCTGAGCGCCAAAGGGGTGAGCATCAGCTTCAAGGGGAAGAACGGATGGTTCGATGTCGAGGGCGAAGTGCAGATTGACGACCGTCAAGTTATCTCTCTCCGGCACATGCTCGAGCTCATGCACACCTCCGACCGGAGCAAGTATATCAAGATAGGCGACCAGGAATACATAACCCTGAGCCGCGAGCTGAGCAAGATTCTGAAACGTCTTGACACCGTGACCACCGACCGACGGAACCACCTGCAGATGTCGACGGCGGCAGTGGGACTCATAGGCGACATTCTCGACAACGGCGATATTCACCTGAGCCGGAGCAAGGCTGTCGATGAGATAAGGAAAAAGATTGAGCATAGCGCAAAGCTACAGCCGAAAGTTCCGAAGACCCTCAAGGCCGACCTCCGTGACTATCAGGTGGCGGGATTCGAATGGATGTCACGCACCACATCGTGGGGAGCGGGCGTCTGCCTTGCCGACGACATGGGACTTGGAAAGACGGTGCAGACCATTGCCTTGCTGTTGGAGCAGCAGGCAGAGGGTCCTTCGCTGATCGTTGCGCCCGCTTCGGTTGTGCCTAACTGGCGGAACGAGCTGTTGAAGTTTGCGCCGACGATGAATGTGACCATTCTCAATGAGGCAGAGAACCGGAAGGAAGCTATCGAAAGTGCGAATGCCGGCGACATAGTGGTGACGACTTACGGACTACTCAACAACCAGCAGGACGACCTCACGGCAAAGGAGTGGAACGTGGCATGCCTCGATGAGGCGCACACTATCAAGAATCCGAACACGAAGATGTCGAAGGCTGCGATGAAATTGCAGGCTAAGCGCAAGGTGGAACTCACCGGAACACCTATCCAGAACCACCTCTCGGAGCTGTGGAATCTGTTCCAGTTTATCAATCCGGGGTTGCTCGGCAGTGCAGAGCAGTTCTCGAAGAAGTTCATCATGCCTGTCGAAGTCGACCACAACAAGGAGCGTCAGAACCAGTTGAAGAAGCTCATTTCGCCATTCATACTGCGCCGCACGAAGGGTGAGGTCATAGAGGAGCTGCCTGAGAAGGACGAGATTATCGTTCCCGTTGACCTGTCGTCGGACGAGATGACGATGTATGAGATTCGCCGCCGCAAGACCGTCGAGGCTGTGAAATCGAGCAAAACGGTGAAGGTTAGCACACTGGCTGAGATAACCCGGCTGCGCCAAATGGCTTGCAGTTGCTCGCTCGTCGACAAGAAATGGAAGAAGACTTCAAGCAAGGTGGAGGCATTCATCGACCTTGCCGAGAGCCTCAACGACAGCGGCAACCGTGCGCTGGTGTTCAGCCAGTTTACGAGTTTCTTTGCCGAGATACGCAAGGCGATGGACAAGGCGAAGCTGCCTTACCTTTATCTCGACGGCAGCACGCCGATGAAACAGCGTGAGAAGCTCGTTGCCGACTTCCAGAAGGGCGACTGCCCGTTCTTTCTCATAAGTCTGAAAGCCGGTGGACTGGGACTGAACCTTACCGGGGCAAACTATGTGATACATCTCGATCCGTGGTGGAACCCGGCTATTGAACAGCAGGCTACCGACCGTGCTTACCGCATAGGACAGCAGCAGAACGTGACGGTTTACCACCTGATAAGCCAGCACACCATCGAGGAGAAGATTCTCCGGTTGCACAAGACTAAGCGCGACCTTGCCGACTCGCTCCTTGAGGGAACCGACATGAGCCACGCCCTGACGCAAGAGGAATTGCTGGAACTGCTTAAATAGATATACCGTTACTGTGACACGTAACGGAAAACGGCTGTATGAAGCTATAAATTTATCCTGTCAGCTATAAGGCTGTGTCAAGAAATAATTCGTTATTTCCAGGCACAGCCTTTTTCTTTTGTAAAAGATACCCAATTAGCTTGTAAAACGGTATCTTTTACGTTCTAATTCGGTATCTTTTACAAGCTAATTGGGTATCTTTTACAAAACAGTGGTAAACTGACAAAAATCATTAAATTAATTAATTGATAAGAAATTCCGTGTTTTTGGTAAGGCGGATAACAAATTTAATGGTTACCTTTGCAGTCGAATTCAAAGGGATAACGAGATTATTTTCAGAATAACAAATATTTCAGCAGTATATTATGTACATAGAAAACATCAATTCACCGGCAGACATGAAGGGTCTGTCCATTGACGAACTGAACGTCCTCGCCGACGAAGTGCGCAAGGGTATATTGAATCGTGTGAGCGAGCACGGAGGCCACGTAGGTCCTAACCTCGGAATTACTGAGGCTACAGTGGCTATGCACTATGTTTTTGACAGTCCTAAGGATAAGTTCATTTTCGACGTCAGCCATCAGAGCTATCCTCACAAGATGCTCACCGGACGTAAGGACGGATTCCTCGACGCCACGAAGATGGACCACATCTCCGGCTACAGCTCTCCTCTGGAGTCACCGGAATATGATAACTTTGAGGTGGGTCACACTTCTACTTCCATAGCTCTTGCAAGCGGCTTGATGAAGGCCCGCGACATTCAGCATCAGAAATACAATATCGTTGTTGTCATCGGCGACGGCTCTCTGTCGGGCGGTGAGGCTTTCGAAGGTCTCGACACCGTATCGGAGATTGGCACCGGAATTATCATTGTTGTCAATGATAACGAGATGTCGATAGCCGAGAACCACGGTGGTCTGTACCGCAACCTGAAGCTCCTGCGTGAGAGCAACGGCGAGGCTGAACTGAACTACTTCAAGACTTTCGGCTTCGAGTACCACTATCTCGAGGATGGCAACGATGTAGGCAAGCTCGTTGAGCTGTTCAAGTCGGTTAAGGACACAAAGGTTCCTGTAGTCCTGCACATCCACACTGAGAAGGGGCACGGCTACAAGCCGGCTGTCGACGACAAGGAGACTTGGCACTGGAGCATGCCGTTCGACCTTAAGACTGGTAAACTTAAGGACTCAGATGCTCTCTCCGGAGAGGACATCAGCGATATGATGGGTGAGTACTTCCTCAATAAGATTAAGGAAGACCCGAAGACTGTTATCATCGCTGCAGCTACTCCTGTAAGTTTCGGTTTCAACAAGGAGCGTCGCCGCAAGGCTGGCAAGCACTATATCGATGTTGGTATTGCCGAGGAGGAAGGTGTCGCTATCGCTTCCGGACTGGCTAAGGGTGGAGCTCATCCTGTATTCTCTACTTACGCTACATTCCTGCAGCGCACCTACGACCAGCTGGCTCAGGACCTCGCTGTCAACGGCAATCCGGCAGTTATCAATGTTGTGGGTGCCAGCGTTTATGGCATGAACGACTTCACACACATCTGCTTCTTCGATATTCCAATGATTTCTCACATTCCTAACCTTGTATATCTCGCACCTACAACATGGGAAGAGTGGAAGGCTATGGAAGACTGGGCTATCGCTCAGGAGAAGTATTCGGTAGCTATCCGTGTTCCGGCTTGGGAGGTTCGCCACGATACTGTCACCGAGTATGACACTGACTACAGCGACCTCAACAAGTTCAAGCTTGTGAAGAAGGGTCAGAAGGTGGCTGTCATTGCTGCCGGCGACTTCTATCAGAAGGGGCAGGCTCTGGTCGACAATCTCGACGCTAAGGAGAATATCCAGGCTACTCTCATCAACCCACGCTTCATCTCAGGCATTGACGAGCAGATGCTGCACGACCTGCAGTTCTCTCATCAGATGGTTGTTACTCTTGAGGATGGCAGCCTTGACGGTGGATTCGGTGAGCGCATCGCCCGCTTCTATGGTCCGTCGCAGATGCAGGTTCTGAACTTCGGTGTTAAGAAGCAGCTCTATGACCGCTATGATGTCAACAAGCTCCTTGAGGACAATAACCTCACCGACGACCAGATATTCACTGAGGTCAAGAAGCGGCTTATATAATTCATAAGCTCTTTATATAAACAATAAGGGGTCGTGCCACAAGACACGACCCCTTATTGTTTTATGGAGTTTATAGCAAGTAATATATTATGGTATTATATTGTTTATCAGCACTTTATAAGTGTAGGGGCGTGGAAAACATCAGTTACTAAATACTGAGCATCGGTTTATTTTTTAAAATTGGTTCTTTTGGATGATTGTTGATATTCATTAAAATAATAGCAGGTGAGACAATCTAATAAAGCAGGACCAGTCCTGCAATGGCAGCATAGCAAACCATTCTTATGGGGTTAACCTTAATCCACATTGTTCCAACGAATGTAGCGGCAAAGAGGAAAAGACTGACGCAGAACTGCCACATATTTATGCTTGGAGCTGAGAAGTTGTCGCTATTACAAAGCAAGAGGGTAGCTGCGGCAAGCAATCCAACGACTGCCGGACGCAATCCCTTGAATATTGACTTTACAGGACGGGTGTTCATATACTTCATGAACATCTTACTGATAAGAATCATTAGGATAAGTGACGGGAGAACAAGGGCGAACGTAGCTATTGCGCTGCCAAGTACAGACATTGCCATCTCGTGTCCTGCATTATGGACGGCAACATAGCCGCAATAGGTTGCTGTGTTTATTCCCACAGGTCCCGGTGTCATTTGGCTTATGGCGACAATATTAGTGAATTCCGCCGTTGACAGCCAATGATGATGTACCACCGTCTCTGTCTGAATGAGTGACAGCATTCCGTAGCCTCCTCCGAATCCGAAGAGACCTATTATAAAGAATGTATAGAAGAGTTGCAAGAATATCATTTTTCAATTCTCCCCCATAAGTAGCCACCAATACCAGCCACGATGATAATCCAAATAGGGTTGACACCGCAGAGCCATATAAGCAGGGCTGAAATGATTGGAATCCAAGCGTTCTTCCAGTTTATTCCCGTCCGGCTAGCCATGTTGAATGTTGGTACGGCGATAAGGGCAACAACAGCGGGGCGGATTCCACGGAACATTGCTGCTATCCATGGGATGTCCATGAACTGATGGAAGAACATTGCAATGAGCAAAATAATAAGGAACGACGGCAGACATGCCCCAAGGCATGTTACTATCGCTCCTTTTGTCTTTCTAAGCTTATAACCGATAAAAATACTGATGTTGGCAGCAAACACGCCAGGGCATGTCTGAGCAACGGCAATTAGGTCTGTGAATAGTTTCTCGTCAATCCATTTCCGCTTCTGCACAACCTCAGCTTCGATAATAGGTATCATGGCGTATCCACCACCAAGGGTGAATGCGCCAATCTTAAAGAAGGTTGTAAAAGCTTGTAAATATATATTCATGTTATAGGGATTTAGAGAGGAGTTAACTCCCCTCTTAAATTACCTCTGTGTCTGCTCAATCCACTTGCGGGCATTGACGAATGCCTCGATCCATGGTGTGACATCATCGTGAATATGGTCGGCTGGATACCATGCCTGCTGCCAAGGGAAGATGGCACGCTCAAGGTGTGGCATCATTGCAAGGTGACGACCATCGTCAGAGCAGATACCTGCAACGTTATAGTCGGAACCATTAGGGTTGCCAGGATACTCGGCATAGTTGTATTTAGCGATGATGTTGTAGTGATCCTCTGGCTCAGGCAGATAGAAGCGGCCTTCTCCGTGGGCTACCCACAGACCGAGCTTGTCGCCGGAGAGTGAACCGAACATAACACTGTTGTTCTTTGGAATGGTAACGCCAAGGAACTCCGACTCGAACTTGCGGCTAACATTATGAGTCAGGTGAGAACGATGCTTGTGGTTCGGGTTGATGAGGTTCAACTCTACCATCAGCTGGCAACCATTACAGATACCAAGACTCAGGGTGTCCTCACGGCTGTAGAACTTCTCCAGTGCTTCCTTAGCCTTAGGGTTGTAAAGGAATGCTCCTGCCCAACCCTTTGCTGAACCGAGTACATCGGAGTTAGAGAATCCACCGCAGAAGACTATCATGTTGATGTCCTCAAGAGTCTCACGACCACTGATAAGGTCGGTCATCATAACGTCCTTAACATCGAATCCGGCAAGATAGAGGCTGTAAGCCATCTCACGCTCACCGTTTGTTCCCTTCTCACGGATGATGGCTGCCTTAATGCCTGATGGCTTGCGGCGGTCGGGGCTGATGCCATAACTCTTGAATGAGCCCTTGAATGAAGAGTGGAACTTCATTTCGATTGGCTGCTTCTTGTAGTTCAGATAGCGCTTGCGTGCCATTCCGTTGAAGCTCTGCTTCTCATCGAGGAGATATGAAGTCTTGTACCAAACATCACGCAGTGCGTCAATATCGAATGTGTGCTCATAGCCATAGTTGACAAGCTGAATCTCACGGCTGTTAGGAACAGGATAGCCAATCTTTGCGAAGCCTACACCTGCATCGTCGAGGAATGCCTTCAACTCGTCCTTATGGTCGTCGCTAACCTGAATGACAACACCAGGATTCTCAGCAAAGAGAGTCTTGATAATGTCAGTCGACTCAAGGTCGTGGAGGTTGATGTGCATACCGCCCTTTGTATTGGCGAAGCACATCTCGAGCAGTGTGGTGATAAGTCCACCGGCACTGATGTCGTGGCCAGCCATAATCCAACCACGGTTGACAAGTTCCTGAATAGCGTTGAAGCACTCAACGAAGTAGTCAGGGTTCTTGACCGTTGGAACATCGTCGCCAACCTTGTTGAGGCTCTGAGCAAATGCCGAACCACCAAGACGCAGGCTGTCGAAGCTGAAGTCGATATGATAAAGTGATGAATTCTTATCGTTTACGAGAACAGGGGAAACGACTTTGCGGATGTCGCTGACCTCACCGCCTGATGTAACGATGACCGTTCCCGGAGAGATAATCTTCTCGCCGTTAGGATACTGCTGGCTCAGCGATAGTGAGTCCTTACCGGTTGGAACGTTCACGCCAATGGCAATACAGAAGTCGGACAGAGCCTTTACGGCTGTGTACAGACGGGCATCCTCACCTTTCTGACTGCGGCATGGCCACATCCAATTGGCTGAGAGTGACAGACTCTTCATTCCGTCGGCAAGCGGAGCCCATACAATATTTGTCAGTGACTCGGCAACCGACATGACAGAACCTGCTGCCGGATTAGCCAGTCCAACCTGTGGAGCATGACCAAGGGCTGTAGCGATACCAGCCTTACCACGATAGTCGAGGGCAACAACACCGCAATCGCTCAGTGGCAACTGAATCTGTCCCTGGCACTGCTGGCGTGCAACCTTACCGGTGACTGAACGGTCAACCTTGTTGGTCAACCAATCCTTACAAGCCACTGCCTCGAGCTGTAATACATTATTTAAATACTCGTCGAGCTTTGATGCATCATATTCTACATTCTTATAATGGCGCTCAACGGTCTCATCCTTCATGACAGTCTTTGGAGTGTGACCGAACATCTGAGCAACGTCAAGGTCGAAAGGCTTCTTGCCATCGCCCTGAACAAATGAGAAGTGGGCATCGCCTGTGGTCTCACCGACAACATACAACGGAGCACGCTCACGGTCGGCAATCTTCTTAACACGGTCGATATACTTCTCGTCGAGAAGCAATCCCATGCGCTCCTGCGACTCGTTGGCAATAATCTCCTTAGCGCTCAGAGTCTTGTCGCCGATAGGAAGCTTGGTCATATCGATCTCGCCACCACACTCGCCAACAAGCTCAGACAGACAGTTCAGGTGTCCGGCAGAACCATGGTCATGGATAGAAACAACCGGGTTGTTGTCTTCCTCAGTCAACGCACGGACAAGATTGTAAGCACGCTTCTGCATCTCAGGGTTGGCACGCTGAACGGCGTTAAGCTCAATGCCGTTGCTGTAGCGACCGGTATCAACTGATGATACAGAACCACCACCAAGACCGATGCGATAGTTGTCGCCACCTACAACGACAACCTTGTTGCCCTTCTGCGGTTCCTTCTTCAGGCAGTCGCGCTTTGTTCCGTAACCGACACCGCCTGCAAGCATGATAACCTTATCGTAAGCATACTTCTCTCCATTCTCCTGATGCTCGAAGGTGAGCAGAGAACCGGTGATAAGAGGCTGACCGAACTTGTTACCGAAGTCACTTGCCCCGTTAGATGCCTTGATGAGAATCTGCTCCGGAGTCTGATACAACCATTTGCGAACCGGCAAAATGTCCTCCCATGGACGACCGCCGTCAAGACGTGGATAAGCAGTCATGTAGACAGCTGTTCCAGCTATAGGCCATGAGCCGGTACCACCGCCCATACGGTCACGGATCTCACCGCCGGTACCGGTAGCAGCTCCGTTGAACGGCTCAACGGTTGTTGGGAAGTTGTGTGTCTCGGCTTTCAGAGAGATAACGCTCTCGATGTCCTTCACACGGAAGTAATCGGATGTGCTCTGGTCAGCCGGGGCAAACTGCTCAATGATAGGTCCCTGGGCGAAAGCAACGTTATCAGCATAAGCCGACAGAATCTTATTTGGGTGTTCCTTGGTGGTCTTCTTGATAAGGTTGAAGAGCGATGACTCCATCTCCTTACCATCAATGATGAACTTTCCACCGAATATCTTGTGACGGCAGTGCTCAGAGTTAATCTGTGCGAAGCCGAATATCTCAGAGTCGGTCAGTGGGCGACCGTTCTCCTTCTCAATCTTATGGAGATAGGCGATCTCGTCCTCTGAGAGTGCAAGACCCTCTTCCTCGTTATACTTCTCGATGTCGTCGACATGCTTTATCGGCTCCGGCTGATGGTCGACGGTGAAGATTGTCTGGTCGAGACCGTCGTACATACGCTGTAGCATCGGGTCGTGTTCGGCATCCTTGCTGTCGACGGGGAAGTATTCCTCAATACGGCTGATGCCTTTCAGTCCCATGTTCTGTGTAATCTCCACGGCGTTAGTACTCCAAGGGGTAATCATTTCGCGGCGCGGACCAACGAAATATCCGTCGAGTTTTTCATCCGGCAGACATGTTGCATCACCATAGAGCCAGCTGAGCTCACTGATCTCGTCGTCTGAGAGTTTGTGGTCAACCTCTGTGGCGATCACGCTCTTTGACTGTGTTTTGAAGAAAAGAATCATTGCTTTTATATTTAATAGGTGCTTAATTATCTTTTTATCCAGTTTTCTAATTTAATACCATTGATATTCCTGAAATCCTTGATGTTTTCTGTAACTAATATCATATTATAATGAACAGCAGTACATCCAATAAGCAAATCAAGATTGTCGTCCGCCGGAGTTCCCGCCAACCGTAGTCGTGTCTTTTCTTCGGCAAACAAATCCAGGGTATCAATGATAGGGATTATCTCTATCTGAGCCAGAAAGTCATCCAAAGCTTTCTTACTATTACGATATGACGTTCGGCTTCCCAACTCAGCTTCGTACTTCAATTCGGCAACTGTTATTTCGGAAATACAGCAGTTATTCCATCCTTTAGAATTTATTTTCTTATCAACATTATATTTCCCCCTAAGCAGAAATACACAAATGTTTGTGTCTAAAAGATATTTAGCCATAATCAAAATGCCTCTATATCATTCTTGAACTTACGGGATTCTTTTATTTCGTTTACCATCTCGTCAGCATCCATTGGAAAGTCAGCATCTTTCCATGTGCCATAAAACTGCGACGCGTCAATTTCTTTAGCCTTCTTGTTGCGGCTCAACAAAGAGTTGGTGAACTTAGCAATAAGTTCTAACTTCATGTCAGAACTCAGAAACTTTAATATAGACCAATAGTTATTGGTCGTGTTTAAAGAAATCTCCATGATGTACAACGTTGTATTCCTTTGCAAAGGTAATGTAAACGATTGGAAAAACAAAGGAAACAAACAAAAAAATAATAATTTAAAGGAAAACCGAAACAAAAAACCCATGCGATATAATGAACGAATCAATAATCGCATGGGCTTTTATATTTTTCTATTTACTCTTTACTGCTTGTCAGACTCAGGAGCCTTGTCAATGAGGTCCATGAACTGGTCGAGCTTAGGAGTGATGATAATCTGGGTGCGGCGGTTGCGCTGCTTGTGAACCTCAGTGTCGTTGGCAACGAGAGGATTGTACTCACCACGACCACCGGCAGTCATACGCTTCGGGTTAACACCGAAATTATCCTGCAAGTACTGGACAACACTCGATGCACGGAGAGCAGAGAGGTCCCAGTTGTTACGGATATTCTTCATTGACGGAGCACTATGGTTGACAGGAACATCATCAGTGTTACCCTCAACGAGAACCTCATAGTCCTTGTAGTCGTTGATAATCTTAGCAATCTTGCTCAGAGTCTCCTTGGCGCGGTCGTTGACCTCATAGCTACCCGACTTGAACAGCATGTTGTCGGCAAGTGAGATATAGACGACACCCTTCAGCACCTGAACGTTAACCTCCTTCATCTCGTCCTGCGACAGAGAGCGGGTCAAGTTGTTGGTCAGCACGAGGTTCAGAGAGTCGCTCTTGCTCTTCACCTCCACCAGGTGGCGGATGTACTGGTTCGACTCATTGATCTGGTCGACGAGCTTCTCAATGTTCACATTACTTGAGCCAGCGTTTGACAGACTCTTGTCAAGGCTCGACTGCAATGCATCGGCGTGGCTCTTTGCAGCGGCAAGCTGCTCCTCAAGACTCTTGATGCGCTCATTGTTGGCAGCAATAGTTGTCTTGGCGTCATTATAGTCAGTGGTGAGCTTAGTGTTCTCATCCTGGCAAGCTTTCAAAGCCTTGTTACTTGCACATCCGGTCATGAGCAGAGCTCCTGCCATCAGTGTTACTACTAACAGATTCTTCTTCATAACTTATTTTCTTTTCAGGGTTTTCATTAAAAGTTAATAACACTCAAAGTGGAAAAATCGAACATTCCACGCTGCAAAGTTATCACTTTGATTGAGAATCTGCATGATTCTGTGATATTTTTATGTAGTTTTAACACAAAAACATGCAAATCCTCACCACTTACATATTAATTCAGAACAACTTTATAAGTCTTAACGGTCTGTGCACCACGCATTCCCTTGACGATATACGTGCCACGAAGCTGTGACTTAGGCAGCTTGCCTTCGGCTACCTTCATACCGGCGAGGTTGTAAATCTCATAGCGGTTAGGCTTTACGTTGTTGACAATACCGTTGACGCCTGTAGATACGACATCCGAGATATAGAAGTTGAAAGTACGGGTGTAAGAACCTACATTGTCGGCATCAGTAGCTGTAACGTTGACCGATACCAATGGCACTGCAGCGTTGGCAGCCTTCGAGAATGTATACTTGCCATTGCCGTTATCCTTAACGGAAACGCCATCGGTAGCCGCGATAGAGAATGTCGGGTTGTTGGTGTAGCCACGGAAATACTCCTTCATATCGATGTCGACAGTCTTGTCGCCGGCAATCTCGAAGTGCGGGCAAGCCATCCAGTTCAGATAGTTCTCAAGGTTGGTGAATCCGTCGCCGTCGGCATCGCCGTTGTTGTCGGCAGTATTAGGGTCTGTGCCTACAGCCTTCTCCCACCAGTCCGGCATACCATCCTGGTCGGTATCCCAGTTGGAATCACGATGCTCCTCAGTAAGACCAAGACCATCGAAGCCCTCACAGCCATTATCGGTTTCAGAGTCGATAAGACCAGCCTTGCCGGAGCGGCTACCCTTAGTTGATGTTGTGCCATTGATAGTCTCAGTGACCATACGTACATCATGATTCATGAAGAACGGCTCGTTAGCGCCGACATCACTAAGAACATTCTTGTAAGCCGCACGGGCACTCTCGACTGTTGCCTGACTTTCGAAGAACGGCTGAGAAACGAACGGCTCCCAATCGAGCTTCTGACCATTAGAGAGCTCATACTGATAAGTATCACCCCTCTTGTCCTGAGTCAGAGCGCCATTGTTCCTAGCCTGACGGATGTTTCCGCTGACATAAGCAGCCTGCGAGCCCTTACCTGTGCCCTCAATCTGCAGACGGAGGAGCTTTGTCTGGGTTGTAGCAGGACCCATCTTGTAGTAGTTGCCTACGAAGTTCATCTGGTGAGTACCGCCATCGGTAGCACGACCGCCCCAGTTGTATACTACATTATTAAATACATCATGATGACCATCATAATATCCGGCGCCATCGAGTCCGCCACTGATACTCCAGTTACGGCCTTCATTGTCGACAAGGAGGTTGTGATGGTAAGAGCCAACGCTCAGAGCAGCCGACATCTCGCCACCGCCGATGGTAGCAGCATAGCCATGACGTGTGCCTTCGCTATAGTTAGGGTGACCAGCCTGGTTGAGAGCCTCGCTGATAAGTGTGCGCTGAAGAGTCAGGCTGTGGGCGTTACGTGAAGAGAAAGCCTCATCGATGGTCCACATGATAGAGCAGTGGTCCATAATAGAATGGTCGTTGCCGGCCATACCCATACCGTCGAGTCCGTTGACAGTAGTCTCGTCGGATGTGCCAGCCTCAGCGCCATAGCTCTCGCCGTTTCTTGAGCCAGGAATAACGCCGTTGACGAGCTTCTTATGACCGAGACCCATGCGGAGGAAACGGGTGATACCGTCGCTAGCCATTCCGAACGGACTTACAGCGAGCATAACACCCTTACCCGGAGCTGTCTGTCCGGCGATGGTGACATACTTGTCGGAACATGTCAGACGGCTCTTCAGTTTGATTATACCACTGACATCGAAGACAATGGTGCGCGGACCGCTGACTTTCTTTATGCCATAGCGGAGCGAGCCCTCAATAGGATTCTCGTCGTCGCCGTTGTCCTCAAGTGTGGTTACATGATAGACAGAACCGTTACGTCCGCCTATAGCCCATTTACCCCAGCCTTCGGCACCGGGGAAAGCAAGGTGGCGCGGACGGAACGACCAGAGAGCACCGGCGTAGGTCTGTCCGTTAATCTCCTCATCGACACGCCAGTAGTAAGTCAGCTTATGGCTTAGGTTGTCGACAGTGTATGCTGTATCGGTAACGACAGCAACCTCATTGAGAGCAAGCGAGTCGGTACCGAACCAGACATGATGCTTTGTTGCTCCGGCAGCTGCAGTCCAAGTCAGTGTGGCTGTACCCTCATCGGCATTGAAGTGGAAGTCCTTGTCGATAGGATTAGGAGTCGAAGCCTGCAGCGATGTGTTCACCTCGTCGAGGATAAGTCCGTTGAGATAAACATTCGTGCAGTCGTAAGTCTTTCCAGCCTCAAGGAAGCTGGTATATGTCAGAGTGATGTCCTGACCGGCGGCAACATTGGCTGTAACGTAGCTCATTCCGGCATCACCGACAGTCTGGGCGTTAGCCGACTGCTGGACTCTGTCCTCAACGACTGTTCCGTTAAGGCTTACACTGATTGGCGCAAGGTTCTTGAATCCGTTGACACCGTTATGATAAGCCTGGATAGTGTGAGTACCAGCCGACAGACCGGAGATAGTTACGCTGATAGACACGCCTCTGTCTGTCAAGATAGGTGTGTTGTTATCGTCGTCGGCAATGAAAGCGGCAACACCATCACCGATAAGCTTCAGGTTTGCCTTGCCCGACTTGACATCGTTCTTGCTCCACTGCGCACGAAGCTGGTTGGCATCGCCTGCAGCTGCGACGGTGAACGTTACACCGTCGATAGTCTTTGAGTCGCTGGCGCCCTGGACTACAGGCCATGCGACATAACCGTCCTCGGTGACCTCCGACGACTGGCGGTTGGTCATATCGAAGTCAATCTTCTGGGCGAATGTTGCCATCGATGTCGAGAACAATGCTAAAAGAATTAGTGTCTTTTTCATTTGTTTATTATAAATGCACTAAAGTTTCCCACTTGGAGAACCCCTTTATAAAAAGGCTTTCCCAAAGGGTATGCGCATCTTTAACTTTTCAAAAAACTTTTTATGAGCAATAGAATACTACTTTGTTTATGGGCATCCTGCTATTTGAACTTTTCAGAAACCCCTTGTTTATGGGCATTTTGAACAAGTGGGAAACTTTAGTGCATTTATATTTTATCTATCAATAAGACGAATAATAGCAGGTTTTGTTAGCAGCAAAAGACTTAAAAAGCAAAAGGGAGGACTCCCCACAAAGGACAGTCCTCCCATGAACACCTAATCTTTATCTTACTATGTTGCCGTTAAGCACCTTTCTGATAAAATTTCTTTCCGTTCTGAATAACAACACCGCGGTAAGACTTTGTTACACGCTGACCTGCGAGGTTGTAAACAGGAGCATTGACATCGAACTTCTTGTCCTGGCTGATGGTAGCGATACCTGATGTGCCACCAGGAGTGAACTCATAGCCCTGGAAACCGACCTGCCAGTTACGACCGAGGATACGGTATGTCTCGTTGGCATCAACATTGAAGAAGAGGTAACCTGCCTTACGCTGGTTCTGAGCGTTGAATACAACAGGCTCCATCTTGCCGGTCTCCTCATTGAGAGTAGAGTCACCGGTCTCGCCGTTGAATGTAGCGATCTGGTAAGTTGAGTCGATAGGAAGGTTGTCCCAGTAGTGGAGGCTGCCGTCAGCGTCACGGTAGTTCTGGACATAGCCCTCAGCATGATACTCAGGAGCATCGCCGAATGGGTTCAGAGCCTTACCGGTAGACATCTTAACGATGTAGAGTGAACGACCACCACCCTTGTTAGCCCAGAAAGCGACCTTCATCTGGCCGGATACCTTAGGAGTAACATCGAAGAAGAAACCTACGCTAGGTACACCCTTTGAACCGTCCGGCTCATAGTAGATGTATCCGCCACTTGTACCGTCGCTCTCGCGCTGTGGAACATAGTAGAGAGGGTTGCCGTTATCGTCGGTCTTTGGCTCGCCATCCTTCATCTCGGCCTCACCAATGAAGCTAGCTGCAGGAACACCCTGTCCGTGAACAGCCTTGAAATCGGAACCAATCTCATTGCCATCAGCATCCTTCTTATCGATGTGAAGATTCTCAACTCTATACTCCGGAGCACCGAGTACATCCCAGTTAGAAGAATTAAGATTCGGTGTTGTTGTCTCCAGAGGAGCCTGACCTGCAACGAAACGCAGTGTAACGTTAGTTGTTGGAGAAACTGTGAAATCAGCGTTCCATGCGTCGGCTGAACCAAAGGCGGCATCGAGAGTACCGTCGGCAGAGACAGCGTTCCATGACTCTGTCTGAGCGTTAGCACCAAGGGCTATCATAGCGATAGCTGCTAGAGTAAAAATCTTTTTCATAAGCTTGTGAATTTTAAGTTGTATTCTAATTAATTTTGAAGTAGTTATCTTTCTAGTAAGACGTACTTTAGTTTGTTTTGTCACCAAAGGTACAGCATAATTTCAGATAATCCAAAATTTTAAGCAATTTTATGGTTTTATAATTTCAGTAGGTGCGACGGTCTCCGAACCGTCGATTGCCTAAGAATATCTACTTCCTTTCGGCGAATCGGAGTTCGCCGCACCTATATAGAGCAGGATAAAGTCAACTTATTAAAGTCAAAAAAATATCAGCGGGAAAAGCAAGAAGAGGCGTATTTGCAACTAACTGATAATCAATCAGTTTCTAATTGGGTATTATTTACGTTCTAAAAGATGTCCGATTACGATGTAAAAGATACCCGATTAGAAGCTAAAAGATACCGTTTTACAAACCAATTCGGCATGAATTACAAGCGGTTCATCCACAAATTAAAATTTTATGACTATACGAAATCGTCCAAAATGTATTTCTTTGTTTTTAAAAAAAAGTCCCGTGAATTGCTTCGCGGGACTTTTTATTGTGGCGACGGTCTCTGAACCGTCGATTAAGAATTCGTTAGATTATAGAAGTCGGCGGTTCGGAGACCGCCGCAACTACTAGTTGGCAAGTGGATCGAAGGTTCCGAGAGAACCGGTATTGTAGTCAACCCAACCGCAAGTCTGAGGCAGATTTGCATTGGCTGAGCTTACACCCTGAGAGAATCCGAGGAAGTAATACTTCGGACGGAAGTTGATATACTCAGAGATATGGTTCTGGTCGTAGGAGTCACCCTTCTTTGTCTGGCGGACAAGATGAGTGCGATACCATGCTGCGAGATTGTCCATCTGAGCCTTCAGCTGATTGCCGGTGAGACGGAGGTCTACTCCGTCAGGACGAGCAACATTCTTCAGCGGGTCGGTGTCAGCGGTTGTTCCACCAGTACCGAAGCTGTCGGCTACACGGAATACCATATTCTCACGACGCTGACCGTTGAGAGGTTTTACGCCGAGCCATGTGCAGGTGTTGCCGTTCCATCCGGTGAGAGTCCAGTCGGCAGGTGCGCCCTCAGGCTGAGTTGCACCACCGTCATAGAGCATCCAACGGCGCATGTCGTCCATACGCTTGCCCTCGTAAGCGAACTCAATCTGACGCTCATAGAGGATTGCGCTCATGCAGGCTGCCTGGTCGCCGGTAAGGTTGGTAGGCAGACCATAGTTGTTGGCGGCAGTATATCCGGCACGTGCACGGATCTGCTGGAGCAGGCTGACAGCCTCGCCCATCTGTCCGGCACCGCAAGCTGCCTCGGCAAGATTGAGAAGAACCTCAGCATAACGAATCTCTATGCACTGGGCTCCGCTATAAGAGAAGCCACCGTTGGCGGCAGTTGCCTGCCAAGTGTACAGTGGAGAGGCATTGACGTCGAGGTCATCGCTCTTCTTACGGACATAAACGCCCGTTTTGCCAGAGTTGAGAAGTCCGTCGGCAAAGTAGTTGTTGGTTGCCTCAGGGTCGTTGTTTCCGGTTGCGTCGGTATACCAGCAATAGTTCCAGAGAACATAGTTTGCTCCGTCGCTAGGATACAGAGAGTTTGCCTCAGAGGCGTTACCATTGTAAGCCCAACGGAAGCCTGGGAAGGCGAATGTGCGATAGAATCGTGGGTCACGGTTCATGAACGGCAGACTGGCATCGTAGGTTGAGTCAGAAGTCTGCAACTTGGTGTATGTTCCTGTACCTGCCGGAATCTTACCGTCGGACATTGGGAAGATGTCGACGAGCATTGCCGAGGCATTGAGACCAGAGCCTGTGGCGTTTTTCGGGCGGATCCAGCGCTCCCATGAGTTGTTCTTCTGATTGTCGAGGTCGTCACCTGCTATATTATTATATAATGTGACGAAGACAGCCTCAGGGTTGGTGCTCGACTGAAGGAACATCTGGGCGAAGTCGGAACCATTGACGTTGTTGCCGGTCTGATAGAGGTGATAGCCGCAAGCGTCGATAGAGTCTTTCTCGGCACGCATTGTCTGGTAAGCCTCTGTCCAACGGCTCTGCTCATTGGCACGGTTGAAGAGAGGGCTGGCCCATAACAGAAGCACACGTCCCTTGAGTGCAAGGGCTGTTCCGGTGGTGACACGACCGAAGTTGCCGCCGCCCCATCCGCCATTCATGGTGTAAGGGGCAAGCAGGCGGGCTGACTCGTCGAGGTCGGCAAGGATGAAGTTCTTGGTTTCACGGGCTGACGCACGAGGAGTGAAACTAGATGGTACCGGCTCCTGAACCTCACTGACGAGTGGCACGCCTCCGTACCATTTCATCAACAGATAGTAGCACCAAGCGCGGAAGAAGTAAGCCTGTCCAAGTGCCTTTTGCTTAACTTCGTCGCTGGCTGAGTGGCTCTGTACGTTTGAAATGAAGTCATTGATATTGCGGATACGGCCATAGACACTTGCCTGAATGTTACCCTTATCGCCCATGAAGAAGTCAGGCACTGCGTTAGCACCGACTGTCGATGTAAGGTTTTTCTGCGGGTCAAGGAAGTCGGAGAAGCCTGAGTACTCCTCGGTCGACTTGCCTATCATATCGTTTGTTCCTTCCGAAGGGGACTTCCAGCGCTGTACATCCTGGACGTTGACATCAGGAAGAGACCATGCGTAGATGTCGTTCAGACGTCCGTTGATACCGCTCTCATAATTATATATATCGGTATTGACGTTGTCGAAGTTCTTCTTCTCGTCGATGAACTTGTCGCTGCATGAGGCAAGAGCCATCATGCCGGCAAAGCCCAACGTCAGATATTTTATTGCTTTCATTGTCGTTTTGAATTTATGAGTTTAATGTTTGCTTGCCTTTAGAAGCTAACGTTTACACCAAGTGTCCACTTGCGCAGGTTTGGATAGTTGCCGTATGTTCCGGCAAATGCGCTGTAGAAGTCGTCTGGATACGGGTTGTAGAAGTTGATGAGGTTCTGACCTGTAAGGTTGAGACGGACATTCTGGACACCTATCTTCAGTGCGTTGAGCCAAGCCTTCGGCAGAGAGTAAGCAATGGTCAGACGGTTGAGGGTGACCTGGGCTGCGCTGATGCGCCAGAAGCTTGAAGCGACGTTGTTGATAGAGTAAGCCGGGTTAGGCAGAGCGCCCTGGCGGTTGGCAGCCTGTACGAGGTTTCCACTTCCGTCATAGATGTCGTTGTAGACGAAGACCTTGTCTGGGTTCCAGAATGACGGCATGTTGGTGTACTCAATCTCGCTGGCGGTGAGAGCCTGTGAAGGTACGGTTGTATAGCCGCCCCAGTGTGCTCCGAACTGCAGCTGGAATGAGAGTCCCTTCCAAGAGCCACCGGCGTTGAGTGTGAAGCCGTAGATGTTGCCACGGTGTCCGAGCTGTACCTGGTCGTTGTCACGGTCGACGATTCCGTCAGGGCCGTCATAGTAGACTTTTCCATTCTCATCAGTGTGCTGAGCGCCACGGACATCCTTGTAGATAAGCATACCCGGACGAACCTGGTCTTTGCTCATGCCCATGTATGATGTGATATGGTATTTCTCGAAGTATTCGTCGATGTCCTGGAACGAACGGAACATTCCGATGCACTGCATGCCCCATGTACCGATGTCGGTACGTCCGTTCTTCTGAATCTGGCGGTACATGTAGTTTGGATTGAAGCTCATATTCAGCACCTTGTTGTCGGAATAGCCGGTGTTGATGTCTACATGATACTTGAAGTCCTGACCGATCTTATCACGCCATCCGAGTGAGAGCTCCCATCCCCAGTTGTCGATTTCGCCGAGGTTAGAGGCTGCCGACTGTGTTCCTACGGTAGAAGGAACGTCCTGCAAGAGGTTGATGAGCATGTCGCGGTTCCACTCACGGTAGAGGTCGAGACCTACACTCAGACGGTTGTTGAGGAAGCGGTTGTCGATACCGAAGTTGAACTTGTATGACTTATCCCATGTTATGTCGCGGTTGACGGCTGAGTTGTTCTTGTTGATAGTGATACGGTTGCCTGAGCCCTGGGAGGCGTCGCCGAAGAGAACACCACGGTTCTTGTCCTGAGCATAGACCTGCATCCACTGGAACGGGGTTGTGTTGTCACGTCCGGTAACACCAAAGCTTGCACGGAGTTTCATGAAGTTCCACCAAGGCAGAGCCTTCTTCCACCACTTTTCCTCTGATGCTATCCAACCGAGGGATACTGCCGGGAAGTAGCCCCACTTGTTTTCAGGGGCAAACTTTTGTGAAGCATCGGCACGCATAAGGAACTCGAAGAGGTACTTGCCGGCATAGTTGTAGTTGATACGACCGATGTATGACAGTGTTCCGCTCTCTGCACGGGTGAAGACCACAGTCTGTGTTCCGTCGTTAGTAGAGTTCGACTGTCCTGTTGTAAACTCGTATGGGTCGGTAACTGTGCCGCGCTGGTACTCACTCTCAGCCTCGCTCTTCTCGATAGAGAACAGAGCCTGAACGTTGTGGAGTCCAAAGTCACGGGCGTAGTTGATGGTAAAGTTCATCTGATAGTTATCAGTACGGACATCGGAGCGGGCAAGGTAGTTGCCATTGTCATACTTGTGGGCTACAAGGTTTGACCCATCCCAAAGCGAGTAGTCGTCGCTTCCGTTAATAGGAGCATAGAGGTGTGAGCCTGAGCCGTAACGCTTCTGCATATTATATATGGTGAAGTTTGAGCCGTACTCATTGCCCTTGTCTGTATCTATACTCTTACTGTACTGGAAGCTTACCTTCAATCCTTTGAGGATCTTGCTCCATCCGAAGTCGTAGTTGACATTCGCACCAATGTTGAGGTTCGATGTCATTGACTTAGAATAGTCGCCGTTGTTGATAAGCAAGTCGTAGTTGTAACGCTGGTTCTGGTTGTCCTCAGCGTTTGTAGGACCATAGTTCAGAATAGCATACTGGTCGTCTTCGCCGATATATTCCGGCAGATAGTATGGACGGGTAAGCAGAAGGTTGTACTGCTTCTGGTTGCTTGAGCCACCGACACGTACGTTGCCAGTGTTGCGCTTGCCATAGTCGCCGCTGATAGTCAAGCCGGCGCCCAACCACTTAGAGATCTTTACGTCGACTCCTGCACGGTAGTTCCAACGGTTGTAATCAAGGCGTCCGAGGTTACCGTCCTGGTCGAAGTAGCCGATTCCGGCAAAGTAGTTCACACGATCGGAAGCTCCGCTGATGTTGACGCTGTGCTTTTGAGTGAATCCTGTCTTCCAGTATTTGTCGAGCAAGTCATTGTGCAAGCTCTTCATTGCTTCCAGTTCGTCAGCCTGGAACAGCCCGGTTGTATGGTTGAGGGTTGTATTCAGAGGATCGCTGGCAGCTATCTCGTTGTACAGACGACCGTAGTTGTAAGCCGAAAGCATCTTCGGTGTTGCAACAGCGTCTGTCCAACCGAACTGTCCGCTATAGCTGATGGTAGGCTTTCCAACCTTACCCTTCTTTGTTGTAACAAGTATAACACCGTTAGCGGCACGTGCTCCATAGACGGCAGCCGATGCATCCTTCAGTACGGAAATGCTTTCAATCTCGGCTGGGTCGAGGTTGTTGAAAGCCTGGGCGCCGAGGTTCTGTGATACGTTTCCAACCTTCATGTCGTTAGGATAGATATATCCGTCGATGACGAACAGAGGCTGCTGTACTGTAGAACCGATGTCGCCGAGGGTATTGGCGTTACGAACCGTGATGGTAGCAGCCTCACCCGGCTGTGCATCACCACCCGAAACGTTAAGACCGTTGACCAGTCCGGAGAGTGTAGAAGCAAGGTTTCCGGATGAAATATCCTGTATATCCTCGACAGGAATGTTCTCGACAGAACCTGTGAGGTGAGCCTTCTTCTGTGTACCATAACCCACAACGACAACTTCGTCGAGGTCATTGTTGTTGACTTGCATGCGGATATTCAGGTGAGACATGCGTCCTTCAACCTTCACCGTCTGTGTTTTATAGCCGACATACGATATAGTCAGTGTGTTCTTTCCGTTCGGAAGCTGCACTGCGAAGTTTCCGTCCAAATCGGAGACGGCACCGGCTCCTGTTCCGGCGACCTGTATTGTAGCTCCGATAATCGGTTCACTGGTCTCGCCATCCTGTATACTTCCCGTGATAGTCTTCTGCGCGAATGCTGAAGAGAAGACGACCATGAACAGTCCGAGGAGCAGTGTCTTTATCTTATAGTTCTTCATTATTCTTTCGTTTAGTAGGTTAGTTTTTATTTAAGCCAACGTGGATCGCCGCTTTTTGCAGCAATCTGAGCGCCTGAGCTGACGGTAAAGTCACCCTTGTCGGCATCAGCGAAGCCCGGATCACCTGAGATAATAGTACCTGACTGGTCGTAGCTTATCTCGCCGGTCCATGTCGAAACATCATTAGGATCAGGCATTGTCCATGCGTCCTGACCATCGTAGACATACGTATTCGAGTTGAATGCCTTTTCGACATCGCCTGTCCATGGGTCACCTCCAAGCAGACGACGGACGAACTGGTTATGGCTTGTGTTGACAACAATGTTGTGGTCGAGCGTGATTGTGCAAGACTTTCCGGCTCCTCGGACACCACCGTAGTTGGCACTCTGTCCTGTCGGAACAAGATTATATAATGTAGTATGGTCGAAAGTGACTCCCATATTGTCATAACCGGCACGTGCAGGACGATAACCGTTGGAATAACGGATGATGTAGCGCATCTGCTTGTCGCTCGAGTTATACAGAGTTGAGTTGCGGAGAGTGAGCTGGTTGATACCACCGTTCTGGTCATAGAAGTTGAAGTAAGAGCCATTGCTGCTGTGACCGGTAGCAGTGTTGAAGTGGATGATACTGTTGTCAACAAGGAATGTGCTGAGCACATACTGTGTCTTGTTGTCATTGATGACCTCATCAGGGAGGTTGTCAATGAGAGTATTGACAATCACAACCGGGTCTTCGATGAAATAATAGCCCTTAGAAGTAGCAGCCGGACGGATGTCGAGTGTTGCCGGGTTCGGCTCCTTGTTCATAAGGATGAGCGGATTGGTGCAAGCTGCAGCGTCGATGACAAGGTTCTTAAGACGGAATCCTGCTTTGATAACGAAGCTGGCGTCCTCGCCAACGGTGATGGTGGCACGGTTCTCACTGGCAGTACGGAGGGTAACAGGAGCGTTGCCGAACTCCGCATTGGCGTTCAATGTATAATGTCCCCCCGGCACAAGGTCAAGGGCAATCTCGCCAGAGTCCTCAGGAATGGCATTCTGAGAGAGCCATTCAGCTATGTCGGCACCGTCAGGAATTGTTGCGAATCCCGGCAGATAAGATGAGAATGATGCCACTGTAGCGTTAGCGGCATCTGCATTGTTCAGTTGTGCGTTGCCGATAGTCTGAATAGAGAACGAATAATTGGTGTCCTCCGAGCGCGGCACAACAAGTGATGTTCCATCGACAAGTGTGTCGGCGATAATGGCAACTGGATTCTGCTCGTCATTGACATTGTAGACAGAGCAACGATAACCGCTAGCTCCTAAAACCACCGGCCACGTGATTGTGGTCTTCGAGCCGTCGGCATTGGCAGTAAAGACGATGGAGTCGGCAGCCGGCGAGTTGAGGGTTTGCCCTGAAACGCCACCACTGAATGACTCGTCGTCATAGCCATCAACGGCACACGATGCCAGTGTCAGTGCTGCCAGAGCTACAAAAGCCAGGGCGCTGATGGCACGTCGTGGAGAGAATTGGTTTTTTTTCATAATTTATTAGTTTATAGTTTATTGGTTTTTGAGATTAATATTTTTGTGTTCGGTGGAGGGCGGGGAGCCGTTGCTAAGCAACGGCAAACGCAACGGGCAGGGGAAGGGAGTACTTCCGGAGGACAGTGGGGTTACTGCTGGAGGGCGCTTTTACCCTTTTACTTTTTTACTTTTGAAAAACCTGCTTGAGGTAGGCGATGTTGTGACCGAAGTTGTACTTGACGTCACGGACACGGCTTGCGTCGCGGCTGCGCTCTACCACCAGCCATCCGCTCCACCCCATCTTGTCGAGCGTTTTCTTGATTTTCGGGAGGTCAATCTCCGGATCGTCTTGCAGAAGAACACCGTCGGTGTTGGACGCATGAATCTGGATTATGCGATCCTTACCGAGCGTCTTGAGCTCTTTGCAGATGTCGCGTCCATTGTCGGCAGCATCCTGAAAGTTGTAATATATCCGAATTCCGTCGGAACCTATCTCCTTCAGCAGGCGTTTGTCCGCCTTCGCGTCGAGAGCCGTCCTAATGCCGACGACAACGCCTTCCTTCTCAGCCATCCCGCCGATAACCCTAAGTCGTTTGACCAGTTCGTCGTGCTCGGCACCCGGAGTTTTCCATCCGTTGCCACAACCGCCCAGTGGCAGGAAAGCCACCTTGCTTCCGAATTTCCTCATTGTGTCGAAGCAATCGGCAATGAGGTCACGATAGTTATCACGCTTGATAAGACTCTGTGCGAAGAATCCGCTCATAGCCACCGACGGCACTTTGACCTCGAGGCTGTCGGCATAGTGGCGGAACTTAGCCGCCTGCGCACTATCACGGAGCTGGTTGTCGAAGAGCACACGCTTGCCCAACGGTCCCATGTCCATTTCGACCCCATCGGCGCCGAGCTGACGGGCAAGCGCAAACTCACCGAGTTTCTGCCGCTTGAGCATCATCCAGTCGCATGCCGCAACGTGATAGCGTTGTGCTACAGCCGGCATCGCTAGCAACATCATTAAGACAATATTGGCTACAGTCCTGACTGACATTGGCTTTGAAAATTTCTAAATGTTTGTAAAAGTTAACTTTTATCAATAAGACGAACAGTTCACTCCCTTGTAACACTTTTCATTTAGAAATTTTGGCTATTCTTTTGAATTGTTTTTGTAGTCACGCGGACTCATACCATATTTCTTCCTGAAGCATTTGCCGAAATAGCCTACATCACTGAATCCCGAGGCATAAGCCACATCAGTGATACTCTTGTCGGAGTGCGTAAGCAGTTCGACAGCCTTTGCAAGCTTGTAGTTCTTTATGAATTCGGACGGCGACTCGCCGGTCATGCCTTTTATCTTCTTGAATAGTGCGCTGCGGCTCATTCCCAGTTCACTGGCAAGGGCATCAATATCGAAGTCGGCATTGGTGAGGTTAGCCTCAACGATACCGTTTATTTTCTGCATGAACGCCTTGTCCTCCTGTTCCATGGTGAAATTGCGCTTGAACTCGGCAACCTTCGACTGGACATACAAGTCGTTCTTCAGTTGAATCTGATACCGGACATACCTTATTATAAAGTAAGCCGCAACCAGAGCCAGCAATATATATAATGTATAGGCCCACCACGTCTGCCACCAAGGCGGCGAGATTATCACCTGCAACCGCCGGACGCTCGGGTGATCGGGGTTAGCCGAATCGAACGCCTCGACAACGAATGTGTACTTACCCGGCGGAACCTGCGAGTAAGATGCCATCCGGTCGTGCCCGTCATAGTGCCATCCCTTGTCGAAACCCTCCAGACGGTGACGGCAAATAATATTGTCCTGTCCCGTGTAGCTGAGAGTGGCGAACGTCAGAGTCAGCATATTCTGGTCATGCCGAAGGCGAATCTCCTTGGCATAAGTTATAGAGCGGTCGGCGACAGGACTGTCAAGACTGCGAATATCCTCGTTGTTTACCGTGCATCCGACGATGTAAACCGGGAACGTATCCCTCGACTGCATGAGCTTGTCGGGGCGGAAAGTCAGAATGCCCTGCTTACAGCCAATCCACAACTCGCCGTTGCTGTTGCGCAGAGCCGCGCCCTCCTCCATCTCGACATCAGGCAGACCGTCGACCCTTCCGAAAGTTCTGACACGCCCCGCCCTGGTGTTAAAGCACGACAACTCATGCGACCCGGCGAGCCACAGCTGACCCTTGCCGTCCTCGATTATCGACACAATGACATCGTTCTCCAGTCCCTCACGCTCGCCGACACCCTCGAAGAGAGGCACACGGCGGTCGGCATCGAACCCCGTTATGCGGCTCAGTCCACCACCGAAGGCACACAGCCAGATATTCGAGTCACGGTCCTTGTACAGCGTGTAGATGTCAGTATTGGCACGCACACTGCCCAACTTGCCACGGAAAGTACTGAACCGAATATCCCTCGGCGCACCGAAACGTACATCGAGCGACATCAATCCATCGATAGTTCCCACCCACAGATGACCGTTTCTGTCCTCGGTCATATTGCGAACCTCCATGTAAAGTCCGTAATCGGGATAGTGGATCATTCCGTTCTGCTTGTTGAAGAATACGACACTGTCGCCCCGCTCAGCCAGAAAGTTCAGTCCTCCGTCGAGCGTTCCAGCCCAGATATGATGGCGGGAGTCCTCATAAGTGACATAGACATTATTGCCACTGATGGACGACGGGTTATGGCTGTCGTGGCGGAAGTGGCGGAAATGCCATCCGCACGGGCTCGAAGCGTCACGTGTGGCAAGCACCAGTCCGTCGCCCTTGGTCGAAAGCCAGAGTCGTCCGTGGCTGTCAGCCATGATGAAATAGACGCTGCCAATGCCATAATCGGCGTATGAAAGGGTGGACTTCAGTTGTCCGTTCCTGTCGAAAATGTACAAGTTCTTGTCGCGCGAGCCAGCCCAAATATCACCGTCGGGCAACTGGAACAGCGAGCGGATACCGTTGTTGCCCTCGTCGGGAAGGGTAATAAGCCGGAACTGGTTGGGCGGAAGTATCAGTTCATAGACACCGGAACCGGCTGTCGTCAGCCACAGATTGCCGTTAGGGTCAAGGTAAACACCCATGAAACGCGTATCCTGCTTGTCGTCAGAGAGTTCCCTGATGTGCGACAGACTGGCGACTTCCATCGTCGGGGTCTTTATCCTGAGCACCTCACCGGCTGTCGTCAGGACAAACAGGAAGCCTTTGTTCTCGCAGAAAGTCTGGTGGGTAACCACACCCGAGAGCGACAAATCGAACGATGTTCGGTTGCCGGTCTTGGCGTTATATCCCGTCAGCGCCTTGTCGGTCAGCGTCCAAACGGTGCCGAAGCGGTCGCGGTAGGAGTTTGCCGAGGCAGCAAGAGCCGTGAGCCTCTGCTTGTACTTATTGAGTTCCGTGCCCTTGGGAGCCTTGCCGGAAGGCAGTTTTATGGTGAAAATACTATAGTTTCGACCGACCCACGAGACATAACCATTGCGCACGTCGATGAGGTTATGGCGCAGTTTCAGGCTCGACTTGTCAATGGCATTGCGTGAACTGGCAAGCAACCGGAACACTACCCTGCCGTCGTTGGTCGTCGAACCCATGAGCAGATTCTTGTCCTTGGTGAGCAAGAGCACATTGCCAGCGCCATCGGACTGAATCTTAATAATCTGAAGATTGCTTGTATACCGTTTCAACTCGTTCTCGACATCCTTGAAACGGTCCTCGCACTTGAACAGGACAGACAGCCGCCAGTCGAGGGTTTTTATCCAGATGTTGCCGTTGCCGTCCTCAACCATCGTCTCAACCTTGCGTGGAGGCTGGTCGGAATTGAGCGAGAACAGACCGGTGAAGTTCTGGAAATGCATTCCGTCGAAGCGGCACAAGCCATACCACGTACCAAACCACATAAATCCGTCCTGCGTCCGCAACACGCTGTTTACTATGTCGTTGGCAAGTCCGTCGGCAGCGGTATAATGGTTGACAATGACTCCGTCGGCGATAGCCTCATCCTTGATGATGACCTTCGCGGTAACTGTCTTGCAATCGGAAAACACAAACTGGATTGCAAGCAATAGCAGGATTAATTTCAACGGTAGTCTGTTCACGACTGCAAAAATACGAAATTAAAAGCGAAAAGACGCAAGATTAAACGTTAATAAATGGTCTTTTACTTTGTAAAAGGGCATCTTTTAGAGAGAAAAATAAATTAAAAACTGATTGAAAATAAATTATTTTTAATCGAAAAATAAATTAAAAACATTCGTAAAAGATACCCGTTTACAACGCAATTCGGTGTCCGACGGAATGCAAAAGACGGACAGACGAAACGCAATATGTGCCATTCTATAATCCAAAAGCGTATATAGCGCAGAGAGACTGACGACAAAAAAGCGATTAGTTCGTCATATATTAACATAAATCTAATTACTGGAAAGATGATAAAATTCAGAAATATAGCAGTTGCTCTTTGCATGCTTACTCTGCCTCTGATGGCACAGGAGAATGTTGAAACCCACCGCCAATACCTTTCGGGACATGGTTGTGACGACATGGTTCAATGGCAATTCTACTGCACGGGTGGTCAGAACTCGGGCAAGTGGACAACTATCGGTGTGCCGTCATGCTGGGAGTTGCAGGGCTTTGGCACCTATCAGTACGGCATGAGGTTCTATGGCATAAAGAATCCGCCGGGCATTGCCAATGAGAAAGGACTCTACAAGTATGAGTTCACACTGCCTGAGGCATGGCGTAACCGCCAGATAGAGCTTGTCTTCGAGGCTGTGATGACTGACGCCAAGGTCACCATCAACGGGCGAAAGGCAGGCTCGGGCAAGCACCAGGGAGGCTTCTACCGGTTCATCTTCGACGTCAGCGACCGCATAAACTTCGGCAAGACGAAGAATGTCCTGGAGGTCGAGGTGAGCAAGGAGAGTGCCAACGACCAGGTGAATATGGCTGAGCGGCGTGCCGACTACTGGAACTTCGGCGGTATTATCCGCCCGGTATTCGTTGTCGCCAAGCCTGCGCTGAACATCAACCGTGTGGCTATCGACGCGGGAATGGACGGACGGTTCCGTGCCGACTGTTTCCTAAACCGTGCCATCGAGGGGGCAAAGGTGCGCACGACTATCAAGGATTTGAGCGGGAAGAGTATCGGTTCGACGACCACCGACTGCCGCAACAGCGATGTGGCTCACGTCGATTTCACGGTGAAGAACCCGCTATTGTGGACTGCCGAGACCCCAAACAGATATGAGGCTGTGTTCGAATTGCTCGACAAGAACGGCAAGGTGCTCCACCGTGAGCATCAGAAGTTCGGCTTCCGGACAATCGAATACCGTAAGTCGGATGGCATTTACGTCAACGGAACGAAGATTATCGTCAAGGGAGTGAACCGCCATTCGTTCCGTCCGGAGAGCGGAAGGACTCTCAGTCCGGCGAAGTGTATCGAGGATGTAGAGCTCATCAAGTCGATGAACATGAATGCGGTGCGTCTCTCCCACTACCCTGCCGACCCGGAATTCCTCGATGCCTGCGACTCGCTGGGACTGTATGTCGACTGCGAACTGAGCGGCTGGCACTGGGCTCATGAGACTATCGTCGGCGAAAAGCTCGTCGAAGAGATGGTCACTCGTGATGTCAACCACCCGTCGATTATATTCTGGACAAATGGAAATGAGGGTGGATTCAACTATGAGTTGGAGCCGTTCTTCCATAAGTATGACATTCAGAACCGTGTCGTTCTCTATCCGTGGGCTAACCGCAACGGCTTCGAGACGAAGCACTACCGCTCTTACGGCGAGACGGAGGAGTATATGCGTGAGCCTGAGATATTCATGCCGACGGAGTTCCTGCATGGTCTTTATGACGGCGGACACGGTGCCGGACTTGCCGACTACTGGAAGATGATGATGTCGAACCCACGCTGCGCCGGTGGATTCCTTTGGGATTTGGCCGACGAGGGCGTTGTCCGCACTGACAAGGGAGGCATTGTCGACTGCATGGGCAACTTCGGAGCCGACGGTATTGTGGGACCGCATTTCGAGAAAGAAGGGTCGTACTATACTATAAAAGAGGTGTGGTGCCCGGTTCAGTTCGGTGACGCCAGCTTCCAGGAGGTAGGCAACAACAAGTGCGTTCAGGCTAATGACAATGACAATAGTATTGTCCTGGATGCCGAAAACAAATACAACTACACCAATCTAAATAAGTGCTCATTCGCCTATCGCTGTCTGAAGATGCCTGAGGAAGGCGGCAGCAAGGTGACGGTTTTGAAGGAGGGACGCATCAGTTCGCCTGACGTGAAGCCAGGATGTGAGGGCATTCTGAGAATTCCTGATGTACCGGAGCAGACCAATTCGGTTGAGCTGACTTGCACGGATGCCTTCGGAAAGAAGATAATGACATGGAGTTGGCCGTTCGTCAGCACAGAGCCTCATGCGCAAAAGCAGACGCCTGCCAATGACATTAAGTTCAGTGAGGCTGACGGACAGGGCGTTGCCAGCGTGAAAGTGGGCAGCACTTCTTATTCATTCTCCACCGAGACGGGATTGCTTAAGAACGTTTCTGTCGGCGGAAAGACCTTCTCCTTCGGCAATGGACCACGTTTCGTGGCAGCCCGCCGGAGCGACCGTAGCTTCGACCAGTTCTACAATCACGACGACAAGGACGCCGAGAAGAAGAAGACCCAGTACACATTATATAAGGATTATGGCACCTTCGGCGGTTTCAGTCACGACGGTAATGTGCTCACGGCGAAGTATGTCAATGGCTCTATCGACAGCGTCAACTGGACTTTCAACAATGACGGCTCTGTCAAGGTGGACGTTGCCTACCACTTTGGAGGCGTTGTCGACCTGATGGGTATTTGCTTTGATTATCCTGAAGAGAAAGTCCTTTCGAAGTCGTGGGTCGGCAATGGTCCTTACCGTGTATGGCAGAACCGCATGCAGGGACCGCAGTATGGCTATTGGAACAATAAGTATAACGACCCAATACCCGGCGAGAGCTGGGATTACCCGGAGTTCAAGGGCTACTTTGCGGGCGTCGACTGGATGCAGCTGCAGACCACCGAGGGCAAGATTTGCCTTGAGGACATCGACAGCGGACGTGACTTTGTGGGTGTATATCAGCCCCGAGACGGTCGTGACCACATTCTCTATGAGCTCCCCGAGACGGGTATCTCTATCCTTCGAGTCATTCCTGCCGTCCGCAACAAGGTCAACACCACCGACCTCAATGGTCCGTCGGCTCAGCCAAAATGGGTCAGCGGTCCGCAAACAATCAGTGTAACGCTAAAGTTCTGACATTATGAATGGCATTAAGAAGAAGTTCTTTATAGCGTTACTATTTCTCATTTCATTACCACTCTCAAAGGCGTTCGGTGTTCAAACATCCTCCCCTTTGGGGAGGCTTGGTGGGGATTCACCTTCGCTTGGTGGGGATTCAGTTTTTTGTCGTCCCTTCACCTTCTGGTACTGGATGTACGGAGCAGTATCTAAACCCGGCATCCACGCCGACCTCTGTGGCATGAAGGACATCGGACTTGGCGGCTGTTACCTCATGCCTATCCGCTCGTCGAAGGACAAGCCGGAGTTCAAAGGCACTGCCGACCAGCTCACTCCGGAGTTCTGGAACATGGTCGACTATGCCTTCCAGCAAGCCGACTCTCTCGGTTTACAGATGGGAATCCACGTCTGCGATGGCTTTGCACTTGCCGGATTCCCTACCATCACGCCCGCCGAAAGCATGCAGAAGGTTGTCTGGAGCGATACGATAGTCTCACAAGTGGCTCTCAGCAAGTTCCTTAAGAGCGGAAAGAAGCTCTCTGCTTTCCCCGTCCGCCAGCCCGAAAGCTATAACGGCTATTATGAAGACATTACCACAATTGCCATTCCCTGCAAGGAGATTCCACACAAGTGGAAGCCTGCCAAGGTTGTTCTCTCCGACAATATCAGCACGAACAAGGGCTATTGGCTAGCCTCAACACCGGCTACAATAACTTATTCGTTTGCCAAACCGGTGACCGTCCGCAGTATGTACATCGAGCCGGAGGGCAACAACGTTCAGTCGGAACGCCTTCTTGTCGAGGCAAGCAATGACGGCAAGACTTACCGGAAGGTTCGACAACTGGTACCGCCAAGGCAGGGATGGCAGAACACCGGCTATGGTTACACCTATTTCCTGCCCTCCACCACCGCCCGTTTCTTCCGCTTTTCATGGACGCCCGACGGCACAGAGCCGGGCAGCGAGGACCTTGACGCAGCCAAATGGAAGGCTCTCTTGAAGCTTCGCAACATCACTCTTTCCAATGAAGAGCGCATCGACAACTATGAAGGGAAAGCCGCTTATGTGTGGCGGATAGATGCAGACTCTTCATCTTGCCAATCCTCTCTCAGCGAAACGCGCCAGGCGCAGAACATTTCATCCCACTTCAGCACGGGAGGGGGCAAGGTGGTGGGTTTTAGAATCCTACGCATTGGGCACACTTCCACCGGTCAGATGAATGCAACGGCAGGCGGTGGAAAAGGCTTGGAGGTCGACAAGTTCTCTTCGTCGACTACCCAAAAGCTTCTCAACGGCTGGTTCCTTAAGTTCCTCTCACGTCCTCACAGCTCTGTTGTAAAGTATCTCCACGTCGATTCCTGGGAGTGTGGCTCACAGAATTGGGGCGAGAACTTTGCCCAGGAATTCAAGCAACGGCGGGGCTACGACCTACTTCCTTACATGCAGGTGATGTGCGGTTATCCGTTGGAATCGGCTCGAAAGACAGAGCAGGTGCTCCGTGATGTCCGCTTGACAATCAACGAATTGGTCAATGACAAGTTCTTCGCGACCGTTCAGAAGGTTGGTCACGACCACGGAATGCTCATCTCCCATGAGAGCATTGCGCCTACTTTCCCTGCCGACGGGATAGAGCATTACAAGAGTTCCGACCTTCCTATGGGTGAGTTCTGGCTCAATTCGCCTACTCACGACAAGCCTAACGACATGCTCGATGCCGTCAGCGGAGCCCACATCTATGGCAAGAACATCGTTCAGGCGGAAGGTTTCACTGAGGTTCGGGGCACCTGGGACGAGACACCGATGATGATAAAGCCGCTTCTCGACCGTAATTTCTGCCTCGGAATGAACCGTCTTTTCTTCCACGTCAACGCCCACAATCCGTGGATGGACCGCCGTCCTGGAATGACACTCGACGGTATCGGGCTCTTCTTCCAGCGTGACAACACGTGGTATCGGGAAGCCCGTGGACTCGTGGAGTATGCCACTCATTGTCAGACTGAGCTGCAGAAAGGCTCTCCTATAGCCGATATTGCGGTATTTACAGGCGAAGGCATACCTTCAAGAGCACTCACTCCGGATAAGCTTGTGCCGCTGTTGCCGGGCTTGTTCGGGCAGGAACGTGTCGAGTCGGAGAAGAAACGGCTTGCCAATGTGGGGCAACCGATGGTGGAATCACCGGTCGGCGTGACTCATTCGGCTAACATTTTCTCACTCGACGGATGGACGAATCCACTCCACGGGTATCACTATGATTGTGTAAATCCGGACTTTCTGTTGTCGGGAAAGGACTTTAAATACCGAGTGTTGGTTGTTCCTCAGAAGGTTGTTTCCGACAAAGTGCGCCGTCGGATAGATGAGTTGAAGGCTCAGGGTGTAGTCATTATCGATTCGGTCTACACCAAGCCGGACTTAAGCGAGTATGGAATTGAACCCGAAGTGATTCTCCCTGAAGGGATTGACTATACCGCCCGGAAGATTGATGACAATACAATCATGTACTTCCTGTCGAACCCGAAGAGCGAAGGCAGGACTTTCTCAGCGTCTTTCCGTGATGCCGCCCAGAGCTTCGGGATTATCTCCCAGATGAACACTGCCGGTCATTTCGAGAATACTTTCCCTGTTTTGACATCGACAAAGGGCAACCGCCGTTCCATGAGCCTTACCCTTCCGCCTTACGGTTCGGCATTCGTCTACCTGACAAAGGGGCACGACATTAAGCTTGATCCACTATGGCGGAATGTCGAAAGGGTTCCACTTGATGGTGAATGGACCAGAAAATTCGAGCATTCCGACAGCTCCGAAGTCGTTACTCTGCCCGACGATTGGGTGACAAGTGACAATCCGAAGGTGCTCTACTACAGTGGACATGCCACTTATTCGACCACATTTCGATGGAAAGGAAAGAGCGCCGAGCGTGGTTTCCTGCAACTGGGAAGGGCTCACGACATAGCCCATGTCTATGTAAACGGTAAGGATTGCGGCATTGCCTGGACTTACCCTTTCGACGTGATAATACCGTCTGAGGTTCTTAAGAAGGGCGAAAACAAACTCGATATAGTTATTGTGAACACTTGGAACAATGCCCTTCTCGGTGCAGAAAATGGTCAGCCGCCATTCCCGGGGATATGGACCAACGCCAAATACCGACCAAAGAAGCGTGAACCAATGCAAGCCGGACTCACGGGTCCTATCCGTTTGGAGATGCAGAAGTGCTCCATTCCTAAATAAGAAACAGCCGGAACGAATGCAAGAAGAACATCCGTTTCGATAAAATACCATACAAACAACAATGAAAAGAAATATTATATTAGCAGCTTTGCTTGCCATAGTATCGGTTTCGGCGAGTGCAAAGATAACGTTGCCGAAGTTCTTTGGCGACAATATGGTGCTCCAGCAACAGACTGAATGCAACCTTTGGGGCACGGCAAATGCCAACAAAACCGTCACGGTAAGCACATCTTGGAACAGCAAGACCTACAAGACCAGTGCCGACAAGGATGGTAAATGGAGCTTGAAAGTCAGCACACCATCGGCTGGCGGACCATTCGATATAACCTTCTCCGACGGCGAGAAGCTCACAATCCACAACGTCCTGATAGGAGAAGTATGGATTTGCAGCGGACAGTCGAACATGGAGATGCCGATGAAAGGCTTCAAGGGACAGCCAGTCGAAGGCGCAAACTCGGAGCTGCTTGCCTGCAAAGACAATCAGCTAAGGCTCTTTACAGTCAAGCGGAACGCCCAGGCAGAGCCTGTCGATACCGTCACGGGAGCATGGAATGAGGCTAATGCCGAGACCGTCCGCCAGTTCAGCGCCACAGCTTACTACTATGGCAGGGCATTAAGGAAGAGCCTTGACGTGCCGGTAGGACTAATAGTCGTCTCTTGGGGAGGCAGTGCCTGTGAGGCATGGATGAACCGCAGTTGGATAAAGCCCGAATGGATGTCTTATTTCAAGGACGTTAAAGGCGAGGTAAGTCAGGCTAACGTCGACAAGCTACAGCAACGTTGTCCGTCGGCTTTATATAATGGTATGCTCCATCCGCTTATCGGAATGACCATAAAAGGAGTTATATGGTATCAGGGCGAGGAGAATGTAAGCCGTGCTTCGACCTACTGCGACCAGCTTTCGACGATGATCCGGGGCTGGCGGAGTGAGTGGAAAGAGGGCGATTTCCCATTCTATTATTGTCAGATAGCGCCTTATGACTACACTCTCATTGGCTGGAACTACAACAGTGCCTACCTCCGTGAACAGCAATCGATGGTTGAGAAGCTTGTCCCGAACACCCGTATGGCTGTCCTTCTGGATGCCGGACTGAAGTACGGAATACACCCGAGGAAGAAGCGTCAGGCTGGCGAGCGACTTGCTTTGCTTGCCCTTGGCAACACCTACGGTATGAAACGACTCCCCGACTATGCCATATATGATAATGTGGAGTTCCGTGGCGACACGGCGGTAGTGGCTTTCAGCAACAGCCGTGAGTGGATTTACTTCAATGACGGGACGCCTACCCTAGCCAATTATGAGGTTGCCGGAGCCGATGGCAAATACTATCAAGCCGACAGTGTGTGGATTAAGCGCAACAGACTGTACATCAAGAGCAACAAGGTGAGCAAGCCAACGGCTGTCAGGTATGGTTTCCGTGACTGGGTGGATGGTGACCTCATGCATGATGGTTTGCCGGTAAGTAGTTTTAGGACTGTAGGTGCGACGATTTCCGAATCGTCGAAATAAGTTGGATTTTGCAACGGTTCGGAGACCGTTGCCCCTACTAAATAAATAAGGTTGATGAATACAAAAGCATTAGCAATAGCAGTTATATTCTTTCTTTTGGGACTAACTGGCAGTGCAGAGAACGTTCCTTATACTAAAGGTGACGTCTCAGCCAATGCCAGAAAATACCCATCCAATGCAGGGAACTACCCTTCCATAGCCGGATTCTTCCCCATTGCCAATCAAGGAAGGCAGGAGTGGAACTTCAATCCGGAGTGGCGCTTCCACCTTGGCGACGCTGAAGGTGCCGGGGCAAAGGACTTCGACGATTCCCAGTGGGAAGTGGTAAACACTCCGCACTGCGTGAAGCTGGAGCCTGCCGAATGTTCGGGAGGCAGGAACTATCAGGGTATTGCATGGTACAGGAAGAACTTCGTGGCACCCGCCAACCACCTGACGCTCTACTTCGAGGCTATCATGGGCAAGCAGGACATATATATAAATGGCACACTTGCCGAGCGGCATTATGGCGGCTACCTGCCAATCATCATCGAGCTGGATAAATATGGTGTGAAGACCGGCGACAGTTGCGTTGTTGCCGTGAAGGCGGATAACAGCGATGACAAGTCGTTTCCACCCGGAAAGCCACAGCCGGGACTCGACTTCTGCTATCATGGCGGAATATACCGTGACGTCTGGCTGATAAGCAAGAACCCCATCCACATCACCGACCCGATAGAAGCCAACCGACAAGCGGGCGGCGGAGTCTTTGTCCACTATGACAAAATATCTGATAAGTCGGCTGAGGTTTACATCAATGTGGACGTCTTCAACGGGACGAGCAAGCCTCGAACGGTGACCGTAGAGAACGTTATCACCGACAAAAATGGCAAAATCGTCGGGAAGGCGAGCCGGCGGATAACAATCTGTAATGGCTCAACGGCAACATCAGTGGGACTTATCCATGTTTCCAAGCCAAACCTTTGGTCGCCGGAATCACCTTATTTATATACCATTGAGACACGAGTCAAGGACGGACTAACGACCCTCGACGGTGGAGCAACACGCATCGGAATCCGCAGTTTCGAGTTCCGTGGCAAGGACGGGTTCTGGCTTAACGGCAAGCGGTACCGCCAGTTTGTTGGCGCCAACCGCCATCAGGACTTCGCCTACGTTGGCAATGCCGTGCCGAACAGCCAGCAATGGCGTGACGCCCTCCGACTGAAGGACTGCGGATTCAACATCATCCGCACAGCCCACTACCCTCAGGACCCGGCTTTTATGGACGCTTGTGATGAGTTCGGACTGTTTATCATCGTCGCAACACCGGGCTGGCAGTTCTGGAACAAGAAGGACTCGATGTTCGAAAAGCGGGTATATCAGAACACCCGTGACCTCATCCGCCGTGACCGCAACCACCCGTCAGTGCTTATGTGGGAGCCAATCCTCAATGAGACACGGTTCCCCGAGGAATTCTCGATGAACTCCCTGAAGATTACCCGAGACGAATATCCCTACCCTTACCGCCCTGCCGCTGCCGCCGACATGAACTCTGCCGGGGTTCGCGAGAACTATGACGTGGTGTATGGATGGCCGGGTGATGACGAGAAAGCCGACCGTCCGAAGCAGTGTATCTTCACCCGTGAGTTCGGCGAGTATGTCGACGACTGGTATGCTCACAACAATCTGAACCGCGCCAGCCGCTCTTGGGGCGAGCGTCCTATGCTTCTCCAGGCTCTTTCTCTTGCCAAAACAACCGAAGAGATGTACCGCACTAACGGTCAATTCATCGGTGGAGCGCAGTGGCATCCGTTCGATCATCAGCGTGGTTATCACCCCGATCCATACTGGGGAGGCGACTTCGATGCCTTCCGTCAGCCTAAAACGGTCTACTGGTTCTTCAAAGCACAAAACAAAGCGGACATTGAACATGGAACTTTGAACTTTGAACATTCAACTTTAAGCAACAATCAACCATCAAAGTTCAAAGTTCAAAGTTCCCCAATGGTTCACATTGCCCATGAGATGACGCAATTCTCTGACAGCGATGTTGTGGTATTCTCCAATTGCGACAGCGTGAGATTGTCGATATATGACGGCGCGAAGAGCTGGATTCTGCCCGTACGACACACACCGAAGGACTGTTCCGACCCAACGCTGAACACTCAGTTCTCGGCTCCTGTGGTATTCCATAACGTCTGGAACTTTTGGGAAGCACGCGACTACAGCTACCGCCAGAAGGCTTGGCAGAAGGTAAACATGGTTGCCGAGGGCATTATCAACGGCAAGGTTGTTTGTTCGGAGAAGAAGATGCCGTCACGCCGAAGCACGAAGCTGCGCCTTTATGCCGACGAAATGGGGAAAAATCTCATTGCCGATGGCTCCGACTTCATCGTCGTTGTGTGTGAAGTGACCGATGATAACGGCAATGTCCGTCGTCTTGCCAAGGAGAATATCCGCTTCACCGTGACGGGCGAAGGACATATTATAGGCGACAATGCCGACATCAATGCCAATCCTCGTGCCGTGGAATGGGGCTCGGCTCCGATTCTTGTGCAGTCGACTCAGAAGGCAGGCAACATCCATATCCATGCCGAGGTGCAGTTCCCGGGAACCCATGCGCCCGAGCCCGCTGACCTTGATATTGTCTCCGTACCTTCCGACCTGCGGTCGGTAATTCATAATTCAAAATTCAAAATTCAAGATTATGATTACCAAAAGGGAAATGTTAGTGGCGAGAAGGATGGACAGAAAGGCTATGCCACAACTCTGACAGAGGAGCAGAAGCAGGAGCTTCTGAAGGAAGTGGAGCAACAGCAAGCCGACTTCGGAATATCGAGCAAGTAACTTTCTATTGACAGCCACAAGCCGACTGACAATACGAAATAACTTAACAAGGAAACGGCACATACCAAACAAGGCTCTAAAACAGTATCTTTTACAATGTAATTCGGTCCTGATCAGGACGTAAAAGATACTGTTTCAGAGCCTTGTTTTGTACCGACTACAGGAACCTTTGATAATCAATCAGTTACGAAACGGCAACCATTGATTTGTCTTTCGTGAAATATATTTACTTGCTTTTGAGCATTTCGGCATCCATAACGGTTACCTTGCTCTCATCGCAAAGGGACTTGTCGAGGCCGAAGACACGCTCAAAGAAATCGTAGTTTGCCTTGCGCTTGTTTGGTCCGTAGTCGTGACGCTCATTAGGAAGATGGACATTCTCGACTTTATCGCGAGCCCCATAGAAGTCGTAGACACGCTGAAGATAAGGATATTCGAGCGTTGGAACCGATGCCGTCCAGTCGCCTCCGTCACTTACTATCTGCAAAGGACGCGGGGCAAAGAAGGCTATCAGCTCCGGATTACACGTCCCGCTGCCTGCAAGCTGGATTGGCTTGCCACTCTCGCAAGGGCATCCTCCATCGAAATGACTTGCTAAGTTGACTGTCGGGGCGGCAGCTGTTATACGGTTGTCGAGGACGGTAAGGAGCACGGTATGCGTTCCACCGCCAGAGCCTCCGTTCACTCCGATGCGCTTATGGTCGATGTCCCGGCGATTATTCCACATATAATCGAGGAGCACCTCGGCGTTGAGAGCTTGTATTACATGAGCGCGGTCGGTCTGATGGCTGTTCTTTCCGTATTCATCTTCGCTCTGTCCCCAGCCATAGAGGTCGAAGTCGACACACACGGCACCCATCCGGGCGAGTGTACCGAGGCGTTGCTGCTCGTCAGGACGGTAGCGTCCGCCACCAAAATGACCGTCAGGGCAGATGATAAGGGCAAACTTGTCCGTGCCATTCTTTGCCTTCCAGTGTTTCAGAGTGGCTTTGTCGGGAGCCGGAGTGTAGATAGTTCCAAAGAGATGTTCGCCCGGAAGAGTCTCTATCTTGATGTTCTGTGTAGTGTAACCATCGTGGCGGATGACCTTGCCGAGCACCGGTTTGCTGTGTGTCAGGGAGTCCATGTAATTGTCGATTTCCAACAATTGTCGCACCTGACGACGAACGCTGTCACGCCGAGTTTCGAACTGAGCCTTGTTGGAGTACAGCGTTTCGAGGTAGGCGAGCATCTTCTGACCCTCTTCGACATGGCGGCGGGGGTATTCATAAGGCTTTATCTTGTAGAGATTGCCATTCTGTTTCCACCAGTTGAAGTCGAAGTATTTGCAGATATTTGTCAGTGTTTCCTCAAGGGAATAGGCACGGACACGGAAGTCGGCGTAAGGAAGTTTCAGTCCGGTGGTGTCGACATTGTACTTAAACCGTACGTTCCAGCGCTTCGACACACTCTCCATCACGTCGTGAAGACTGCGGGTGTAATGCCCGGCATAGTTATTCTGAGCGTGTAAACTGGTAGTGCAGGCGAAGATGACGCTTAGCGCACATACTGTTAATCTTTTCATATTCTATTGTTATTAGTTTCTTGTCTGGAGCCGAAACGGTGAGGTTGAATTCTCCATCGGCTATCTTCCAGCTAGTCGTAACTATATTGCCATTGACAACCGCTGATGCCTTGCACCATGTGAGGTCGCCCATCGGCATCGGGGAGATACACGCCCGGTTGCCGCGGATGTGTATTCCTCCTATGTCCGGCACGAGATGATTGTTGATATGACCAAGCATAAAATGGTTCCGGGACGCTCCTCGGTCGGGATCCCATTGCTCGGTGAGCGTTGTCATGCCCTTTGCAATCTGTGCCCCATAGCCCGGAGCATCGTAATGGTTCAGCATTTTATAGAGCAAATCTTCCTGTCCGTGGTTTATCAGGACACGGAAGAGATAGCGGGTTCCGATGTCGCCTGTGGTCAATCGGTCGCCATGTCTGTGGATGTCGGCAATAAGGGAGTCTAGAAGTTGTTGCTCATTGTTACATAATCCGAGGTCGATGGCTATCGCTAATCCAGCCTGACTATTCGGTTTAAAAGTCCTTATAAAGGCTTGGCGTATGCTGTCAGCCAGTTCATTATTGTTTGTAAGCTTTGCCCAAAGATAGTAATGTGTAGTGCTGACGAGTGCCAGAGGTGTGTTCTTTGAGAATCCGGCACGCCATGGTCCATAGTCATACCAGTCGCCAAGTCCCATCTTTAGGATGTAGGCGGAGTCACGGGTGGCAAGGTAGTCGACGTACTTTTTCATCTGAGGCATGTACTTCTTGACGAGTTTATCGTCGCCATAGAACTCCTTATATAAATAAGGTAAAGCAATGAGTGCACCTCCCCACTCCGGTGACTCTTGGAAAGGTGGTGCCCATGAGCCCTCGAAATGAATATACTCCGGGGCAATCTCAGGCATTGAGCCATCGTCATGTTGGGCGTCGGAGATGACTATCATCTCTTGCTCTATCATCTTCCGGCAGTCGTAATTGGTAAGCAAGCCCTCGCCATTGAGCCAGTCCTGCTCCAGCCAACCAAGCTTTTCACGTGCCGGACAGTCGGTCCAAACACTCATCCAGTTGCTCTTTATGGCATTGTCGATGATTCGGTAGGTGTCGTTAAAGAGTGGATTGGAGCATTCAAAGGTACCGTGAGTTACCAAAGATGCCGCTTGGTTGTAGATAAAGTCCGACTTTATATCCACTATCTCTGGTTCACCTTCAACCTCTACGTACCTAAAACTATAATAGGAGAACCGGGGATGCCACCTCTCAATACCATCTCCCTTGAGGGTATATATATAATAATGTGGCTTTCCGGTCTGCTTTTGGCTAACGTGTCCGTCCTTTCTCAGGCTCTCGCCAACGGTCAGCATTATCTTCTGTCCACGCTTTCCACGAACCAAAATCTCAGGGAAACCGGCAAGATTCTGCCCCATATCATAGACATTGTTTGGCAGTTTTTTAGCTACATTGTATCTCTCCATGATGGCAACCGGCTCTGAAAGTTGCTGTCTGAGCATGCCTTTCGGGGCTTGCTGGACTACAGCGTGAGCGTCAGAAGGACGGGGGCTCGACTCAAGACGGGCGTCATAATCCTCACCACCATATATACTATTATATGTAATTGGGCTGCGTCGCCATTGCCATGAAGGGTCGCTGACAAAGTTCAAGGTCTTGGCTTGTGACTCGTTTTTACCTGATTTGCCGCATGTTATTTCGAGATTGAAGAGCAGTGTAAGCGGTCCGTAGTTCGACTTCAACTTATGATAACGGAGTCCGCGCTCATGGTAAAAGCCGTTTCCCAGCCATATTTCAATGGTGTGCTTGCCCTTCGTAATATACGGACTGACGTCAATGACGTTGTAGAAGACTGTCTTGTTGTAATCGCTCCATGCCGGGGAGAGGACATCCAATGGATTAACTTTCTTGCCATCGATATACAACTCATAACAACCGAGTCCACAAATATATACCGTTGCGTCCTTGATGTTATTCCAACGGCAGTCTATCTCCTTCGAAAGGATTATACTCCTGTCGGCAAGAGAGTCGTCGGCATCGGTCGTTGCGCCAATCCATTGGGCTGTGCCAAAGTCGCCCCGTCCCTCAGCCAATGCCAAGAGCGGAACAATCATCATTATTATGAGCAGATATTTCTTCATTCTTTCTTTTAGGGGCGACAATCTCCGAATCGCCAAAGCGAGATATTATTGTTTTCGACTGTTCTGAGACCGCCGCACCTACAGGGTGCAGGTGATGCGACCGAGGTCGTTTCGGTGTGCCTTCTTTGTTCCATCGACGAGGAGCGAAAGACCTTTTCCGATGTGGTATCTGCTGCCATCCTTGTCCCAAACGATGGTGATATTATGTCCATGATAGAGGACATTATCGAGGCAGAAGTAATCCCACTGACCAGCCGGAAGCAATGGATTGACCACCAACTCATTATTCAGTTGAGGACGGAGACCACACAATCCCGTTATAATTAGATCGTTGAAAGTCGAGTGATTGTAATATCTCGAACGCTCACGGTCGCCCATAAGCCATGCGCCGGTTGTCTCATCGAGGTATTCGCCGATGTAAGGCCGACCACGGTGGCACTGGCTTTCAACATACTTCTGCATGTTCTCGAAGTACACCCGATGCCAATAATTCTCGATGAAATCGGCATTTTCAGTTGCGTTTGTCGATTTATTATTGGCTATATCAAGTGGATGAACCTTATAGTCGTTGAGCCAGTTTGCCATTGCTGTAAGCGTTTGACTGGTTGCGAAAGGCCACACGGCACCGTCCCATTCACACTTTCCTACGCCATGAGAACGGAATTTAGGATTGCTACGCTCGGCTGTCGTTATTCCGTAAGGGGCACGGAAGCCCTTGTCACTGGTAAGTTGCAGCCATGCTTCCGACTCTGTTTTGGAATCATCGGCAGCCCCGAAGTACCATGGGAGGAAGCCAATCTCCTCACGAACATTGGCTGACGAGTCGGCAATGGTCACGCCGTTGGCATCGAATACAGGCTTGTGAACCTCGAAGAATCCGGCTTTTTTATCCCAGAGATTATTGTTTATGAGGCTCTTCAGGGTGTCCGCCTTGTGGAAAAACTCGATTGCTGTTGCATCGTCATTGGCAAAATGGGCTGCCACTGATATAGCCACCGCATTGCCGAACATATAACTGTTGATGCTCGGACGGGCATTCTTCTCGCGCCTTCCACCGCTAATGGTCTCCTCCATAGCGTCACGCACATCATATTGCCAGTACAGTCCGTTGCCGTTCGGTGTCTTCCAGCGGTGGTTGTCCCACTCATTATACTGCCATTTCATGCGTGGAAGAAGCGCAATGAGCGATTCCTTATTGCCATCGACGGCATAGCGCTGGAGTATGGAGTACGGTGTCCACTGGCTGTAGAAGTTGATTTTCCTCATCGGGTTGCCGTCATTGCCATAGTACCAGGTGTGGATTATTCCGTCAAGGTATTTCGGGTTGCGGATCCAACGGCTCTCCATGATATGATGTCCCAATGCCGAAGAGATGAGGTTATACTTGTCGGCATACGACCTTGGAACGAGGAACTCGGTCATGGCATAGCCCACCGGTGTCTGCTCGATGTGCTTGCGGAGAGTCCACCAGCGGTAGTAGTACGTCTGCTCGAACTGCTTGTCGGGGCAGTCGAAGAGCGGAATGTTCGACTTCATCCACTCCCATGAGTCCTTGTTAGGGATAGCCTGAACGATGTTTTCGTCCTCCATGCTATTAAAATAGTCGACATAATGTTTGTAATCGGCGGAGCTAAGCACGGCAGCACCGGCATCGTCGGCAAGGTTCTGCGTCTTGAAGTTGGCTATCCGGTAGACGGCGAGGGTATCGGTATCGCCGGTATTCGGGAGAATCCCGTACCAATCGGCAGGTGTGTCGATAGTAGGGAATGTCCGTTGGGCACCTGTCCTGAACATAATCCGTTCTATCTTATGTACCGGGGCGAAGAAGATTCGCTCCGTCCGCTTGCCGTTTACATAGAGAGTAAGCTTGCGGTTGGCGGCATCGAGAGTCGCGTCGAAGTGGTAAGTCTTGTCGGGCTCATAGCTCATGACGTTGCCATAGCGGGCTCCGTTCTTCACTCTGATGAATCCGTCGTGGGTGAATTCGATGCGGGTGCAAGCTGTTCCCTTCTCGTCCTTAAACTCAATCTGCAACAATCCGTTCCTGTTCTGTGCCGGGTTGACATCGAATTGCACGTTCAGCAAGCCCGAAGCAGGGACTTTCCGCTCGGCAACGGCATAGTCGAAGGGATCCTCATCGGAGAGTTTCAGCCATTTGCCATCGAGGGAAACGGGTGCCATCTTAGGCGAATAGAGGTTCCATGTGCGTAAGTCTTCGAGTGATTTACACTGAGAAAAGTCGTCATTTGCCTGGGCTGTAGCCTCTGTCTGGACAGGAACAGGTATGTGGGCGACCCATATATCTTCCTTATTCATCGAGTAGCTCACCCACAAGTCACTGTCATTTGGCGTTCCATTTCCTTCCTGAATGCCACGGACATACTGCGGTCCACGGCTCTTGAAGTTGCCTCCGTAGCGCATTGGGGGCACTTCTCCACAGACGAGGTTCAACGTTTTATAGTCGAGTCCGTCACTACTGAGAGATATTCCCAGTGGCCAGCGGTATTCCGATGGATTGTAAACGGTGGCGTAAGTGCCGTCAGTGAGGCGTTGTCCCCATATCTTTGCGTTGCTGTTGACGAAGCCCGGGGCACGTTCCGTCAGCGACCAACTGAGTCCTCCGTCCCGGCTCGTTGATGTCAGGGCATGCTTCCATAGCGCAACTAGGTTGCCATCGGGCAGAGTATAGTCGTTGTAAGCCTTGTAACCGTTTGGTATCGGGATAAGAGGATCGTTGCGGTCAGCCTCTTCCACCCATTGCATTCGGTACCTCGGGTTGGCAAGAATCTCCTCGCAAGCCTTCCTTACGGCTTTCGGCGCATGGCGGTAGTTGGGGTAAGCAGTGTTCTTCTCTGAGAATCCGTGGTTATAATATATAAAGTATATAGGACCAAAGGTGCCGTCTTCCTTCACTTCACGCACCACCCGACCGATTCCGTTGCCGTCATTAGGGTCGTCCTTGCGGTCGAGTGCCACTCCGTAATTACCCATTGCAAGGAGTATTCCGCCCTTGGAAACATACCAACCGACACGCTGATGCATGATAGCTTTCAGCGGATGCTGTTTGTAAGCATCGGGATATTGGAGCTCGGGATGTGCCTTGTAGTTAGGCTTTGTGAAGTCTTCGGGAACGTCGTAAGTAGGGAACAGCTCCACAGGATCAGTCCAATGATAACCGTCAACAGATGTCTGCATCATTGTATGCGATGGCGGAACGTGCTCCTCGGCAGGGTCGGAGAGGTAGTGAACGTAGAACTTTCCGTTCCAGTAAGCCATCATCGGCTGGTGGTTGTATGTCCAGCCATTGCCATTTGCGTTGGTAGGATGTTCCCTGTTGGCTCTGAGTATCTGTATGTTATGCACTCCGACAACCGGCGACAGCCGCCCGTCATGGCATGAAGGGTCGGCTTGCGTGGTACCGGAATAGTGCACCCGCTCCGGTTCGAGCATGAGTTTCAATATATGTTCAGGTACCTTGAACATCGTTCCATGCTTGTGTCCTTCGGGAACATCGACCTTATCGGATACGTCCTTGAAGTGTATGAAGTCCTCAGTGAAGGCTGCCCCAAACCGTTTCAGACGGTAGGCATCATAGTAAACGAGCCATCCCCTAGGGGCGACAATCTCCGAATTGTCGCCTTTCCCATTCCCAGTGAATGTCTTAATGTCATCACTTCTAAGCTCAACTACCGTCGGACCTTCACAGAATTTATCTGTAAATGGAGCCGAAGCAGCACTCCACGGACCTTCCGGATCGGCTGCAAAGGAAACCTTTATGTCACGTTCCGGACGGGTATTGTCCTTCAGAATCATGACATAATCCTTCATTCCACGCTTCAGAATGGTGGCGTCTATGCAGCTAAAGCCCGGGTCAATGAGTAGTTTTCCGGGGGTAAATGTCTTAAAGTCCTTGGTCGTTGAATAGTAAAGACGCTGGTTGTTGTTATGCTCTTCAAGTCCATCGGGGAACTTTCCGGGAACACATGAAGCCCAAACAATCATTGCCTGATTGCGTGTGTCGTCCCAAAACAGCTCCGGAGCCCATACATTTACGGTCGTCGTGTCGGACATAACGGTGACAAACTTTACGTCAGTCCAGTGCATGAGATCCTTGCTTTGGGCATAGCCGAAGCCCCGGTCGCCACGCCAACTACTGGTCCAGACGAGTCGGAAGATACCGTCCGGAGTCCGGATAATCGACGGGTCGCGAAGCACTTTCTGCTTGCCTACACGTGGCTCAAGGAATATATCTGGCATAGCCTTCCAGTGAATGGCATCCTCGCTATAGATGAAACGGAGTCCATCGGTGGCTGGCTCATGGAAAGATGTAGATATAAAGTATTCTTTCTCAGGTGTTGCCGACTGCTTCTTTGGTGCCTTTTGGGCATTGCCAACCAACGAAGCCATAAGACATAATACGATTATAAGGGATTTTCTTAACATGCGAAGTTCTTGGTAGTTTTAATAGAAAGACGAAAAAACAACCGATTTGTAATAAAGAAATGAAAACGTTTTGTTTTTTGATTCGTTTGAATTAACTTTGCACAGACAAACTATTTTATCATAACTAAACCAAATTATCCAATGCGAAAACTATTTGCCTTATTGCTGGTCATGGCTGTTTTGCCGCTTATGGCGGATGCTCCTGAATGGGGAACGACCTACAAACAGATTGAATCAACAATAAAAGCACCGGTATTTAAGAGTAAGGAATACGTCATTACAAAGTTCGGAGCCAGCACGAAAGCATCGGCTGCACGGAATCAGAAAGCTATAAACAAAGCCATTGCAACATGCTCTCGCAAAGGCGGAGGACGTGTCGTCGTGCCTGCTGGAGAATGGAAGACGGGCGCAATAACGCTTAAGAGCGGCGTGAATCTTGTCGTTGAGAAGGACGCTAAACTCCAGTTCGTGTTCGACACGAGTCTTTATCCTCTTGTCAGAACCCGCTGGGAAGGCATGGATTGCTATAATTATCAGCCTTGTATTTATGGCGACAGCGTGACGAATGTCGGCATAACGGGCGAAGGAACAATCGATGGCGGTGCATCAAAAGAAGCTTGGTGGTTTATGACCGGTGTCGAAGGACTTGGTTACAAACAGGGTCTGGAGAACTGCAAGTACTCTGGTTCAAGGAGCAAACTGCTTCAAATGGTTGCCGACCAGACCCCTATTGCGCAGCGTCGGTTCGGAAAAGGAAGTGGACTTCGCCCTCAGCTTATCAACATAATGGACGGAACCAACGTTTTAATCGAGGGCGTCACGCTGCTCCGTTCGCCGTTCTGGGTTATCCATCCGGTATTCTGCAAGAACCTGACGGTTAAGAATGTGAAGATTTGGAACGAAGGACCTAACGGCGATGGATGCGATCCTGAGAGCTGCAATGGTGTTCTGATAGAAGGCTGCCGGTTCCATACCGGTGACGACTGTATAGCTATCAAAAGTGGAAGAAACCAGGACGGACGTATCGACGGACGCCCTTCTCAGAACATTATAGTAAGGAACTGCGTCATGGAAGACGGTCATGGTGGTGTCGTCATTGGCTCGGAGATTGCTGCCGGGGCAAAGAACGTATTTGTGGAGAATTGCCACATGGACTCGGAGAACCTCGACCGTGTTATCCGTATCAAGTCAAGTCCGTGTCGTGGTGGCATAACCGAGAATGTATTCGTTCGCAATGTTGATGTCGGCAAGTGCGGCGAGGCAGTCTTGAAGATTAACCTCAACTACGATCCTAAGGAGCAATGCTGTCGTGATTATCCACCAACGGTCCGTAATATATGGCTTGAGAACGTTACTTGTAACCAAAGCAAAAATGGCGTTTTCATCGTTGGTATGCCCGATCATGACAACGTTTATGACATTCACGTCAAGAACTGCAAGTTCAATGGAATAAAGGAGCAAGCCATTAAGGTCACCGGTCTTGCTCACGGACTATACTTTGAATAAATTAAGATAGGCTAGGCAACACTGTTTGCTTAGCCTATTGAGTTTATATTAATATTTCATCTTAAGATGCTCAGGAACTTTCTTATATTTCTCTTTTCAGTTTTTGCGTTCATTGCTAATGCAGAAAATAATCACCTTTATATCCCTGACAGCTATTCATGGACTACACAAAGCAAGAATAGCAGTGAGTCGATGCCATGCGGGGGAGGGTCAATCGGACTGAACGTGTGGGTGGAGAATGGGGATATTCTGTTCTACGTACAGCGGAGTGGAGCCTTCGACGAGAATAACACGATGCTGAAAGCAGGGCGGTTCAGACTGCAATTCTTCGATGAAAACGGCAAAATTGAAGGACAAAGGGTATTTAAGCAGACACTGAATCTATACTCCAGCGAGATGAAGATAAACATGGATGACATCAATACGGTTATCAGTGTTGATGTCTTCAACCCACTAATACAAGTAAAGTTCTATTCGCCGAAGCCAGTAAAGGCTGTCATTAGCTATGAGTCGTGGCGCTACAAGGACCGTCTTATCCGCAAGATGGAGTTCCAACAGTGCAGCTATAAGTTCGGGAAGGTACCAAACCTTATGACGAAAGCTGATTCGATAGTCCCCGATAAACACAGCATTCTGTTCTATCATCAGAACCCTGACTCCACCGTCTTTGACGCAACAGCATGGGAACAGGGCCTGCAAGATTGTAGGAAAGAGATGTTCAATCCTATCGGCAAACTCATCTCCGGTGGCAAGATGGTGTGTCCCGACTTCCGTTTAACGGCTAAACACAATGCGATTTATGCCTCAACGGATTACGTTTCATGGCAATTTGAGACGCAAAAAGCCATTAAACGGACTGCGATTTATATAGCTTTGGGTGATACACAAGATGGTCTCGATGCATTTAACAGCCAAATCAACGAAACATTGAGGCATAACAAGAAGGCTGACTACCAGCATTCCATAACATGGTGGCATAGCTTCTGGCAGCGCAGCTATATCAAAACGGAGAGCAAGGACAATGCAAAGCTAGCCCAGATGGTACGCAATTACACCCTCTTCCGTTATATGCTTGGCTGCAATGCATTCGGTAAATGGCCGACGAAATTCAATGGGGGACTATTTACTTTCGACCCGGTTTATGTCGATCCGAAGTATCCGTTCACCCCGGATTTCCGCCGTTGGGGTGGCGGAACATTCACAGCTCAGAACCAACGGCTCGTTTATTGGCCGATGATTAAGAGCGGCGATTATGACATGTTGCGGTCGCAACTCGACTTCTATGCCCGTCTTTTGCCAACAGGCATGCTGCGTTCAAAGGTCTATTGGGGTCATGGCGGTGCTTATTTCAATGAGCAAATAGAAAATTTTGGACTGCCAAATATCGATGAATACGGCAAAAAACGTCCTTCAGGCTTCGATCCCGGAGTTGAATACAACGCATGGCTTGAATACACTTGGGACACCGCCCTCGAGTTCTGCGGCATTGCCCTCGCCGCTTCCAACGCAGGGGCGACAATCTCCGAATTGTCGCCAAAAGCAGGAACGGCAATCTCTGGGTCGTCAAAAGCAATGTCTTTTGATGTCTCCCCTTATATCCCACTCATCAAGCAGTGCCTCCGTTTCTTCGATGAGCACTACCAGTGGCAGGCAAAACGGCTCGGACGTAAAGCCCTTGACGGCGACGGACACCTTATTATATACCCCGGCTCTGGCTGTGAGACCTTCAAGATGGCTTACAATCCGGCAAGCACGATAGCCGGACTGGCATTCGTTTCGAAAGCATTATGCGACTACCTTATCCGCACAAATTCCGACAGCGACACCATTGCCGTTTATAAAGCTATCGAGAAAAGGATACCGGAAATACCTACCCGATACATCAACGGACACAAGACTATAGCGCCAGCCGTCACGTGGGCGAGGATAAACAACCGCGAGCTGCCACAACTCTACCCCGTTTTCCCGTGGCATCTCTATGGCGTGGGACACGATTCCCTGCAAACAGCCATCAACACATGGCTCTACGACCCATACGTAAAACAATTCAAGGGAGTAACCAGTTGGGAGCAAGCCAATATCTTTGCAGCCGATTTAGGACTGACCGATGAGGCAGCCGAGCTCAACTATGAGAAACTAAAAGACGGTCCGTACAGGTTCCCCGCATTCTGGGGACCGGGCCACGATTGGGCTCCCGACCACAACTGGGGTGGCAGTGGAATGATTGGATTACAGGAAATGCTGTTACAGTTTGACAAAAGCAATAAGCCAATCATCAAACCAGCATGGCCCAATGATTGGCTTGTGAAATTCAAATTGGAATAACAGTAACACCAAAAATATTATCAATCTGCAACAGTCTTAAGCTGTTGATAAGTCTCTGAGGAGCGAAGTTTGAGCATACCACGGTGTACCAAGTTGCGTACACAAGGGTAGTTCATATTGAGAATCTCACAAATCTCGTCATACTTACGCTGTTCGATGAAATAGAGTTTGAACGCTTTCTGCTGGCGCGGAGTAAGTTCCCTGAACAGCTTAACCACATTGGCGTGCATCCGCTCGTCGTGTTCATTTTCTATATACTTAGCCTCCGCACTCTCGTCATATCGTTTAACCTTGAGGTCCGTGATAGGAGTGTCGGTGCTGAAAGCATAACGGCGGAACTCATCGGTCAGTCGGTTGCGCAGAGAAATGAACAGATAGCTGCCCACTTTAGTAATCTTCTGGCTTTTGCACTTTGTCAAAAGTTTGACGAAGACATCATGTACACAGTCCTTAACCAGCTCGCGGTCGGACGTCAGGCATGACCCATAGTTCAACAGCGATACTACATATAGATTATATAATGCGGTAAAGGCATTCTGATTACCATGACGATAATCATCCAAAAGCTTCAAAGCTTTTTCCTCTTTAACAACATTTTCCGATTTCATGACTTGTGGTTCTTAGCCGTTAGTTTCGTATTTAGTGGTTTGTTTGATGTTGCAAAGATAGGGAAAAGATGTTTCAAAGGTTGGAAAAATCCGTTTTTAAATTGGGAAAAACTGATAAAAAGACGTGAAAAGTACCATTTTCAGTCCTTCAGGGAGAGCTGAATGCGTTTTTTCAGAGATTCTATTTCACTTGGCGAGAACTGGCATTCCATCTCGTCAAGATGCATCAGAATATATTTTGCCTGCAGCAAATCTTTCTTTTCCTGAGGTCTACGCGCCATGTAGCCACGCCAGTAGCGTAGCTGGGAAGACGTTCCCTCAAACACATATTTAAGGAAGTCAGTGTCCTTAAGATAAGTCAAAATGTTGTTGTTCAGAGTCATTAGGCAAAATATATTCAGTCCGTTTTACTTGCTATTTCTTATCCAATAGATTCCATGCTTCACTGTTCCGAGTCCGCTTGCAGAGCCAATCTTCATTGGTTTGCTTATCACGCCGGTCTTCTCATCAATAGAACTGACGATGAGAGAGCCCTTCGGAAGAGTCATATTCACGTCAGCCGATTCACTGTCGACATAAACAAGAGATTCCCCTTCGTTATTAGACAAGACGTAAACGCCGTCCTGTGAGCTGACAGGATCCATTGTTGCGACATTCTTAAGGAATCCTTCGTCAGTCATTGGTATTACCGGACAGCTACCGCCTGCCATCAGCACAGCCCATCCGAACTGGTCGTAGCCACTGCCATAATATACCACAGCCTTGTCCTGCCACTTGTCACGGCACTCACGGACGCACTTATATACATCCTTGAATGTCACCTTTCCAGGACGCATACGGCGGAAATACTGACGCGGAGCCATGTTCTTTCCACCTAACGGAGCATAGAGTCCCTTGCTTGTTTGCCACCACTGCTCGATATTTATAATGTCAACAGTCTTGGAAAGAACGGGGTCTTGCATGATGGAATCCTGTATGTTCTTATTGCAAGAGAGCGCTACGAGAGCATGCTTGCCCGTCTTCTGTTCCCATTCGGCTACAGTCTGAAGCCAGAACTTAGTGAAATGGTAAGGTCCGGTGTATTCTTCTCCGATGGAATGGACGATATTTGGCTCATCAGCAAAGGCATCGAGCATATTCAGGATGTACTGACGATGGAGCCGAGCCATAGTCGGATTGGCAGTATTGTAGAAGTATTCAGCCATGTAAATACGCTTATCTCCGGCAAAAGGAACAGGCTCCGGGAATACCGTTCCATTGATATTGTTGACCGGACGCCAAGGACAATCGACCCAATGGGCACCCGCTTCAAGGATGTTATGCTGGAAATAATGCTGGTTGAGGATAATCGTTCCATTGTCGGCGGTTGCCTCAGCGAGCTTCTTCACACGGTAGATATACCACTTGTTAATCTTTGTAAGGTCGTATTTGCTCAGTCCGTCCCATGCCGTTCCCTGTCCACTTCGTGCGAAAGTCTGCTCATAGAACGGAGCCCAGACGTCACCATTACGGCGACGAATGCGCTCATGGTCGTCACGACGGCGGTCATACCAGAGACCATAGTTCTGATTGAACCACGCTATATGGCGGGCTTTTAAGTGAGAAGCGACGCTGTCAATGCGGGTGGTTGTGCCCTGACCTTCCATTCCCGGGACGAAGCGGGTGACTCCGTCAGCCATCTTCGGGAAGGCTGAATAGCGAACACGACCGTTCCACCAAGGGGCGTTCTGACGGCGGCCGACGATGAGAGAGCTGTCGAGGAGAAGGTGGCCGTGGGAGAGGGAGTAGTGGGGAGTACAGGCATTATAGGCAGAATGGGCATGGGGGACATAAGAGGCTTTTAATGGAAGGATACTGGCTGCGAGACGGGCACTGTCAATCCACATCTTCATAGTGGTTCGTGGGAGGCGGGCTAGCTCCACCATCTGCTGAGCCTGGTCGTAAGTCGGGTTGTTGGAGACGGAGTTGAGCTGACGCTCAAGAGTGTGGCAAATTATCGATGAATTCGCCGAATCTGTGCGTTTTGCCAGCTCTGAGGCAAAAAGACTCCAAGGCTTAACATGGTTGTTACACTCAGCAAACGAGCCATTGCCATTGAACTGAGACCAGCAACCATAGACATAGTTGTTGCTTCCGTCAGGAATGCTGTCGGCAAAGATGCCTGAAGCAGTACACTGATAAGCCGTTCCGTTGGATGAAGTAAAGCCCGAGCCATAGCCCTCAAGTCCGATATTGTTGAGCTTTATGTCGTTTCCATCGATGTTTACGCAGTCGAAAAGCAATCCGGTGCACCACGGTCCGAGAGAACCACTGAATCCAAACGACTCATAGCTGTCACACTGTGAGAACACATTCGGTCCTGCCGCACACAATCCCGCAGCAAAATCGTGGATGCCATGCTCAGAGTAAAGGCGCTGGAACAGGCAACGCTCACCCATGCAATAGAATGTCCGACGACGATAACCTCCAATCTCTGACACCGGGTCAGTAGATATACAGTCCTCGACGGTTATCTGAGAAGCTGTCCGCTGAGTGACCACAGCCGATCCGGCGAGATGCCGGAAGTTGATCATCCGAACCCAACAATCAGTTGAGTTGGCTACATAGACACCGTCCCAAGCATGGTTCTCGTCCATTGGATTGGTGCTGTCGGTTTCAGAGTCGATAGTGAGATTCTCTATACCTGAGTTCTGAACCCGTTTGTCCGAAATAACCTTAATAATTCGGACTTCACCAAGTTGAGCCTCAGACATGCTCAGAGGAACATCAAACTCGATGGATTCGCCGTTTTTTGAAGCAATACGCCGAGTCCACCAGATGTCGATCTCGCCCGGATGCCAGCCCCAATAGCCGAGATCCTTGCCTCCGCCGAAATCACCACAACCGAGTTTCTGAATCCATTCTTTTGTCGACGGACGCCACACAATGACGTTATCGCCAACCTTTGCAGCCGCCGGAGAGATTGTATCGCCGGTGACAAGACCTTCCCGTCCTTCGATGTAGACAACCGCTCCACGGTCTACACCTTTCTTATATAGTACCGTCTCAGAGCGTCCTGAGCCACGGAGGACGATGCCGTCAGCATTGATTCGCAATGGCTCCGACAGTTCAAAAGTTCCCTTTCCAAGCAGGATGGCTCCACGAAGCCCAGTCTTCTTGTCCACCTTTCGCCTTGCCAGCTCATCGATGGCAGCCTGAATACGTGCACTCTGGTCGCCACTTTGCCAGTCGACATAGATAGCAACGGGCGCAGCCGGGACAGGCTGAGCCGACTGCTTATAGCCTACCTGCGAATAATCAAGTGGAAAAGATTGGGCTTCCGACGGCACAACGACCGCCAGAAGCGCAGCTATGAAAAAGAGAATTTTATGCATTTCGAATCATTATGAGCCGTCAGACGGCAGTCATATCCTTTATTATTTGTTCTTCTTTGCAGCCTCGATGCGCTTGTACCAAGCCTGACGCTCAGCGTCGAGGTCGTATCCCCGCTTTGAGAGCCAGTTGTTGATGCGACCCTTGTACTTGCCGAACCAAGCATGTTTCGACTTTGCATCAGGAGCATCGATAGCAAACTCACGGGCTTCCTTGAGCCAGTTGAGAATCTGAAGTTTCTCGTTTTCCTTCAAGGTAGGAATCATCTCGAGGTGAGCCTGATAGGTCTTCGGCACGACACCGTAGGTCATTCCGTCCTTAATCTGCTCTATCTGATGGTCGTCGAGATAGTTGGCTAGATCGGCAGCAAACTCGAAATGATGCTTGTAGAGCTCTGCATCGCGAGCCGGTTGCTCCTTGAACTTCTCGTCGATGTCGTTTATCTTGAAGTAACGATTGCAGACGATATTGAGTACGTTGGCGTAAGTTGCCTTGTCGGAGAGCTTCAGGGCATCGACAATCTTCGTGCTGCGGGAGACGATGGTGTTGACATAAGAGGCATCGCGACCGGCGGAGTCGAGGGCAACCTGCTGGGCTGATGTTGCTAAGCAACTTCCTACACAACAGAGGAAAAGTAATAAAATGCGTTTCATAATTATTATCCTAATCTACTCCACCACGCTCCTCGAGAGTATCGTGGTTGTTCTTGAGGTCAGTCCAGTCGACCTTCTTGTGGGTATCGATGCCGTTGATGTACTTCTCGATGTTGGTGTAGCCATCGCCGTTGATGTCACCATTGGCATCCGACGGGTCGTTAGGATTCAGTCCGTTGGCTATCTCCCAGTCGTCAGGCATACCGTCGCCATCGCTGTCCTTACGTGGCTTGCCCTTGTACTCAGGGTAACCGCCCATCTGGCGAGGGTCTGTTATGATACCGAGTTTGTAAGAGTCGTTGCCAAGACGGCGGTACTTGAAGAGACCGTCCTTGTTCTGAGACTTTGGTGACAGTCCCCAAACATCACCGTAAGGATTGTCCTTCGGGAGTTTTTTGACATAGTAAGGCTGGCCGGTGCGTACCTCATCGATGACATGCTGGTCGACAATATCACGCTTTGGCAGCGTTGCTCCGACATGGTTGAGGACATAATCGAATGTCTGCTCCTTAGGAAGGATAGTCATGTAAGGCATCACGAACGGCTCGTCCGAGCGCATCAGAGCCTTGATAGTGTCAGGGAAGTCGTTGTAACCATTGATTTTATCGCCAATCTGGATACCTCCGTCCCAGTTGTCCTTGGTAACTCGCTCATTGCCTTCCATGATGTTTCCGCTTGCGTAAACGCGTCCGTACTGCGGATAAGGGAAGAGTTTGTTGCTTCGGCTCTCGGATTTCACGATACGCCAGCCCACCGGCTGATCCTTAGGAGTGACTGGTCCCGGCTTGTAGTAGTTGTTGATGAAGTTCGACATAGTGGAATACTCACCACCATCAGCCGTGCGGTGCATCCAGTTGTAGACGATATTGTTGACGAAGTTGAACACTCCACCCCATCCGATAGACGGGTTACGACCTGTGTTGTCAGCCCAGAGGTTACGCATGAAGGTAGTATTCTCACCGCCGATAGTCGAACCAAAGGCATGGTTGTACGTATCGAGAGCCTTCGCCGAGATAGTATTCTGAATGGTAACATTGACTGTCGGCTCCTTACGCTTGCCGAACTTGTCGCCCAAAGAGAACATGTGACGATAGAAAGAGATGTTTTCATCGAGTCCCCACTCGCAAGAGCAGTGGTCTATCATGATGTTTCCGACAGGATTTCCACCGAACGAATCCTCACGATACCACACATGGGTGTTACCCCTGCGGAAGCGCATGTGGCGGACGATAACATCATGGGTGTCGACCTGGAAGCTCTCACCGGCAATGCAAACACCGTCGCCGGGAGCTGTCTGACCGGCTATCGTGATGTAAGGAGCACGGACAATGATAGGTGTCTTCAGCCTGATTATACCGCTGACATTGAACACGATGATACGGGCACCACCCTGTTCGCAAGCCCAGCGGAACGACCCCGGACCATCGTCATTGAGGTTTGTAACGACAAGAACCTTGCCGCCACGACCGCCGAACGTGTACATACCGCCGCCTTCAGCACCCGGGAAAGCAGGAATCTTTGCCTGCTTGAGGTCGTAAGGACGGAAAGCCCATGGCACATAAGGACGTCCGTGCATAGCTTCGGACTCAATTATAGGGAATGCTACAGCCCAGGCACTATCGCTATGGGCAGTCCACGCAGCCTGAAGAGAGTCAAATCTTGCCTGAGCCTCTTGTGTAATCTGCGGATACTGTGCGCTGGCAGCCAACGAGACAGCCAGCGAACATGTTGCCAAAAAAAGTCTTGATTTCATGTTATTGAACGTTATTGTTTTTGTTATAATGACGGACAAGTAAATCGTTTGTAATCTAGCCGATTTGTAAAAGATACCCAATTAGCTTGTAAAAGAGACCGAATCAGAAGCTAAAAGATACCCGATTAGAAGCTAAAAGATGCCCAATTAGAAAGTGATTGATTATCAACAATATTTTCAACGCCGACTGACGACAAAACCGATGGTTGTCCGTCACAATAATAAACATAATCTATGAAGGAACTTACTAAGGCATATCTCGCCACATTCTTATTATTTCTGCTTGCCGTACCGGCTCTGGCGCAATATAAATTATGGTATAACGCACCCGCTCAGGTATGGACCGACGCCCTGCCGCTAGGCAACGGACGACTCGGGGCGATGGTCTATGGCATTCCGGGAACCGAGCGCATCGGGCTCAACGAGGAGACGATATGGTCGGGGCAGCCGAACGACAATGCCAACAAAGCGGCTTTAAAGGCTATACCGGAGATTCAGCGGCTACTCTTTAGCGGCAAATACCGTGAGGCTCAGGACATGGCTTCGGCGAAAGTAATGTCGGCTACAAACTGGGGAATGGCTTACCAGACCTTCGGCGACGTGTATATCTCAATGCCGAACGCCACCAACTACACCAATTACTACCGTGAGCTGAGTCTCGACTCAGCCATTGCCACGACACGCTATACCGCCAATGGCGTGACATTCACCCGTGAGGTGATAACAAATTTTGCCGATAATGTCATTCAGGTGCACCTCACGGCAAGCAAGCCGGGACAGCTGACATTCAATGCCAACTTCACTTCTCCACACGAGGATGTCATCATCAAGAGTGAGGGCAATGAGGTAACGCTGCTCGGAGTGAGCTCAAAGCTTGAGGGCTGCAAGGGCAAGGTGCGCTTCATGGGGCGAATGGCTGCAGATATCGAAGGCGGAAGTCAGCAATCGAGGGACGGAGTCCTGTCGGTCAATGGTGCCAACGAAGCCACATTATATATATCTATTGCTACAAATTTCGTAAACTATCAGGATATTTCAGGTGATGAATCGGCTAAATCGGAGAGTCTGTTGCGCAAGGCAATGGCACAGAACTATACCGAGAGCAAGCATGAGCACATAGCAAAATTCCGCTCATTCATGACCCGCACGACACTCAATCTCGGACCGGATAAATACGCAAGTCTGCCCACCGACGAACGTCTTATCGCATTTAAGGACCACGACGACAACTGGCTTTGTGCCACTTACTTCACCTTCGGACGCTATCTGCTCATCTGTTCGTCACAACCCGGCGGTCAGGCTGCCAACCTGCAAGGTATTTGGAATGATAAGATGTTCCCGTCATGGGACTCGAAATACACCACGAACATCAACCTCGAGATGAACTACTGGCCATCGGAGCCGACGAATCTCACCGACCTCAACGAGCCTTTGTTCCGATTGATTCGTGAAGTCAGCACGACAGGTGCCAACACGGCGAAGGTCATGTATGGCAAGGATGGCTGGGTTCTGCACCACAACACCGACATCTGGCGAGTCACCGGAGGCATCGACCACGCGCCAAGCGGTATGTGGATGATGGGCGGAGCATGGCTTTCGGCTCACCTCTGGCAGCATTATCTGTTCACGGGCGACCGCCAGTTCCTTGCAAAAGCCTATCCGATAATGAAAGGCGCGGCGCGGTTCCTCGACGAAATGCTCATCAAGGAGCCAAAGGACGGCTATCTCGTGATTGCGCCTTCGGTATCGCCGGAGAACATCCATCCGTCGCCCGACGGGAAGATTGCCATCACTTATGGCACATCAATGGACAATGAGCTCATCTATGAACTATTTAATAATGTGTCAGAGGCAAGCAAGATTCTTGGCGTTGACGACACGCTGGCAACTCATTTACAAAAGCGTCTGGCTCTGATGGCGCCAATGCAGATTGGCAAATGGGGTCAGTTGCAGGAGTGGTTGCGTGATTGGGATGATCCTAACGACACACACCGGCACGTAAGTCACCTCTACGGGTTGTTCCCGGGAAGCCAAATCTCGCCTTACCGCACGCCTGAGCTCTGTTCGGCAGCACGCACATCGTTAATCCACCGGGGCGATCCGAGCACTGGTTGGTCGATGGGATGGAAGGTTTGTCTGTGGGCGCGGCTCCTCGATGGCAATCATGCTTACAAGCTAATCCACGACCAGCTGACTCTCACTGACGACCGATTCCTTGCTTATGGGACAAACAAGAAAAAGGGCGGAACGTACCGCAACCTCTTCGATGCTCATCCGCCATTCCAGATTGACGGTAATTTCGGTTGCACGGCGGGTATCAGTGAGATGCTTGTTCAGAGTCAGGATGGCTGTGTAAACATTCTCCCTGCCCTGCCCGATGCGTGGAAAGCAACCGGCGAAGTTCGAGGACTGAAGACCCGCGGAGGCTTCGAGATAGTCGACTTGCAGTGGAAGAACGGTGTCATCACACGGCTGACGGTTCACTCATCGGTCGGTGGCAATCTCCGTCTGCGTGTTCCTCAGGCTCTCAAAGGCTTCAAGAAGGCGCATGGCAGCAATCCTAACGAGTTCTTTGTCCTGCCAGCCCCGAAGCCGGTTCTGAATCACTCAGAGGCGAAATTGGACGTAGTAAAACTTCCAAAGACCTACGTCTATGATATTCATAGCCGCGCAGGAGAGACTCTGAGGATAATATAATGAGTTTTATTCCACACAGAATCACAGATAACACAGATTTTACACAGATAACAAATATATAATGAAAGCAATAGGAAAGAGAATTATATTATCGGCGTGCATGGCCTTAGGACTGGCTGGTACTGCCTTTGCGGGGAATCCTTTGCCATGGGACAATGGAAAGTTGATGGTATCAGAAAATCACAGATACCTCCAATTCGAGAACGGGAAGCCATTCTTCTGGCTCGGCGACACGGGCTGGCTTCTGCCGGAACGCCTCGACCGCAATGAGGTGGAATACTATCTAAAGAAATGCCGCCACGCCGGTTACAATGTCGTTCAGGTGCAGGTACTCGACGGTGTACCGGCTTACAATATCTATGGACAGGAGTCGAACCCTGCCGGATGGGATATGTCGAAGGCTGACCCGGACGGTGTTTACTCTTACTGGGATCACCTCGACTACATCATCAACACGGCAAAGGAAAACGGAATATACATTGGACTGGTGCCTATATGGGGCTCCCAGATTCAGAATGGAAACATAAATGCCGAGCAGGCGAAGGCTTACGGCGAGTTCCTTGCCAACAGATACAAGAACAAGAAAAACATCATCTGGATTATGGGTGGTGACATCAAGGGCGACATTCACCCGGAGGTATGGAACGCATTGGCAACGGCTATCAAGTCGATCGACCACAACCATCTCATGACTTACCACCCACGCGGACGCTACACATCGGCTAAATGGTGGAGCAAGGCACCGTGGATAGACTTCCATACATTCCAAAGCGGACACCGTAAGTACGGGCAACGCATGGGAAATGCCGACTACCCTATCCCCGACAGCACCGAGGAGGACAACTGGATGTATGTTGACTCGACATGGGCTTACACTCCGATGAAGCCTGTTCTCGACGATGAGCCGAGCTATGAGGACATTCCGAAGGGACTCCACGACCCTAACGAACAGCGCTGGCAGGACTATGATGTCCGCCGTTATGCCTATTGGAGCGTCTTCGCAGGCAGTTGCGGACACACCTACGGACATAATGCCATCATGCAGATGCTCAAGCCGGGCTATCCCACGAGCTATGGAAGCGACGGCGCGGAGAAACCTTGGTATGTCGCTCTGAACGATCCGGGCTACAGCCAGATGCAGTATGTGAAGGACCTTATACTCTCTTTCCCTTACTTTGAGCGTGTTCCCGACCAGACAATCATTGCCGGGAAGAACGGAACTAAGTACAACCGACTCATCGCCACACGTGGAAAGGATTACCTGTTGGTCTACGATTACAACAGCAATCCAATGAAGATTGACCTTCGGAAGGTATCGGGCAAGAAGAAGAACGTATGGTGGATGAATGCCGCCGACGGCTCATTGTCTTTCATCGGAACGTTCGATAATAAGGTAACCGACTTCGATGCGCCTTCAAACAGTGACGGGAAGATTCACGATGGCGTGCTCATTGCCGTTGACTCGACAAAAGATTATATTGCCAAAGACCAGAAGAAGATTGCCGACAGAAGCATTGCCGACAAGAAACGAAACCTCAATGAATAGCTAGATAATCTAGAAGAACTAGATAATCCAGACTTTCTAAAAGAACTAGAAAAGACTAGAAATCAATGAAAAAAATTCTCTCGCTATTATTAATTGCATTCTTTCCGCTGTGGATCCACGCCTCAGAGGTAGTCCTTTATAGCCTCACCACCGAGGGATTAACCAATCCGTTGGGCATTGACGTGACGGCTCCAAGGTTCTCATGGAAGATAAAATCCGACAAGAAATGCCTTGTTCAGACAGGCTATGAGATTCTTGTGGCATCGTCAAGAGAGAAGCTTGATGCCGGCGATGGCGACCTCTGGAACTCGGGGAAAGTCGAGTCGGACGCTCAGCTATGGATTCCTTACAAGGGAAAAGTGCTGAAAGACAACCAGCATGCATGGTGGAAGGTGCGCATAACGACAAACAAGGGAAAATCGGAATGGAGCGATGTGCAGACATTCAGTATCGGTTTGCTTGGCGAAACGCACTGGAAAGGCCGGTGGATTGGACTCGAAGAACTTGTCCCCGGCGACCAGCAAGGTATGCACACACGCCTTGCCGCAAGGTATTTAAGGAGAGAATTCACTGCGAAAGACTCCATAGTCCGTGCCACCGCCTTTGTTGCGGGCTTCGGACTGTATGAGTTTTATGTCAACGGAAGCTTCATCGGCGAGCATGAAGTGCTGCGTCCGGTGCCGTCAGACTTCCGTAAGACAGTTTATTACAATACTTACGACATCACCGACGACCTGCAATCGGGTGAGAAGAATGCCCTCGGCATAGTCCTCGAAGCCGGCCGTGCCTTCCCGCCACGGCAGGAGAAAGCCTACAAGACACCATATTTCGGACTTCCAAAGTGCCGCATCAACGTCATTGTTGAGTATGCCAACGGCAAGACGGAGACGTGGTCGACCGATGAAAAGTGGAAGATTACCACCAACGGACCCGTCCGTTCCGCCAATGAATATGATGGTGAGGTGTATGATTCACGCATGGAAATGGACGGATGGAATGATGTCGGCTATGACGATTCGAAGTGGGCAAAGGCTCAGCGTGCCGCCATTCCCGAAGGTACTCTCCGTGCCCAGATGACGCCGAACATGGTCGCTGGCTATGGACCAATCGATAAAAGAAGTATCAAAAAGTGGGGCGATGGCGTGATTGTCGACTTCGGTCAGAACATGGCTGGATGGGTATTGACAAGCGTTCGTGGCAATATTGGCGACACAATCCGCATAAGATATGCCGAAAAACTCGACTCGACGGGTGGTCTTTACACTGCTAATCTAAGGAACGCGCAGTCGGAAGACACTTACATCTGCAATGGAAAGGCGCATGAATGGTTTCCATCCTTCGTCTATCACGGCTTCCGTTATATCTATGTCACTGGCTTGAAGAATGCCACTTTGCACGATTTTGTGCCGATGGTTGTTGCCGACCCGATGGCAAAGACGGGATATATCGAAACCGCCGACACTATATTAAATAAGGTGTTACACAATGCATGGTGGGGCATTAGGAGCAATTATAAAGGTATGCCGGTGGACTGTCCTCAGCGCAATGAGCGTCAGCCGTGGCTCGGCGACCGCACAGTAGGATGTCTGGGAGAGTCGTTTCTGTTCAATAATGAGCGCCTTTACACGAAGTGGATGCGTGACCTCAGTGAGGGAGTACGTTCCGATGGCGCCATGTCGAACGTCACACCGTCGTTCTGGAACTACTATGAGGACAACATGACATGGCCTGCCGTGTTCCCATTTGCCTGCGACATGCTCTATGAGCAATATGGAAACAAGCAACCGATAATCGACAGCTATGAGTCAATAAAGAAGTGGCTCAACCACATGCTCACCGAATATGAGCACGACGGCATCATCACGAAGGATAAATATGGCGACTGGTGCATTCCGCCTGAGAAGCTTACCATCACTCATTCGAGCGATCCAACCCGCCAGACCGACGGCAAGCTCATATCTACCGCCTACGGAATAAGGATTCTCCAGCTTATGGAGAAGTTTGCAAATATCCAGCTTAAGGACGGCAACCCTATCAAGGAAGCTGAGCTGAAGGCTGACGTTAAGTTCTTCTCCGGCAAGCGGCAGGCAATGATTGATGCCTTTAACAAGAAGTTCCTGACCGTGAAGCGGGGCACATCCACACGTCCGGGGCATGTTCTCTACCCCGACAGCGTGTTCTATGGGAACAATACCGCCACGGCAAATCTCCTGCCATTGGCTTTCGGGATAGTTCCCGACTCAGTGAAAGCCGACGTTGTAAAGAATATCGTTAAGAACATCGTGGTAACTGGAAGTGGACGAGTCACCTGTGGAGTGATAGGTATCAGTTGGCTGATGCGTGGCTTAAGCGACAATGGCTTTGCCGATTTGGCTTACTCGATTGCCACTCAGAGGAAGTATCCGTCGTGGGGTTATATGACCGAAAACGGCGCGACAACAATCTGGGAATTATGGAACGGCGACAAGGCAAACCCGTCGATGAACTCAGGCAACCACGTTATGCTTCTCGGCGACCTGCTAACATGGTGCTATCAGTATCTCGGTGGAATCCGTCAGACAGCCGGAAGCACTGCTTACAAGCACATTATATTAAAGCCTTCGTTCGAGATTGAGGACTGTTTCCATATCGATGCCCGTTTCGATTCGCCTTACGGAGAGATTCGCAGCAACTGGAAGAAGAGCCTCGAGAGTCTGCATTGGGAGGTAACAATCCCTGCCAACACCACAGCAACAGCCTATCTGCCAGATGGAACGACCCGTGAAATTGGCAGTGGAAGCTATACCTTCGAGTGTTCTATCCCTCACAAGGATGCCAACATACTGAAGGACGAGTTCCTTTATGAGTATGCTCCTTTCTATTCCGCCCACGCCTCAACAATCACTGAGACAAAGAACGGCGATCTTCTTGCCGCTTATTTCGGTGGAACATGGGAGCGCAACCCCGATTGCTGTATATGGGTGAGCCATAAGAAGAAAGGTGCTGATCATTGGGATGCGCCGATAAAGGCTGCCGATGGTGTCTCCCTTGATGGTAATGGACGCAAAGCTTGCTGGAACCCGGTTCTCTTTACCATGCCGGACGGTGAGGTGTTGCTGTTCTTCAAGATAGGAAAGGATGTTCCCGACTGGCAGGGATGGCTCGTACGCAGTCACGACAACGGAAAGACTTGGAGCCAGAAGGAGATGCTTCCGAAGGGCTTTATCGGTCCGGTGAAGAACAAGCCGGAGCTTATCAACGGACGGCTCATCTGTCCGTCAAGCACTGAAAGCAAATGGTGGACGTTCCATGTGGAGATTTACGACCTGAAAACAAAGCAATGGAAATACGTTGGTCCGATACCGGCAGACTCCGCCATTCTCACCGACGACGGCAAAATGCACACTATCAAGTGCATCCAGCCAAGTATTCTGAAGCTCAAGGACGGACGCTTGAAGGTTCTCATGCGCACCCATAACGGCAAACTTGCCACATCATACAGCTCCGACAATGGCGACACATGGACTAACGTAACCCTCACCGACATACCAAACAACCAGAGTGGAACGGATGCCGTGACTCTGAAAGACGGTCGGCATGCGCTCGTTTACAATAACTTCGAGACCGAGGTGGGCACAAAGAAAGGACCCCGCACGCCTCTCTGCATTGCGATCAGTGACGATGGCGAGCACTTCAAGCCTTACGTTACACTCGAAGACAGTCCCGTCGACCAGTATTCCTACCCTGCTATCATTCAGGGAAGTGACGGCAACTTGCACGTAACCTACACTTGGCGACGTCTCCGAATAGCATATAAAGAAATCAAACTACCGAAATGAAAACTATAAAAAACATACTCATCCTGCTCGCTTTGGGTGTCACTCTGACTGCCAACGCCCAGAAAGTGAGCATCACAACAGAGAAGAACGCATCAAACCGTGAGGCTTTTGCTGCCGAATATTTACAGAAGAAGCTCACCAACTTGGGCTATACCATTGTCGACAAAAAGGGGGAATACCGCATTTCTCTCAGTCAGGCTAAGGATACCACAGGGCTGAAGAAGGAAGGATTCACCATCTCCAGCAAGGGCAAGAAGATAAATGTCGTCGGCAATGACGGCACGGGAGTAATCTATGCCTGCAACGAAATAGCCGACAGGGCACGCCGTTCTGGCTCACTGAATCTGCCCGCTGAAATTAAGGATGCACCTGAGATGGTGCTTCGTGGCTCATGTGTCGGACTCCAGAAGACCACCTATCTGCCCGGGCATGGCGTCTATGAATATCCTTATACGCCTGAGAACTTCCCTTGGTTTTACGATAAAGCACAATGGATAAAGTACCTCGACATGCTCGTCGACAACCGGATGAACTCTCTCTACTTGTGGAATGGTCATCCGTTTGCCTCCCTTGTCCGACTGAAAGATTATCCTTTTGCCGTCGAAGTGGACAGTGCTACTTTCAAAAAGAATGAAGAAATATTCTCTTTCCTGACCAAAGAAGCCGATAAACGTGGTATCTTTGTAATCCAAATGTTCTATAACATCATTGTCAGCAAGCCTTTTGCCGACCATTATGGCATCAAGACGCAGGACCGCCACCGCCCAATCACGCCGTTGATAAGCGATTACACACGCAAGTCGATAGCTGCTTTCATTGAGAAATATCCTAACGTTGGACTCCTTGTCTGCCTTGGTGAGGCAATGGATACGTATGACGACGATGTCGAATGGTTCACGAAGACCATCATTCCGGGTGTTAAAGACGGACTGAAAGCCCTCGGGCGCACCGACGAGCCGCCTATCCTGCTTCGTGCCCACGACACCGATTGCAAGCGGGTGATGGAGGCTGCGCTCCCACTCTACAAGAATTTGTACACCATGCATAAGTATAATGGTGAGTCACTGACAACCTATCAGCCTCGCGGACCATGGTCGAAGATTCATCAGGACCTTGCCGCCTTGGGTACAACACATATCGAGAACGTCCACATCCTCGCCAATCTGGAACCTTGGCGGTGGTCGTCGCCGTCATTTGTAGAAAAGGCTGTGCAGGCAATGCACGATGTCCATCATGCCAACGCACTGCATCTCTACCCGCAGGCATCCTACTGGGACTGGCCTTACACAGCCGACAAGTTGCCCGGCGGGAAGCGCGAATACCAGCTCGATCGTGACTGGATGTGGTATGCCGTGTGGGGTCGTTATGCATGGAACTGCCGTCGTGACACTGTTGACGAGGGTCATTACTGGGACGGACGGCTGTCTGACTTCTATGGAATAGACGGTGGCGAGAATGCCAAAGGTGCCGACCTTATCCGCAAGGCTTATGACGAGAGTGGCGAGATAGCGCCAAAACTCCTTCGCCGGTTCGGCATAACGGAGGGCAATCGCCAGACTCTCCTGCTCGGAATGTTCATGAGTCAGCTTGTCAACCCATACAAATACACCATCTATCCGGGCTTCTATGAGAGCTGCGGACCGGAGGGTGAGAAGCTGATAGAATATGTAGAGAAGGAATGGAAGCACCAGCCACACAAGGGCGAACTGCCTCTCGACATTGTGGCTCAGACCGAGGCTCACGGCGATAAGGCTGTTGCCGCCATCGATGCCGCCGCTCCTTACATCACAAAGAACGTCGATGAGTTCCGCCGTTTGCAGAACGACATGCACTGCTATCGTGAATTTGCCTACTCGTTCGGTTGGAAGGTGAAGGCAGCGCAGCATGTCCTGAACTATAAATGGGGCAAGGACATCAAGGAACTCGATGCTGCCGTGCCTCTCCTTGAGAAGAGTCTCGACCATTACCGCAAGCTCGTCGACCTGACGAAAGATACTTACCTCTATGCCAACAGTATGCAGACGGCTCAGCGCCGAATTCCTATCGGTGGTGATGGAGGCAAGATGAAGACTTGGGCTGAGTTGCTTCCGAAGTATGAGCAGGAGCTTGCCAACCTGAAAAAGAATATCGCAATGCTGAAGGCTAAAGCCGCCGGAACATACAAAGAGACGGTTACTGAGGTCAAACCACTGAAGAATGCGGAAATTCAAGATGCAAAATTCATAATTCAAAATAATGACAACTCGGCAAAAGAAGCCGATGGCAATGCAAAGGCATCTGACAAGATGGTTGACGTTAAATATCAAACGATAGCCAAAGGAGCCAAACTCTTTACTGATATTGACAGTGTAGTGACTGCCGTTGCGCCTGAGTTGGAGGGCTTGAAGGCTATGCCTCGGTCTTATTGGGACATGAAGGCGAAAGCCACTGTGATTGATTTCACTACAAAGAAACCCGTCACTCTGCTCATAGGATACTTCCGCGACGACCAGATAAAGTATGCCCAGGCCCCAAAGTTGGAGACTGATGCCTCGGCAAACGACTATGGTCAGGCTGAGCCGGTGCTCACTTCGGCAATCCGGATAGACGGTATGCCACAGGTGAACGTCCACCCTTACCACTTCGATGCAGGGCATCACACATTGTCGTTGCCAAAGGGAATACTCCTTGTTCTCGGCTTCACAAACGACAAGATAGCGCAGCGTGACTGTGGATTATCGGGTTCCGACAAGTCCATCGACTGGCTGTTCTACTAATGACCAAGGCATGGTCATCGCATGACCAGGTACTGGTCACACCATGACCAAGGCGTGGTAACACGATGACCAGGTACTGTTCACACCATGACCAAGGCATGGTCACACGATGACCAGGTACTGGTCACATCTCAATAAAGCAAGTAATGAAGAAGCAAATAATCATAATCTGTCTGTTGTTTACGGTCTGCCACCTCTTTGCCGCAGTCCCCGAAAGGGTCATGAGGGCAATATACAACGAGGTGAAGACGCCATACAAATACGGTCTTGTGGTTGCGCCAACCGACAATAGCCATAAGATTGACTGTCCGATGGTCTACCGTGAGGGCTGCAAATGGTATATGACGTATATTGTTTACAATGGTAGTGACGGACTGAACGGGCGCGGTTATGAGACGTGGCTTGCTTCTTCGGACGATCTCCTGCACTGGACGACTCTCGGACGGGTGCTCTCTTATCAACAGAGTGGTTGGGACATGAACCAGCGTGCGGGCTATCCGGCACTCATCGACTGGACATGGGACGGCTCTTACGCTATGAAAGCATATAAAGGGCAGCACTGGATGTCGTATTTCGGAGGCACGGGCACAGGCTATGAGGCTGTCCGCGCTCCGCTTAGTATCGGTATGGCGACAACAAAGGGCGACATAGCGACGGCTCACGAGTGGCAAACCGGCAAGCACCCAATCCTCGCTTACAACGACAAGAAGGCTCAATGGTGGGAGAAACTCACACAATACAAGAGCACGGTGTACTATGACCGCAACCGAACACTGGGCTCTCCGTTCGTCATGTTCTACAATGCTGGCGGCGTGAACCCGAAGAACAATCTCAAAGCAGAGCGCATCGGCATTGCCCTTAGCAACGACATGCGTCATTGGCGCCGCTATTCGGGCAATCCGGTCTTCGCCCACGAGCAACCCGGAATCATCACCGGCGATGCGCAAATAGTCCGCATGGAAATTCATAATTCAAAATTCATAATTCATAATTATGATAACCATCGTGGCTCCAGAGGCAAAGTAACCAATTCTCCCCTCCGTACGGATGGGCAGGGGGAGGTCTTGTATGTGATGTTTTACTTCTCCGCCTATAACCCTTCTCGTAAATACAATGCCTACAACACCTTTGCCGTGAGTCGTGACTTGGTTCATTGGCAGGACTGGGACGGCGAAGACCTGGTTGTTCCGAGCAAGAACTATGACGACATGTTTGCCCACAAGAGTTATGTTATGAAGCATAGCGGAGTCGTTTATCACTTCTATTGCGCGGTAAACAAAGCCGGACAGCGTGGCATTGCGGTAGCGACAAGTGAACCGATGGGGCGCAGTGAGGTTACGTTTCCACCCGTCGAGAAGCGTGGACCGCGGCGTGAGCTCGACTTAGATACGGCTTGGCAGGCACGGGTGACGAAGGCTAACCAGCCACTTGTTTACCAGGAAGACCAGTGGCACACGGTGAACTTGCCACATAACTTCGACAATTACTATGGCTACCGCCAGCTCCGGCATGGCAATCTGCATGGAACGGCAGAATATGAGAAGACCTTCCATGCTGTACCGAAGGCTGGGAAGCGGTATTTCTTGCAGTTCGAAGGAATAGGAACGTATGCCACCGTAAATATAAACGGTCATTCGTTCCATCGGCAGGGAGTAGGACGGACAACGCTGACTCTAGATATTACGCCCTATTTACAGACCGAAAATAAATTAAAAATACGTGTTGAGCACCCCGAGATGATTACCGACATGCCATGGGTTTGCGGTGGATGTTCATCGGAATGGGGATTCTCAGAGGGTAGTCAGCCGTTCGGCATTTTCCGTCCGGTAACCCTTGTTGAGACCGACGATATTAGGATAGAGCCATTCGGAGTGCATGTCTGGAGCAACGCGGCATGTGACAGTACTTTCATCGAGACCGAGATACACAATTACAGCAAGTCGGACGCACGGATTCAACTGGTCAGCAAGATGAATCAAGCCGACGGAAAGACATTCTTCCGCTTGCCCGTCGATACGTTGGTTGGTGGCGAAAAGACAATCGTTGTCCGCCAAGCAATCGCCATAAGCGAGCCTCATCGGTGGAATCTCGACGACCCATACCTATATACTTTGGCATCGATGATAAAGCGGGACGGCAAGACAACCGATGAGACCGACACGGAGTTTGGCTATCGGAGTATATCGTGGCCGGCACGACGGGATTCAACCGACCATCACGGGCAGTTCCTGTTGAATGGCAAACCGGTGTTTATCAATGGCACATGCGACTATGAGCATCTCTTTGGAGGCAGCCATGCTTGGAGCCACGAGCAGATAGCATCACGAGTAAAGATGATGCGGAAGGCTGGATTCAACGCTTTCCGTGAGGCTCATCAGCCACACAATTTGTATTATCAGAGGCTTCTCGACGAGCAGGGAATGCTCTTCTGGAGTCAGTTCTCGGCACATATCTGGTATGACACTCCCCACTTCCGCAATAACTTCAAGGACTATCTTCGCCAATGGGTGAAGGAGAGAAGGAATTCGCCAAGCGTCATTCTATGGGGCTTGCAGAACGAAAGTGTACTGCCGAAGGACTTTGCCGAGGAATGCACGGCTATCATCCGTGAGCTCGATCCGACATGCCGTGACCAGCGGATGGTGACGACTTGCAATGGCGGCGAGGGCACCGACTGGAACGTTGTGCAGAACTGGAGCGGCACTTACGGTGGTTCCGCCGACAACTATAACAATGAATTGAAGGACGAAAAGCAACTACTTAATGGTGAGTATGGCGCTTGGAGGACTCTTGGACTGCATTCGGGAAAGTACTCTGAGGATGCATTTACTGCATTGTTGAAGAAGAAAGCTGAATTGGCTTATGCTGCCAAAGACAGTGTTTGCGGACATTTCCAGTGGATATTTGTGTCTCATGAGAATCCGGGAAGGGTGCAGCCCGACGAGGCCTTAAGGCGAATCGACAAGGTTGGACCATTCAATTACAAGGGATTGCTTACCCCGTGGGAGCAGCCGACGATGGGATACTATATGTATGAGGACTTGTTTGGACATGGCATCTATGGCGATGGGCAGGCGACGAACAGTTCTATTAAATCCAACGGAAAGTCTGCAAAGACCGCAGCCGATATGAACCCGGTTTCATTAAAGCCAGCGGACGGCTACACCTATATATATAGGATAAACTGTGGAGGCGACACTTACCGTGACAGCAATGGCAATACATGGATGCAGGACTCACGGGCTTGGTCGCATTCGTGGGCTGAGCCGTTCAGCAAGGACGAGTCTGTGCATGACACGACGACACTCATCACACCTTACACAGCATCACAAGGGCACATCACCGACAGCATTCATGGCACGAAAGATGGTGAGCTGTTCCGCTATTTCCGTTGGGGACGTGACAAGTTGAACTATGACTTCCTCGTGCCCGACGACAGTCTGTATCGTGTTGAGCTCTATTTCACCGAACCGTGGCTCGGTAGGAGCGGCGGTCTCCGAACCGCCGAAACAAGCAACGATTCGGAGATCGTTGCCCCTACATTAGCTACTGATGCGGAGGGAGAGAGAATCTTTTCTATTGCAATCAATGACTCAATAGTACAAAAGGACCTTGACGTCTGGGCTGAATCGGGTACTGCCGGAGCCTTGAAGAAGGTATATTACGTCCACGGACGGGGCAACAAGATAATCATCAGTTTCCCTGAAGTGAAGGCCGGCGAGGCAGTAATCAGCGCCATTGCGATTGCCAAACCGGGAAGGAGCAACATCAATATCGACGCCGCCGGACCGGTAATGTCGGATAGTTACTGGCAAGACCTCGACAAGGACACCATTGCCAAATGTTCAAAGGAACTGCTTCCGAAGGATTCCGAGGCGTTTCCATCAGTCAAATACAAACCTACCGCCAAAGCCGAATGGACTATCTCGCCGGGTGTGGCTCGTGAGTATGCCCTCCGTTTCCGTGTTAAGAACACAACGGGCGAGGCTGTCATCGGTCGCCTTCAAGTCACCGACAGCAAGGGTGCGTTGCTCGTCGATCGTGACATCACTATCCCGACAACACCTAATAAGTTCAAGACTCTCGCCACAACAACGGGCACTCAAATCAATGCCGGCTTCTATAAGGTGGTCATCAAGATTGACCCAGCAGTCGATTTTGACTATCTCGAGGTTCAGTAATCCCCCACAGAAACAGTTGGCAAGAGGCAATTAAGTTCACTGAAAGCACAAGACAAAAAATGAAAAGAACATATTTCTTAGCTCTCATATTATCATGTTTACCACTCTCATCTGTCTTTGGTAATCAAACATCCTCCCCTTGGGGGAGGCTTGGTGGGGAAAGACCGTGGGAGGACAACCACGTCCTCTCCATCAACCGTGAGCCAGCCCGCGCCGACTTCTTCCCTTATCTCCACCGTCCCGGCGACAGCCAGATGTCTCTCAACGGCACATGGAAGTTCTCATGGACAAAGACTTTTGAGGAGCGGGTGCCCGACTTCTACACTCTGAAATACAACGACAAAAAGTGGAAAACATTCCCCGTTCCTGCCAACTGGGAGGTCAACGGCTATGGAACTCCGCTTTATGTCTCAGCCGGATATGTCTTCAAGATTGACCCGCCACGGGTAACCAGCGAACCGAAAAACACTTGGACGACATACATCGAGCGGTCACCGACGGGTCAGTACCGCCGTTGGTTCACTCTGCCCGACGATTGGCAGGGCGGTCAGACATTCCTCCGTTTCGATGGGGTGATGTCGGCTTTCCATGTTTGGATAAACGGACAGATGGTCGGTTACAGTCAGAGTTCGTTCGATGCAGCCGAATTTAACATCACGCCATACCTCCATAAAGGGCGCAACCTCATAGCCGTCGAGGTCTACAAATACAGCGATGGCAGCTATCTTGAGGACCAGGACTACTGGCGTTTTGGTGGAATTCAACGTGACGTGACGTTGTTTCATACCACGGATATTACCCTTTCGGACATTGCGGTACGTACGGAAATTCAAAATTCAGGGTCAGGAATTCAAAATTATGATTACCCTGTTGATAGCGTAGAGGCTGATTATGATTTGCTGATAAACCCACAGTTGAGGGTGTTCGGTGATGAGAAAGGAAGTGGCTACTCGGTTCGTGCCACTCTGTTTGACAAAGAAGGCACAGCGATTGGCACCGCCAGCACGGGCGCAGAGAACATTCTCGACCTCAACCACAAGGCTCGGAACATGAACGAATGGTTTCCACAACGTGGTATAACGAAGTTCGGACGGATTGTAATGAACGTCAAAGCTCCGCACGAATGGACTGCCGAGACACCTTATTTATATACTCTCAACATCTCGCTTGTCGACTCGACAGGGCGTGTTGTGGAGCAAGCCAACCAGAAGGTGGGCTTCCGATGGATAAGAATTGCCGACGGACAGATTCTCGTCAATGGCAGACCGATAAAGATTCGGGGCGTCAACCGCAATGAGTTTGACCCTTGGACGGGGCGTGTTATGACCGAGGAACGACTCCAACAAGACATCAGATTATTGAAGAAAGCCAACATCAACGCTGTCCGCACGAGCCATTATCCCAACTGTCCGAGGTGGTATGAGCTCTGCGATTCTGCCGGAATTTACCTCATGGACGAGACGAATGCCGAGACTCACGGACTCCGTGGCAACATAACTACATGGCCGGACTGGACTCCGGCGTTCCTGGAGCGAACCCAGCGGATGGCTGAACGGCACAAGAACCACCCGTCGATAATCTTCTGGAGCCTGGGAAACGAAAGCGGCTATGGTGCCAGCCACGGCGCAATGGCGGGTTGGTTGCACACCTTCGACCCTACAAGACCGGTGGCGTATGAGGGCGCTCAGACTCCGTTCGTCAAACTGAATGACAGCACAACAGAGCGGAATTTTCCTTACACCGACCCTAACTGTGTCGATGTCATGGAGCGTTTCTACCCTCGTGTAAAGCAGGATTACCTGAACTTTGGCGTCAAAGAAGGCTCGGGAGAGGAGCGTGCGGAGAATGCACGTTGGGAACATCTTGTCGATATTGCCAATAGGAATAATGACGACAGACCGATAATCGCCGCCGAATATGCCCACTGCATGGGTAATGCGCTCGGTAATTTCAAGGAGTATTGGGATGAGTTCTATGCCAATAAGCGGCTTGCAGGAGGATTTATCTGGGACTGGGTAGACCAGGCTATCGGTGAGAAAATTAATAATTCAAAATTAAAAATTAAAAATTATGATAACCATGAGGATAGCGTAAGTTGCCATTACCACATGGGTGGGGACTATGGCGACAAGCCAAACTCGGGTGCTTTCTGCATAAACGGTATCGTGAGAGCCAACAGGGAACTGACTCCGAAGTTCTGGGAGGTGCGCAACGTGCTTTCGCCTGTGCAGTTCTATCGGTCGGGCGATAAGATAATGGTCGTCAATCATAACGCCCATGTATCGCTAAAAGGATACAAGGTAGCCATAAAGAGTTATGAATATGGTGTACCGACGGATAGTCAGACCATAGTCCTTGGTGCTATTCAGCCGGGCAAGGAAAGTCCGATCATGAAAGTTCCGACTACTCAAACGTGCGACAAACCTATTGACTGGCGAATGAATCTGTCGGCTATCACTCCTCAAGGCGACACTCTCACGACTCAGCAAATAGCCATCGAAGAGGATATTACCGGTACCCTGCCACTAGGTGCGGCGATCTCCGAATCGTCGTCTACTGTTGGTGCGGCGGTCTCCGAACCGTCGAAAGCAAGTCAAGAATCGACGAATCGGAGTTCGTCGCCCCTACAAACAATGACTCTTAGCTGTGCCCGTGCCGCCACCGACAACGACAAGGGCTTCGGCAACTGGCTTGCCAAGGAGTGGCGAAACGACAGCATTTACAATCCGCAGGTCATTCACCTAGGCACAAAACAGAACCCAGACGGCACTCAAACAGACTCAACCAAGTACCAATTCGCCAACGGCTACATCCTCCTAACCACAAAACTAACTCCTTCTCCCCTCCATACGGAGGGGACGGATGAGGTTCTCGCCACCTTCACCTGCCACGGTTCCCTCCCACCACTGCCCCGTCTCGGACTCCGTTTCCGCATCCCTGCCGACTACTCCCACATCGAGTACTACGGTCGTGGACCATGGGACAACTACCCTGACCGCAAGACGAGCGCGCTGGTTGGCCGCTATTTCTCCACCGTCAGCGAGCAATACACCCACTACCCTCGCCCACAGGACAACGGCAACCACGAGGATTGCAGCTATGTCAAGCTATCGACCGACAACGGACAGAGCATAACCTTCAAGGCATCAGGCAGCGAGCCGTTCAGTTTCAGTGCCCTGCCTTACAGCGTCGAGGACATTCAGGCAGCCAAGCACGACTATGAACTGAAGCCGTCGGGCTATGTCGACCTCCACATCGACTGCGCCGTTCTCGGTCTCGGCAACAGTTCCTGCGGTCCGGGTGTACTCAAGAAGTACTCCATTGACAGCACCATTCCACACACGTTGAAGCTCAGAATTTCAATGTCGAAATAGCCGTTTGTAAATCATTGATTATCAATCGGTTTTGTAAAAGATGCCCAATCACGTTGTAAAAGATACCATTTTACAATGTGATTGGGCATCTTTTACGTTCTAATTGGGCGTCTTTTACAAATCGTTTAACGGCTAATCGGTTTGCAAAAGGTCGCTAATCAGATTACAAAAAGCCATTCCGTTCGTCTAAATTAATAAAGTAAACTCTAACAATGGATAAACGGATAAAAACAGTCATACTTTCTTTAGCACTACTTCCTTGTGCCTCTTTCGCTCAGCATGACGGTCTGACAGACGTCTCGGCAAGTCCTCACGCCATCATGGCAAATACTCCATTAGGTTCAACCCGATGGACAGGCGGATTCTGGGGCGAGCGCTTCGGCGTGTGGTCCGGCACGTCGATATGGGACATGTGGCGCACGTGGGACGACCCGTCGGTGAGCCACGGATTCCGGAACTTCGAGATTGCCGCCGGCGATGCCGAAGGCGAGCACGCCGGTCCACCATTCCACGATGGCGATATGTACAAGTGGCTGGAGGCGTGCGCTGCCGTTTATGCCGTTACTAAGGACAAAAAGCTCGACAAACTGATGGACAAATTCATAACCAAAGTGGCTAAGGCTCAGCGTCCCGACGGCTATATCCACACTCCGGTGAACATCAGCGAGAGACAGCTGAAGAAGTCGGGGCAGTCTGCCGACACGACAGTCATTGGCATTGAGATAGGCAAGGAACAGGGAACGGCATTTGCCTCGCGCCTCAACTTCGAGACTTACAACCTCGGACATCTGATGATGGCGGGCATAGTCCACAAGCGGGCGACGGGTAAGGACAATCTCTTCAATTGTTCGAAGAAGGCTGCAGACTTCCTGTATAACTTCTACAAGAACAACCGCAATGAGCTTGCACGCAACGCTATTTGTCCGAGTCACTACATGGGAGCTTTCGAAATGTACCGTGAGACGGGCGACAAGCGTTATCTGGAGCTCGGCGAAGGACTCATAGCTATCCGTGACTCGGTGAAGAACGGCGAAGATCACAACCAAGACCGTGTGCCGTTCCGCCAGCAATATGAGGCTGTCGGTCATGCTGTCCGTGCCAATTACCTTTATGCCGGAGTAGCCGACGAGTATGCCGAGACGGGCGAGGCACAGCTGATGAAGAACCTCTCGTCTATCTGGGACGACATTGCCGACCATAAAATATATATTACCGGTGGCTGCGGAGCACTCTATGATGGTGTCTCGCCCGACGGAACGACTTACGACCAGCCGTCAATCCAACAGATTCATCAGGCTTACGGACGGAAGTTCCAGTTGCCTAACGAGGCTTCACACAATGAGACTTGTGCCCAGGTTGGTGAGCTTCTGTACTCATGGCGGCTATTCGAAACCACCGGAAAGGCGAAGTATGCCGATATGGTTGAGCACGAACTGTTGAATGGTATCATGCCGGGAATATCCCTCGATGGCACGAAATACTTCTATACTCAGGCTCTCAGAAAGACGGCTTCGTTCCCATACGTTCTCCGTTGGCCTAAGTCCCGCCAGCGTTACATCAGCTGTTTTTGCTGTCCGCCGAACACTCTCCGCACCCTTGCCGAGGCTCAGGAGTATGCTTATTCGGTAGGAAAAGACGGTACGCTGTATGTCAATCTTTATGGCGACAATAAACTGAAAACCAAGGATATAGACGTTGAAATGCTGTCGGATTATCCACTAGATGGTCACATAACGCTGAAGATTAACCGACTTAATGGCATCAAGAACGTCTCGTTCCGAATCCCGTCATGGGCTGACGATGTTACAATGACCGTCAACGGCGACAGCGTTAACATATCCGATTGTGTAAAGCCTGGCTATGCTGAGCTCACCCATCCGTGGAAGAAAGGCGATGTCGTAACGCTCGATTTGCCTATGCGTCCACGGCTTATTGAGGCAAACCCGCTCGTTGAGGAGAGCAAAAATCAAGTTGCCGTGATGCGTGGTCCGCTGGTTTACTGCCTCGAAGGCCTCGATATTACCGCCGGTAGGAGCAACGGTCTCCGACCCGACGCAGCAATCAACGATACCCTCCCATCCGTTTCCAACATCTCCATTCCTGCCGACATCCACTTCACTGAGCATCGTGACACCCTCGACGGCAACACCTTCGTAGCCCTCGAAGCCGATGTCCCGGCAGCAAGCGAGCCTTCATGGGGCAAGAACGAGCTCTACCGTGAGGTGCGTCCAACCGAGCAGAAGGTGCACATCCGCCTCATCCCTTACTATGCTTGGGGCAATCGTGGCGAAACGGACATGACGGTCTTCATGAACCTCCGTCGCTAGTCCGCCGCCTTTCCCACCGTCAGCGGCGCTCTTCCACCATTGCCTCCCTATTCCCCACCTCATCTTCTGGTGTGTACGACGCTGCTTTGCAGCGTCCCCCACATCCTTAACAAGACCTTCCAACAATGCGAAACATCATCATAACGCTATCTCTCTTTCTACTGGCATCAACAACAAAAGCCGCCATCCCCGACACGACCATCTATGTCTCACCGGGCAATGACGAGACTCTTGAGGACGCACTCATTGCTTCCCGTGAGTTCAAACGCCTGCACACCACTGCCGACGGCTACCAGTTCTACACTAACAACAAGGACTATCCCCATGTTACCATCAGTCTTTCGCCCGGTCGTTATGAGCTTATGGAGCCCCTGACTCTCCGCCCCGAGGACTCATATCTCGACATCATTGCCCCGAACGGAGCGCAAATCGTGGGCAGCCGACAGGTAAGGCTGCAGTCTGCCGGTATGCCAATAAACGGCAGGAACGCCCTCTTTGCTCCGTTCAGTTCATTCAATGGCATTGCCGTTAATCCCCGTCAACTATGGGTTAACGGCTCGAAGGCGATAAACTCCCGCAACGTCGAGGACTTCAACAAGATGAACAGAATCCTGAACTACGACAAAAAGAACAGAATTCTATGGCTCCGTGGCTCCGATCTCAGCAACGAGCAGATTGCCGATATCAACGATAATGACGGCAGCATGCGTTCCCATATATTGCCGGAACTGGTTCTCCATCAGATGTGGGAGGTCTCCGTCCTCCGCATCGACAGCATTTTCAGAAGCGGCGACTCTATCGGCGTAACATTCCAGAACCCCGAGGCACGCATCCAGTTCAGCCATCCTTGGCCGGGACCGATGTACAACAGTAAGCACGACTCACCTTATTATATTCAGAACAGCTGGCAGTTTCTCGACTCTCCTGGCGAATGGCTCAACATCAACGGCATGGGAATAGTCTACATTCCGCGAAAAGGCGAGACAACAGATAACACCTATACCGACATCCCTGTCCAAGAGAACCTTATCCGTGTGGAGGGAACTCCGGAGCGTCCCGTCACCAACATTAATATAAAAGGTATAACATTCAGCTACACTACATGGACTCGTCCATCACGTGAAGGCCATGTTCCGCTTCAAGCTGGTATGTATCTCACCGAGGCTTACAAGCTCCGTCCGCAGATTGACCGCACCGATAACCACAAACTCGACAACCAAGGATGGCTCGGAAGGGCTCGTGCGGCTGTGGAAGTGAGCTATGGTCGCAATGTCAACTTCAGTAATTGTGAGTTCACTCACCTCGGTGGCTCTGGTCTTGACTTCATCGAAGGCTGCAAAGGTGGCGGCATCGACAATTGCAAGTTCAGCGATATTGCCATGAACGGAGTCGTTGCAGGCTCTTTCTCGCCTGCCGGACTGGAGACCCATCTGCCTTATCAGCCTGCCGACAAGCGGGTTGTCTGCGACAGTCTGACCGTCAATGGCTCCACATTCACCGACATAGGAAATGAGGACTGGGGCTGTTGCGCCGTCACGGCAGGCTATGTTGCCGACACAAGAATCACCAACAACACCATCCACGACATTCCTTACACTGGCATTAGCCTGGGCTGGGGCTGGAACCGGACGGCAAACTGCATGCACGACAACTATGTAGCTCACAACCGGATAAGCCATTTTGCCCAGCACATGACCGACTGCGCCGGTATATACACCCTCGGCAATCAGCCCGGGACAATAATAGAGGACAACACGGTCAGCGATGCTGAGCCACCGGCTTACGTCCATGACCCCGACCATTGGTTCTGGCTCTACACCGACGAGGGCTCAAGCAACATCACGATCCGCAACAACCATTGTCCTTCCGACCGCTTCCTGAAGAACGCCAACGGTCCCGGCAATGTCTGGGAGAACAATGTTCAGAAGTGATTGATATACAGAAAAACATCCAAAAACGAATTATTCAGAAAACTATAAACAAAATCAATATGACCAAGAATAAACAGAAAAATAGTCTGGGAAGCACCATTGCGGTGTCGTTGACCAACTATCTTGATGCCGGAGCAATAGTCGCCGGTGCAAGCGGACTGACCTTATGGCAGAATTATCTCGGACTTTCCGAAGCCAATCTGGGCTGGCTCAATGCCCTCAGCGCCAACTGCCTCGGTGCGGCTACGGGCGCAATAATCGGCGGATTCCTAGCCGACAGGTATGGACGAAAGTTCATCTACACCTACAACATGCTCGTCTACATGCTCGGAGTGATTATCATCATGCTCGCATGCAACTTCCCGATGCTTTTGGCAGGATTCCTTATAACGGGTATTTCGGTAGGTGTCGGAGTACCGGCATCGTGGACTTACATCTCGGAAAACTCCGAAACGGGCAACCGTGGACGCAATATCGGCATTTCACAGATGGCTTGGGGCATTGGCCCGACCATCATTCTGATACTCGGAACACTGCTTGCTCCGCCTACAACGACTGCCGATTCAGCCGGAGCTTTGTTCCCAATCGTACAATCAATAGCACAGACATTGGGTGGAAATGACGTCAACGGAGCAGCTTTGAACGTCTATTCCAGCCGAATAATATTCTTCAGTTTGTTCATCGTTGCATTCATTGCATGGCTTTTGCAACGCCGTTTACACGAGTCAAAGGAATGGGAAGATGCAAAGGCAGAGGCTGCCGAGCACCATCAGAGCTCATTCGGTGGCTTCAAATCGCTGTTCACCGTTCGCAGGAATGTCAAGACAATGTTGTTCCTTTGTGGCATGTATCTGACATGGAACCTGGTCAGTTCGGTCATGGGATTCTTCCAACAGCACATTTACGAGACTGCCGGTGGACTGAGCAATCAGTTTGCCAACATGCTCACAGTTGGTCAGTGGCTCATCATCATAGCCACGACATTCGTCTTCTCAATGATCGTCGACAAGGTCAACCAGCGCTGGCTGTACTTTACCGGAGTAAGTTTCGCAGTGCTGGCATGGGTTCTTGTCATCTTTGTTGGTATCAACAACCTTACCGGTCTGCTCGTCTTCACACTCTTATGGGGTCTGCAAGGTGGTGTAAGTGTCCAGTCGTTCTATGCTCTTTGGGCTTCCGAGCTTTTCCCGGCACGCTATCGTGCAGCGGCTCAGGGTGTTATGTTCTTCATAGTTCGTGGTCTGTCAGCTCTTTGGGGCATAGGATTCGTCTACATATATGGTGAGAATGGCGAAGGATTCACTACTGCCGCATTCGTAATGCTCGGCTTGTTGCTTGTTTCTTTGATTATCGGAACAGTCGGAGCACCGCAGACACGAGGCAAGAGTCTTGAGGAGATTACACACGAAAGATATGGCTCTGACGAAATTTAAGCACTAAGACAATGGAACAAAAGACTTTAGGAGCCACCTGGATATGGTATCCGGGCGACTTTGAGATATGGCTTGGCAACATCATGAACAGCCGTCGTACAGAGCGGGGAACATTCTTTCCGCCGTTCTGGAAGATGGACAGCCACTATGTTACGGTTGAATTCTCACGTCAGATTGACCTGAAGGAGAATGAGACCATAACTATAAAGGCAGAAGGAAGGTACAACGTAAAACTCGACGGCAGCCTCATCTTCGGTCAGCCGACAGCCGTAACGATACCAGCCGGACACCATAAGATAAACATCAAGGTATGGAATCAGGCAACACCGCCAACCATCTTTGTCGACGGGAAGACCATCAAAAGCGACTCATCATGGCTCGTAACCAATGAGGACAAGGAGTGGATAGACGAATCCGGAAAGGCTTCCGACACATCAACGAGTGTCTATATGAACGCCGGTTACTGGAATTTCAACTCTCCGGACGCCCTTCCGTCACATTTCTCATTGCCAACAAAGCAGGAGAAGCCTGTCTCCTGTGAGCAAGTAGACGGTGGAACGCTCTACGATTTCGACAGGGAGACATTCGGATACCTTACTTTCAAAGGCGTGAAAGGCAATGGAACGATACATATTTATTATGGTGAAAGTGCTGAAGAGGCCACCGATCCCGACCATTGCGAGACCCTTGACAAACTTGCTGTAGCCGATTCTACAGTCACAGACCTTACCACCGGCAGCATAATCAAAGACGAACGGCTCCACAACAGCAAAGCCTTCCGCTATGTTTTCATCAAGACCGAGGGCACGGTCGACGCCGGTGAGGTCGGAATGCTGTACGAATACCTGCCTGAGGAGGAGCGCGGAACATTCAAATGCAACGACGAGCTCATCAACAAGATGTGGCAAACGGGTGTCTATACACTCCAGCTTACAGCCCGCGAGTTCTTCATCGACGGTATAAAACGTGACCGATGGACATGGAGCGGCGATGCTTCCCAGAGCTATCTGATGAACTACTACCTCTTCTTCGACTCCCCAACGGTCAAGCGGACAATGCGCCAGCTTCGTGGCAAAGACCCGATAACGTCGCACATCAACACCATAATGGACTACACGTTCTACTGGCTCATCAGCGTCGGCGACTACTATCTCTACACCGGCGACACCGCTTTCGTACGTGAGATATACCCGAGGATGAAGTCACTGATGGACTACTGCATCTCACGCACCGACAAGGAAGGAATGATGCAAGGCCTTGCAGGCGACTGGGTGTTTGTCGACTGGAGTCCGGAGAAGATGGACAAGCACGGCGAACTGTCATTCGAGCAGATACTCTTCTGCCGTAGTCTCGAGGCAATGGCAACCTGCGCCCACATCAATGACGACGAGACGGCAGCCGAAGAATACCAGGCAAAGGCAAAGAAACTGCGCAAAGCTATCCCCACCCTCTTCTGGGACGATAGCCGCAAGGCACTGATTCACAATATTGTCGACGGCAAGAAGAGCGACGCCATTACCCGATACAGCAACATCTTCGCCATTCTCTTCGACTATCTCGACCATCAGAAACAGGAAGAAATAGCCAAGAGCGTGCTCCACAACGACAGCATCATGAGGATAACAACCCCCTACATGCGGTTCTATGAGATGGAAGCAATGTGCAAACTCGGCGAACAGTCGCAAGTACTAAAGGAGATGAAAGACTACTGGGGCGGCATGCTCTCACACGGAGCCACCACCTTCTGGGAAGCCTACGATGCCAAGATAGATGCCGACGCCGGTGGAAAAGCCCCTCTCCGCGACCATCTCTGCATGTACGGACGCCCTTACGGCAAGAGCCTTTGCCACGCCTGGGGAGCCAGCCCGATATACCTTCTCGGCAAATACTTCATCGGAGTGAAGCCGACAAAGCCTGGATATTCAGCATGGGAAGCCCGCCCTGAGCTCGGAACTCTCGACTGGATGGAAGGCAATGTACCGACTCCTAACGGCAAAATCCACATCTATGTGGACAAAAACACCATCAAGGTGAATGCCGACGAAGGCGAAGGAACGCTCATCTTCAGTTCAAACGGTGAGCCGAAAGCTAACCACGGTGCAATCACAAGCACTCCTGACGGACATTACAAGCTTACCATTGAGCCGAATATCGATTATGAAATAAGCTATAACAAATAATAAAAATGATGTTTCCCGGCTGTGTGCGCTTCCAATGTTAAAAGTTCATTAGACTACGAAAAAAGTTGGCAAAACACTTGGAAATATCATTAGTAATATCTATATTTGCAATGTGATACAAAGGATCACAGGAGCTGATACCTATATGTCAGCCACATTGACCCGCAAGGGTTTCTGAAAAGCATTTAGCCAGACGTGATGCCTCGGTTTGTCGAATAGATTTGTAATTCGACGATTATGAAGAGATTGATGGCGCGACGAGAGTCGCGCCTTCTTCGTTTATATACCTTTCATCACTTCTACTTATCATACTAACGGATTATGAAAAAACCAAACGATGTCCGTTAACGCCATAACATTGTCTTTATTTTAATACCATGAAATAAATATCGAATCTTTGCGTTATCTTTGTACCATACTTAAAAGGTAGACAACTATGAAAAGAAGACTATTCGCATCAGTTTTAATGCTCATCACGTTTGCCACTGTTGCAAGCGCCCAGATGGGCTACCTTACCAATCAGCATTACTATAAGAAGAACGTTCCGGCAGGCAACTACAGCGGACTTGCCAACATTGGCGGCAACAAATACGTTGTTGTCAATGACAAACCACTGTATGACGGATTCGACTTGTTCACCATCGACATCAACTACGTCACCGGCGAGATAGTCAACGTCCGCAAAGTCAAGAGTCTGTCGTCAGGCTACAAGGGTGTCCGCGACGGCGAAGGCATAGCCTATTTTCCACCTTCGAACACTGTATTCATAAGCGGCGAAGCCGACAACAAGATACTTGAATATGACATGAACGGTCATCTCACCGGCAGGGAGATACTCCTTCCGTCGGGCGTGAGCATCCCCGTCAGCAACTACGGGCTTGAGTCGCTGACCTATAACGCCAGGACCCACCGTTTCTGGACGACTACCGAGAGCACTCTTCCGCAGGACGGACAGCAAGCCAACTCGGTGAACGGTATCCGCAACCACCTCCGTCTGATGTCGTTCGACGATAACCTGCAGTACGTCAAGACCATCAACTACATCATGGACGAGCCCCTGAGCACAAGTCAGGCAAAAACTTATGCCAACGGCGTTAGCGCTCTCTGCGCCCTAGACGACGGTCGTCTGCTTGTACTGGAGCGTGAGGCATTCATCCCGAAGAAGCTAAGCGGCTCATGGTGCGTCAACCGTGTATACTCTGTCGATACCAACACTCCCACCAAAGACAATGTTCCGGCACAAAAAAAGCTTGTAGCCATGTGGCGTACAAGCTTTAATCTCCTTCACAAGGACTTTGCCAACTATGAGGGGATGTGTGTCGGTCCGAAACTCTCTGACGGGCGGCAGGTCATTGTCCTCTGTGCCGACAGCCAGAACCAGTACGGCAAACTGTTGCGGGATTGGTTCAGAACAATTATAATGTGAAATGTTTAATGAGGAATGTGGAGTGAATTTTAATGTTGAATGAGGAATGTTGAATGATTTTAATGATTAATGTCGAATTTATAATTCATTTTACATTAAGCATTCCACATTCAACATTAATATCATTTCTCATTCAACATTCCTCATTCCTCATTCACCAAGCACTTTCATGAACTCCTCGCCGGTGATAGTTTCCTTCTTGAGGAGGATTCCGGCGGCAGCGTCCATTTGAGCCTTGTGGTCGGTGATTATCTTCTTTGCCTTTTCGTGGGCATTGTGGATAATCTCGGCAACCTCCTTATCGATGTCACGAGCCGTCTCGGCAGAGCAGGTGAGCGACGAGTTGCCGCCAAGATAGCGGTTGCGAACTTGCTCAAGCTGCATCATTCCGTACTTGTCACTCATTCCGTAGATGGTAATCATCTCACGGGCAAGCTGTGTAGCCTTTTCAATATCATTGCTTGCTCCGGTTGTGACAGTATGGCACATTATTTCCTCTGCGGCACGACCACCTGTCAGTGTGGCTATGCGGTTGAGCATCTCCTGTTTGCTCATGAGGTGTTTCTCGCCTGCGTCAACCTGCATTGTGTAGCCAAGGGCTCCGCTGGTACGTGGAACAATAGTTATCTTCTCTACCGGAGCAGAGTGGCTCTGGCAAGCTGCAACCATGGCGTGACCAATCTCGTGGTAGGATATAATCCTCTTTTCCTCAGGCGAAATGACTGCGCCTTTCTTCTGTTCTCCGGCAATAACGGTTTCAACACTTTCCTCAAGGTCCTCCGTTTCAATCTGATTCTTGCCAAGGCGGACGGCACGAAGGGCTGCCTCATTGACGATATTTGCAATGTCGGCACCACTTGAACCGGCTGTGGCACGACCCACTTTGTCAAGGTCAATGTCGCCATGCTTGACGTCTTTAAGGTGAACTTTCAGTATAGCCTTACGTCCCTCAAGGTCAGGGAGCTCCATTATTATGCGGCGGTCGAAACGTCCCGGACGAAGCAACGCCTTATCCAACGACTCCGGACGGTTGGTGGCAGCAAGGATGACGAGACCCTTTGTGGCATCGAAACCATCCATCTCGGTGAGCAACTGGTTGAGGGTCTGCTCACGTTCATCGTTACCCATGGCACGGTCACGGCTCTGTCCGATGGCATCAATCTCATCGATGAAGATTATACATGGTGCCTTCTGCTGGGCTTGCTGGAACAAGTCGCGCACCTTTGCGGCACCCATTCCGACGAACATCTGCACGAACTCACTTCCCGAAATAGAGAAGAACGGCACGTGAGCCTCGCCTGCAACGGCACGGGCTATCAATGTCTTACCTGTTCCCGGAGGTCCTACGAGCAGTGCGCCCTTAGGCAGTTTGGCTCCAAGACGTGTGTATTTCTGCGGATTGTGGAGGAAGTCGACAATCTCTTTCAGCGTTGCCTTTGCCTCGTCCTGTCCCGCGACATCATCGAAAGTAGTCTTTATGTCGGTCTCGGCATAGACTTTCGCGCCACTCTTTCCAAGCGAGAGGAATCCGCCTCCGCCGGCGCCGCCTTTCATCACACGCTTTGCGCCCCATTGCCACAGTCCGAAGAAGATGACGGCAGGGAGTATCCACCATATTATAAAGTCGAGCAGTGGAGAGTTCTTTTGCGGCAGAGTCTTAGTAAACTCGATGTGTCCGCTCTTGTTCGGGCTCTTCGCCTTAATCAGACGGTCAACGAGTTGCGGGTCGTTTACCTCGGCGGTCTTGAAGTTTTCCTTACCAACGGTGAAGTAAACAACATCGTCCTTGATAAGCACTTTCGACACCTTGCCCTGGTCGACATAGCTTATGAACGTTGCATAATCGGTGTCCTTAGTCGTCGGTTGCCCGAAGTTAGGGTAGACGAAGACGTTTAGGGCAAGCAGAAGAAGCATGATCCAGAAGAATGTATTCCAGTTGAACCACGATTGTTGCTGTTTTGGTTTCTCTTTCTTTTCCATAAACAATATATTAGTTTCTAGTTATTTTCCTACAAAAAGCGTTCCAATCCAACGGTTTAAACGCTATTATTCGAGTGAGAAGAGGAACTTCGTGTCGGCATACTCCCACCGTGCTATACCATAACGGATGAGCCGTGCCAGTGTGCCGATGACGTGATGGCGTCCCTGGCGGCTCAGGCGGACGAGTCGGTTGAGCGTTACCTGCGGGTTCTCCTTCATCACATTGATGAATGCCTGCTCAGTGTCGGTGTAGTGCATCATGGTCTGGGGCATCTGCTCCTGCCGCCAAATCTCAAGGTGGACGGGCGAAGCGACGATATTCTCATCGGCTATACGGATATAAGCCACCAGCTTGCCATCGTCGTCAATGGCATAAACCGGCTTGCGGCTAGCCGGAGGAATCGTCGCGATAACCACCGTTCTGCCATCGGCATGGAATGTCTCAAAGCCTATCTTCGACTCAGGCTTGCAGTATTTATAGGCGGCAGCATGCATCATGTATATCTCTTCCTCCGACTTTACGCCCGATATGTTGCCGTCGTCACGAACTCCGATGAGCAGCCGCCCGCCATCGGTATTGGCAAAAGCCGACACCGACTTCGCCAGTTTCACTGCATCCTGTACCTTATATTTAAAGTCCTGCTGACTGTGTTCTCCTTGTGAAATAAGGTTCAACAGGTATTTTTTGTCGTCCATTACATTTAATTTACGTACAAAATTAGCCCAAATAGTTTGATTCAGAAAACTTTTTGCTATCTTTGCCAATGAAATTACGACAATTTAAGAAATCGCTTATGGAAAAGATTAAGATGACGACTCCACTCGTTGAGATGGACGGCGACGAGATGACACGTATTCTCTGGAAGATGATAAAGGACGAGCTCATTCTTCCTTTCGTCGACCTGAAGACTGAATATTACGACCTCGGACTACCCCACCGCGATGAGACCGGCGACCAGGTAACTATCGATTCGGCAAAGGCAGCGTGCAAGTATGGCGTTGCCGTGAAGTGCGCCACCATCACACCTAACGCCCAGCGCATGACTGAATACAAGCTCCACAAGATGTGGAAGAGTCCTAACGGCACTATCCGAAGCATCATGGACGGCACCGTTTTCCGTGCTCCTATCACCATTCCGTCAATCCATCCGGTAGTGAAGAACTGGGAGAAGCCTATCACCATAGCCCGTCATGCTTACGGCGATGTCTACAAGAGTGTGGAGATTCGTGCCGACGAGCCGGGTGTTGCCAAGCTTGTCTTCGACGGAAAGAGCGGCAAGCACCAGGAAGTAGAGATTCACAACTTCGAGGGTGCCGGCGTTATCCAGGGCATGCACAACACCGACAAGAGTATCCGTTCGTTCGCTCACAGCTGCTTCAAGTTTGCTGTCGACACTAAGCAGGACCTCTGGTTTGCCACCAAGGATACCATCTCGAAGACTTACGACGCACGCTTCCGCCAGATTTTCCAGGAGGTTTACGATAATGAATACAAGGAGAAGTTCGAGAAACTGGGCATTACTTATTTCTATACTCTCATCGACGACGCCGTGGCTCGTGTCATCCGCTCGAAGGGTGGATTCATCTGGGCTTGCAAGAACTATGACGGCGATGTCATGAGCGATATGCTCTCAACGGCCTTTGGCTCACTGGCTATGATGACGTCTGTGCTCGTTTCGCCTGACGGCAACTATGAATATGAGGCTGCCCACGGCACTGTTACCCGCCATTACTACAGGTATCTGAAGGGCGAGGAGACTTCTACCAACCCTATGGCGACGATATTCGCCTGGAGCGGCGCTCTCCGCAAGCGTGGCGAGCTCGATGGCATCGATGCTCTTGTCAATTTCGGCAATCAGCTCGAAGGCGCCTGCTTCGATACTCTCAACGACGGTATCGCCACCAAGGACCTTGTCAACCTCATGGAGGGTGTCGAGGTAAAGCCTGCCAACTCGAAGGAGTTCATAGCGGCTATCAGGGAGAGACTGGAGAAGAGATTAGGATAATAGGCTTTTGGGCATATTAGGCCTAATATGCCCAAAATGCCTAATATGCCTAATAAGCCTAATAAGCCTAATAAGCCTAAAGCTCAAAAGACAATGACTGACCACATAATTACTTTCACCATTCGACTCATTGTCGCCATGATTCTCGGCGGCATAGTAGGACTGGAGCGGGAGTACCGTGCCAAGGACGCCGGCTTCCGCACCCACTTCCTCGTTGCCATCGGGTCAGCCCTCTTCACACTCATATCCATGTATGGCTTTGCCGACGGCGTGAAGGACACATCGCGTGTAGCAGCGCAGGTCGTCTCGGGTATTGGCTTCCTCGGTGCCGGTATCATCGTGTTCCAGCGGAATGTCATCCGTGGACTGACCACGGCGGCCGGACTATGGGTGACGGCGGCTATCGGCATGGCGTGCGGAGTGGGACAGTTCTATATGGCGGTACTTGTCACGTTGCTGATTCTCATTGGACTGGAGGTACTTAACAGGTTCATTCCGCACATTGGCTCTTCGTCGGTTCAGCTTTCGTTCTCATCGCCATCAAGGAAGGATGTCGCCGATGCAATAATGAACATAAGGAAGATTGTCGTCGATGTCATTTCCTACGAGATAAAGAACAAGGAATCGGACAAAGGCGAATACTATAAGGTCCAGATGGAAGTCCGCACTAAGCACCGGCAGCGCAACGACCGGATACTTGAGATTCTCAAGGACTTCGACAATGTGAATATAATAGATGTGGAATAAGAAGGTCTTTGCGACAAAGTTTATATAAATTGAAGTAATATTTATCAAAAAGGGAACAGATTAACAGGTTTGTTCCCTTTTTTCTATTCCTTTGCAGACACTAACAGGAAAATGATTAAGACAATATTGACGATAACGGGTAGCGACAGCACAAACGAGTCTGGCATTCAAGCCGACATCAACACAATCACATCACTTGGCGCAAAGGCATTGTCGGTAGTTACGTCCGTAACCATACAGAACACTCTGGGTATTCAGGACTTCTACGACTTGCCTGCCGAGGTGGTAAGCGGACAGCTCGACGCTATCATCAATGATGTTGAGCCTACCGTAGTCAAGATTGGAATGATTCGCAGTTCCGACGTGCTTCAGGTAATTGTCAATGCACTGAAGCGCTATCATCCGCACGCCGTCGTCTACGACCCAGTTCTCTTTTCGAGCCGTGGCGACCGCCTGATGGGTTCTGAAGCCGTTGAACTTATCAAGCGATACTTGTTTCCACTATGTACCGTCATCGTTATTCGCCGTCGGGAGAGTGAGGCTTTGCTGCACGACTATATAAAGAATAATGTGTGTATCCTTGCCGACAGTGCCGAACATGGCTATGCCAATGACTTCTCGTCGGCTCTCGCCGTCTATCTGGCTGAAGGACTTGCCGCCGACAAAGCTATAGAGAAGGCTCACAGCTACATCAACCGCCGGACGACCAAGGCTGACCGATTGCAAGGAAGGAGCGGTGAGCTTTACAATGAGTTTATAGCCCGGGTGGAGAAGGATTACCTCCAAAGCAGCGACGTGGCACATTATGCCGACGCGCTGAATGTCAGCGGACGCTATCTGGCACAGGTCTGCCGACGTATTGCGGGTAAGTCGCCTAAGAATATCATTGACAGCTATCAGATTAAGGGACTGAAGACAAGACTGGCTTCGACCGATGACAGCATTCAACAGATAGCACGTGAATTCGGCTTTGCCAATCAGGCTCATCTGTCGAAGTTCTTCAAGAAATATGTGGGGAGTTCACCTACTGAGTACAGAAGGAGGAGAAGTTAGTCCCCACCAAGCCTCCCCCAAGGGGAGGATGTTTAATCACCAAACTTAGTTAAAGTAAGATTTGAGTAAGAAAAGAACATTTAACAACAACAATTATAAACACAAAAACTCCATTTAAGGTTATTTCTTTTATGTAACTAAACACCATCCCCTTGGGGGAGGCTTGGTGGGGATTTTAAGACAATTATGGAAAATAGACAAGAACTGAACCGCAACCTTGCACAGATGCTCAAGGGCGGTGTTATCATGGACGTTACAACTCCTGAGCAGGCAAAGATTGCCGAGAATGCCGGAGCTTGCGCAGTAATGGCTTTGGAACGTATTCCGGCTGACATTCGTGCTGCCGGCGGTGTTGCCCGCATGAGCGATCCAAAGATGATAAAGAGTATTCAGAATGCTGTATCAATACCTGTTATGGCTAAATGCCGTATCGGTCATATTGCCGAGGCGCAGATACTTGAGGCTATCGAAATAGACTATATCGACGAGAGTGAAGTGCTTTCGCCAGCCGATAATGTTTACCATATCGACAAGACAAAGTTTAAGGTTCCGTTCGTCTGTGGCGCAAAGAACCTCAGCGAGGCTCTCCGCCGTATTGCCGAGGGTGCGTCAATGATTCGCACCAAGGGCGAGCCGGGCACAGGCGATGTTGTTCAGGCTGTCCAGCACATGAGGATTATGCAGAGCGAGATTCGCCGTCTTGCCAACATGTCGGAGGACGAGCTCTATGAGGCTGCAAAGCAACTCCAGGCTCCTTACGATCTCGTGAAGTACGTCCATGACAATGGCAAACTACCTGTCGTCAACTTTGCAGCCGGTGGTGTAGCAACTCCTGCCGACGCAGCACTGATGATGCAGCTTGGTGCTGAGGGCGTTTTCGTGGGCTCAGGTATCTTCAAGAGCGGCAATCCGGCTAAGCGTGCCGCCGCCATCGTGCAGGCTGTAACCAACTACAACGACCCGAAGAAGCTTGCTGAGCTCAGCGAGGATCTCGGTCCGGCAATGGTTGGTATCAACGAGGAAGAGATAAAGGTTCTGATGGCTGAGCGCGGCAAATAAAAGCGTATACATCTATGACAAGAAAGAGAATCGCAGTCCTAGCCCTTCAAGGCGCTTTCATTGAGCATGAGAAAATGCTCACCGATATAGGTGTCGACAGCTTTGAGGTTCGTCAGCTGGCCGACTGGAATCAGCCCAAGGACGGACTGATAATCCCCGGCGGCGAGTCGACGACACAGCTGAAGCTGCTTAAGGACTTAGGATTGCTTGAGCCGATACGGACAGCCATAGAGAAAGGGTTGCCTGTATTCGGTACTTGCGCCGGACTGATACTGCTGGCGAAGAAGGTTGAAGGTGAGGACTTCGACCGTATCTCTACAATGGATATTGACGTCCGCCGCAATGCTTACGGTCGTCAGCTGGGAAGCTTTGCCACTAAGGCTGAGTTCAAAGGCATCGGCGAGATTCCGATGACGTTCATCCGTGCGCCATATATAAATAATGTATATGGTAGTTCGGAGGTTCTGGCCACGGCGGGAGGACACATTGTTGCGGCAAAGGAGGGCAACCAGCTCGTCACGTCTTTCCACCCCGAGCTGAATGACGACACAAGCGTTCACCGATATTTTATTGACAATATGCTGTAAGCAACCGCTACTTGTAGGACAAGTAATGGTTAAACGCTGTTCAAACAACGGTTATATTCTGTTCAAACAACGGTTAAACACAATGCAAAAGGGCATCTTCCGTATAACGAAAGATGCCCTTTAAATATCTATTTAAGCGTTAAGATTCTCACGCTTTTGTCTCTGACAGCCATTATCTGACGACGATCTTCTTTCCATTGCGGATATACAATCCACGAGGAAGATTGTCAAGGCTCTTGCCTACGAACTGACCCTGGATTGTGTAAACGGCTCCGTCGCCGACAATCTCTGTACGCTCGATATTCTTTATGGCGTCCGGAGTGACCGACTTCTCGACCTGTTCATACAGCATTGGCATTATTCCATCGCTCTGCTGACCGTTGTAGCAACCGAAAGAAGTATATCCTTTAGAGTACTGAATGAAGTAAGTGGCGTCAGTAAGTATCTTGAATGATCCGTCGGCATTTACTGTAATAGTCCAGACGTCGGCGTCATTTGCATTGCTGGAAACACTCAGGGTCTTGTAGGTTCCGTCGTGCCAGAGGTAGCGCTTGTTCTTGTCGATGATGACATAACCGCCATTCTGAGCGTCGATTGTAAACGCATTGTCGGTCGAAGAGAGTGTTATTGTATCGTTGACAGCATTAACGGTAGTTACCTTAGGATAGCCATAGTTCTGTGAACTGCCAAGCGGCATCATCGCGTGGAGTGTTCCGTTCTCATTGGCAACGATTAAATAGAGCTTTCCAGGGGTTACATTGTTAGCCGCACTGAAATAATATACGTCGTCAGGAGTATCCGGTTTGTCAGGAACAACTGGCACTGTACCGGTCCAATAGCGGTCGTCGTCATCGGCAGTCGTTACGGATGTGCTAGGGTCGAAGGCTACATTGGCACTGTCGCCCCATACATATTCGGCTAGATGAGGGTAGTCGATGAGCAGGTTGCGGTTGCCTTCTATCTTGGCTACGGCATTGTTGCGGGCAATCTCAAGAGTACTGATAGAGTCCTGTTTTCCCCATTTGATATAGAGGGTTGAAGCCCAAGGCTTAAGACCAGGGTAGTCTTCATTGTTCATTGTCTGAAGTCCTGTGCCCGAGAATGTCAGGTCGGCGTAGGCAATAGCCATATACATATAACTACGGGCAAAGTCGCCTTTGAACTGGTCGCCCGGCTCCCATGCCTTCGATGTGTGGACTCCGGTTCCAACTTGGTCGTAGCCTTCCTCGCCCTGACCGTTGGTTACCTCGTCCATAGGGTAGTTGTTCTTCGAAGAGTTTGCCTTGGAATCGGATGGATAGAGGTTGTATAAGTCCTTGTAAGCATTGTTGCTGGCTCCACCCCACCAACTCTTAGGGAACGAATGTTCGATGTTCATTCCGCTGATGGCACGGTTGCGGTTGCCTTTCTCAAAGTAAAACTTCTTTGAGCTATAACGATTGTAACACTCATTAGTCGACGTGTTACGGTCGGTCTGGTAGAAACCATCCCAAGTGTGTCCGCTACCTGAGCCATAGCTTAGGACTTGCTGTGGTTTAAGCAGTGGCATAAGTGCTGATTTCAGGCTTGCTCCCTTCTTTCCCTTGAGCGATGACGCATACCGAACAAGTGACTGACGGTCAATGGCATTGGCTTCCATGCCTATGCCGAGAAGCAACACGATGAGCGTTGCCAGTAAGGATGTCTTTTTAGTCATTGAATAGTTAATAATGGTTGGGGTTGCAAAGTTAATTCCTTTTTTCGGTAATTGCAAGTAAAAAGGGGAAAAACTAATATCCCCACCAGGCTGCCTTTTGGGACTTGGTGGGGATATTTTCCTTAGAATTCGATTATCAGTGACTGCCTCTGTGTCAAAGGAATATCCTTTGTAAGGTCGACAGACGCACCGGTGATAACGTCCTTGGCCGTGGTATGTGAGCCGATTATCTCTTTGTAACGGGCGACAGACAGTTTGTTGTCAGAACGGGTTCCGTTGATGATTGTCATTACTGACTTGCCATTATACTGACGGGCTATGACGTAAACGCCTTTGTACGGAATGAACTGGGTCTGCTTTCCTTTGGCTATGACATCGTTGCCCTGACGCCAGTGAAGGAGTTTTGAAGTCCAGTCGAACATGCCGTTCTCTGCAGCTGTGCGCCCTTCCTTGGTGAAGCAATTGTGAGTATCGCCCGGGAAACCGCCCGGGAAGTCCTTGCGGACATTACCGTCGGTAACTTCCTTGGTGCCATTCAACAGAATCTCTGTGCCATAATAGAGTTGCGGGGTACGGTTCATTGTCAACAGAAGAGCAAGTCCTTGCTTCAACATTGTCGAGTCCTTAGTGTTGCCAAGGAATCGGTCGGTGTCGTGATTGTCGAGGAAGGCAAGCACGCTTGACGGATTGGCATAGAGATAATCATAGCAAAGGGAATTGTAAATGCGGTTAAGTCCGTTCCACCAACCATCCGTTTCCTCACGCTTTGCCTGATTAATCTTGTCATAGAAAGAGAAGTCCATGACTGTCTTAAGGTAGGAATTCTTCTTCTGGAGCTTAGAATCCTTCTGCCAAGCGGCAGTATATGGAGGCTCTGTAACCCAAGTCTCACCGACGGTATTGAAGTTCGGATATTCCTTGTCGAGCGTTTTCATCCATAAAGCCATAGCGTCACGGTCAGCATACGGGTAGGTATCCATGCGGATTCCATCGATGTCGGCTGTCTCTATCCACCATTCGCTGTTCTGGATGAGGTACTTTATGACGTGCGGATTACGCTGGTTGAGGTCAGGCATTGACGGAACAAACCAACCATCGACGGTCTCTGCAAGGTCAACCTTTGAGGCATAAGGGTCAAGGACAGGGGTAAGCTTATAGCTTGTCTGCAATCCGTAGTGAGGATTATTGAACCAATCCTTCGATGGCATGTCAATGTTCCAAGGATGATAGTCACTGCAATGATTGAATATCATGTCCATAACGACTTTCAGTCCTTGCTTGTGGCATTCGGCAATGAGTTGCTTGTATTCATCATTCGTGCCGAAGCGAGGGTCTACTTTATAATAGTTTGTCGTCGCATAACCGTGATATGAACTATTCTGCGTTTTGTCGGCAGGCCAGTCATTCTCCAAAACCGGAGTGAACCAAAGGGCTGTTACGCCCAGTTGCTTGAAGTAATCGAGATGCTGCTGAATGCCGGCCAAGTCGCCGCCGTGGCGCAGTGAAGGGTACTTCCGGTCACAGTTCTGGTCACGCATGCCCTTGACTACATCGTTCTTAGGATTGCCATTGGCAAAGCGGTCAGGCATAAGAAGGTAAAGGACATCCGCATTTGAGAAGCCTCTGTGGTCGGCTCCAGCCATAGCCCGTTGCTTAAGAACGTATGATACGGTTTTCTTCTTGCCATTGTTGGTGAACTGCAACTTCATAGTTCCCGGCTGCGCACCATCAAGGTTCAAGTAGACGAGCAGATAGTTCGGCGAATCCAAGCGGACAAGAGAGTCAATCTTTACACCCGGATAATCAATCTTTACGTCGGCAGAACGTATATCCTTGCCATAGACCATCAGCTGCAGTGACGGATCTTTCATTCCCACATACCAGTCAGTAGGCTCTATGCGGTCAATCTTTACTTGTGCACCCATTGTCATGGAGATAAGCACTAATGCTAATAATAATATCCTTTTCATTTCACAGTTATATTCTTTTAGTTATTTAATCATGCAGAATCTTCACCGACTGGCTTTCCATCCGAAGTCTATGACCAACGAAATCGTCTGAGCGGAAGGTGTCAATAGCATCAAGATCGCCGCAGACATACCATTTACCATCAGGTATATCAATCATTTGGTCCTTGTCTCCTGCATTGATGCAGACCACGATATTGTTCCATTGATCGCCTCCGGCATGGTCTTTAAGGATAAATGTTACCATGCAATCCTTTGTCGGTAAGAACTCAAGGTGTTTGCGAACTTCCTCTGCCGAGCCCAAACGGAAAGCCGGATGCTCACGGCGGAACCTTGTAAGGTCGCAATAGTATTGATACAACTTAGGGTAACGTGTTAGATTGTCCCAGTCGAGATGGTTAATGGAATCGGGCGATTCGAATGAGTTGTGGACGCCTTTCTTGGTTCGAAGCATCTCTTCGCCGCAAAGCATGAACGGAGTTCCCTGTGACAGGAATACCACAGTCTGCGCTATCTTGTCAAGACGGATAAGCTCATCGGTATCGATTCCGGGTATGGAAGCACGAAGACGGTCGGCAAGACACATATCGTCATGACAACTGACATAGCTTATCATCTGAGTCGGCTCAGCCGCCCAAGGCTCCTTTGAATAGTTAACCTTGGAATAATCAACTTGCGGATGAGCAATCATTCCGACTATTCCAGCCTTTATACTCTCCTCAGAACCAGGAATACCGGCCAGGAAAGCGCCCTTATGGTCGTCCGAGAACGGACCACGAAGGGCATCACGAAGATCATCGCTGAACGCAGCTATGCCCGGCATCTGCTTCATATTGGCTTTCATTGCAAGCTTGTCGTTAGGCAGAGCACATTGTCCGGCACTCCAACCTTCACCATATATAAATATGTTAGGGTCTATATCGGTCAGTTCCTTACGGATAAGATTCATCGTCTCGATGTCATGAACGCCCATAAGGTCGACACGGAATCCGTCGATATGGTACTCCTTAGCCCAATAAGCCATGCTCTCAAGCATAAACTCACGCATCAAAGGCTTTTCCGAAGCGGTCTCATTACCACATCCGGAGCCATTGCTTGGCTTGCCGTCAGCGGCGTAACGATAGTAAGCGCCGGGGTAAGTAAGATTGAAGTTGCTGTGCTTCAAGTCGAAAGTATGGTTGTAGACGACATCTAGGATAACACGAATTCCGGCCTGATGGAGTTTCTCCACCATTGTCTTGAACTCAAAGATACGGCGTCCCGGGTTAGCGGCATCATAGCTGTAGCTGCCTTCCGGCACATTATAGTTGAGCGGATCATAGCCCCAATTATACTGGGGAACTTCTGGATGATTCTCGTCTACCGACGCAAAATCGAACGAAGGAAGTACATGTACGGCATTGATTCCAAGTTCCTTAAGATGCTCAATAGCCTTATTCTCAGTAAGGCAAAGGAACTTTCCCTTGTTTACCAAACCCGAAGTAGAGTCAATAGAAAAGTCACGATAGTGTAGTTCATAGATAACAAGGTCAGCCATCGACTTTGTTTCAAGCCTATGGTCGTTGCTCCAACCCGTAGGGTTAGTGTCTTTAAGGTCGATGACTGCGCCTCGATGACCATTGCGTCCGACAGCTTTTGCGAACACACCCGGCGTCTCGCCTTCACCAATATTAAATGTATAGAACTTGCCTTTAAGGTCACCTTTGACCGTACAAGTCCAAACATCCTTGCCTGCCGGCTTCATCTTTACACGCTTGTAACGCGTATCGCCCTGCCCGCTCTCATAGAGACTAAGCTTTGGCTGACGTGGGGAATTGAGTTTAAATACCGTTTGCTGAGGGCTATACTCAACTTCATTGAATGTAGTTTGGGCGCTAGCAAAACAGGAAGGAAGCAGTAGCATTGAGGCAAGAACAGATATTAAAGGTATAGATTTCATTTTTGTTTCAGCATTCATGGGGTTTATTGACATAGTGGGCATATCAGGTCCATTAGCCTGATATGCCCAAAAACATAGATATTACTTTGCAATAAGGCTAACGGCGAAACCTCCGCCACGAGCCTCAGTCATTTTCAGAGTATCGCCACGACGCACTTTCTTGTGAGTAATGACGTATGCAGTAGGATTCTTCTCATAGTCAGCATCCTTTGCATCAGCATAGATAGTGCAGTCGTAAGTCTTGCCAGGGTCAAGGAAGTCGAGCTTAACATTGACCTTGTGACCATGATCGTCGCACTTACCACCGACGAACCAGTTGCTGGTTCCCTTAGCCTTACGAGCCACAGTAATGTAGCGTGCAGGCTCAGCGTCGATGTAACGGGAGTCATCCCAGTCGGCTGCAACATCCTTGATAAACTGGAAAGCATCCATGTGCTTAGCATAATTCTCAGGCAGATCGGCAGCCATCTGTACCGGACCCCACATTACGAGGTAAAGAGAGAGCTGACCGGCAAGTGTCGAATGGACGAACGACTTATTGTCACTCCAGTTCTTAAGCTGAGTTTCGAAGACACCAGGAGTGTAATCCATAGGACCACCCTGCAAGCGAGTAAACGGCAGAATGACCGTATGATAAGGAGCATTACCGCCGAAAGCCTCATACTCACCGCCACGCGCACTCTCATTGGCAACGTAGTTAGGCCATGTACGACCGATACCTGTCGGACGGGTAGCCTCATGAGCATCGACCATTACATGATGCTTGGCAGCCTCTTCGACCACATACTGATAGTGCTTGTTCATAGCCTGAGAGAAATGGTGGTCGCCACGAGGAATAATATCGCCGACATATCCGGTCTTTACAGCGTCATAGCCATACTTGTTCATAAGGTTCAAGGCAGACTCAAGGTGACGCTCATAGTTACGGGTAGACGAAGAAGTCTCATTGTGCATCAACAGTCTGACTCCCTTAGAGTGAGCATAGTCGTTAAGAGCCTTGATGTCGAAGTCAGGATACGGGGTAACGAAGTCGAAGACATCTTCCTTCCAGTGGTTAGCCCAGTCTTCCCAACCGACATTCCAACCCTCGACGAGGACTTCAGACAGTCCGTTGGCAGCAGCAAAGTCGATATACTTGCGCACTTCATCGTTATTGGCGGCGTGGCGACCGTTAGGCTTAGCCTTGCTCCAGTCAATCTGGTCGAGCTTGATAGAAGGATACTCATCGGTGTAGTTCCAAGACTTCTTACCGACAATCATCTCCCACCATACACCACAGAACTTAGTCGGGTGAATCCAACTAGTGTCCTTAATCTTGCACGGCTCGTTAAGATTATAAATCATGCTGTTGGCAGCTCCGAGCATATCACGAGCATCATCGCTGACGGCAATGGTACGCCACGGAGTCTGGCAAGGCGTCTGCATGTATCCCTTCATGCCCGTAGCATCCGGAGTGAGCCACGACTCGAAAGTCATTGTCTTGTCGTCGAGGTTCAGATGCATGGTAGCATAGTCAAGGCACGCAGCCTCATGAATATTAATGTAGAGTCCGTCCTGAGTTTTCATCTGCAACGAAGTCTGCACGCCAGTCGGCGAGAAGACAGCTACAGAAGAGTTGTTCCAGTTGACGGCATCGTGGAACCGGTCACGAATCTCCGACAGTTTCGACTCCTGAGTCTCCTGCTCCTGAGTGTCATAGTCGCCAGGAATCCACCAGGCAGTATGGTCACCGGTCATAGCGAACTGGGTATGCTCGTCCTTGATGACAAAGTAAACCAGCGAGTCCTGCTGCGGGAACTCATAACGGAGTCCCATACCGATGTTGTAAACGCGGAAGCGGATTGTCATCTTACGTGCCGAAGAAGGCTGCCGGAGGTCGACCGCAAGCTCATTGTAGTTGTTGCGGATCTTGCCATACTGTCCCCAGACAGGAGTCCATGTCTCATCGAACGTCGACGTCTTCGTATCGGCAATCGTGAAACCGTCCATGAGGGAAGTCTCACGTAATCCCTTGCTGGCATGCCTGTCCTTAGCCAGCTCCAGTCCAAGGTGGCTCGGTTTTACCACCTCGCGGTTCTTGTACTTCATCTCGTAGGTAGGAACACCGTTCCCCGTCAGCGAGAATGTCACAGCGACGTTGCCATCAGGCGACTTCACTGTCTGTGCGGCAGCAGCCAGAGGAAGCAGCAGTGCTGCAATGAATAGCTGAATTGATTTCATAGCGTTTTGTTTATAGGCATAATGGGCATAATGGGCATAATGGGCATAATGGGCATAATGGGCGCAATAGGCACAATGGGCACAATGGGCGCAATAGGTACAATAGGCCTATTAGGCCCAATAAACCCAAAAAGTCAATTACCATTAATTACTTGCGGCCGGACTGGATAATCAGCTCGGAGATATTAGCCATGTAGTCGTCATTGGCTATAAGGTCCTCAATGTTGAGGTGCATACGGTAGCGCCAGTAGTGATGAGGATTAGCCGGAACATTGATGCGCTCAGCATTCTCGTCAGGCAGGCGGAGCTTCTCGTCAATGCTGAGCCAGTCCTGAACGGTGATGATGCAGAGCATCGACGGCGATGTGAGATGACGGCTGATGATGTCGCGTGCGAGCCATCCCGGCAGTGGATGTGGAGCCGGTCCCTGGCGATAGAGCATCTCGCCATAGTAAGCCTGGGTACGCTCCCAGTCCTCGTCCCACCACTGACGGAGGGTCGGCGTGTCGTGCGACGATATTGTGCAAACCGAACGGTACGGGTTACGCGACAGATGACCGAAGCGGACATGCGGATCCTTCGGCATGCTCTGCATCTCGAGGCTCAGAATCTTCAGTTCGTTCATAACCCATGAAACGCAGTCAGGCACCATACCGAGGTCCTCGGCGCAGACGAGCATACGAGTGGCATTGACCAGACGTGGCAGTTTCTTCATAGCCTCACGATACCAGAACTGGTTGTTGCGGCGATAGTAGTAGTCGTTGTACAGGCGGTTGAACATAGCCTTGTCGCTGTCGTACAGGCTCTCGAACACGAAGTCGAACTGTACGGAGATACGCGGATGGAACCTGTTAGGGTCACGATGGTCGCGGAGGAAGAGCACGTCGCTTATGAGCGCGTACAGACCGTCACGCATGTTGTCGTTCCACTTTATCTGGTCCTCATATTTCTTCTTCTCAGCCTCGTCGGTAGCAGCGTCAGCCTTCTGGCGGCATTCCGAGCTCCAGTTAGAGAAGTAAGCCTCGACCTTGCGCTGAGTGTCGAACTCAGGGCGCATGCGGTAGTACTGACCGTCCTTCGGCTCAATGTAATGGTCACGCACGAACTGCGCACGGTCGCCGAACATACGGTCGAGCACCCAGTCGGTGATGAACGGAGTGGTGAACAGCTCTTCCTGCCAGTGCAGTCCGTAGCCCTCGACCTCCTCGCGTGTCATGCCGAGCGAAGGCTGGAACTGTCCGAGCAATCCGTGGACGGCATTCTCTGGAATCTCCCATATACGGAAGAAGCCGAGCACATGGTCAATGCGGTAAGCATCGAAGAACTTAGCCATATTCTGGAAGCGGCGAACCCACCACAGACAGCCGTCCTTAAGCATTTCGTCCCAGTTGTAGGTCGGGAATCCCCAGTTCTGACCGTTTGTACTGAACGCATCAGGTGGAGCGCCAGCCTGCCCGCTGAGATTGAAGTAGCGCGGCTCAGTCCACACGTCGCAGCCATAGCGGTTGACACCGATAGGAATATCGCCCTTGAGGACAACGCCCTTCTCACGGGCATAGTTGTGAACTTCCTCAAGCTGAGTGTTCAGGATGTACTGCTCGAAGTAGTAGAAGCTTACAGCCTTGTAAGCCTTTGAGCGTGGCGACGACAGTTCCTTGCGCTCGCTCTCGTCCCACTGGTTGTGGTCAGGCCACTTCGAGAAGTCGGCAGTACCATTGGCATCACGCAGGTAGCAATACTCTGCATACGGAACGAGCCACTGCTTGGTTTCCTTGAAGAATGCCTTGAACTTAGCCGAAGCCAGCATATTCTTCCCTTCCTGGTCGAAGATGATGTGCAGATACTCCGTCTTGGCATTGTTGACACGCTCGTAGTCGATTTGCGGCAGAGCGTTGAGTTCCTGACGGAGAGCCTCAAACTTCTTGCGCTTAGCCTCATCGGCAATCGGCGGCAGCTGAGTCAGGTCGGTGTACTGCGGGTGGAAAGCGAAGACAGAGATACAGCTGTAAGGATAGCTGTCGGTCCATGTATGTGTAATCGTCGTGTCGTTGATAGGCAGAATCTGCAACACGCGCTGATGAGTCTTTGCGATGAGGTCGATCATCTTCTTCAAATCGCCGAAGTCGCCCACGCCGAAGCTGTCCTTGCTCCTCAGCGAGAACACCGGCACCTGCGTTCCGGCAAGCTTCAACGGATAGACATCGAATCCTGCCTCAGGCAAGCAATAGACAACGACATCGCCGTCCTTGATGTCAACAAGGTCGACGACACGGTTGTTGCTTGCCTCCCACAGAGGCTTATAGTCGAGCCGCTTGTCACGGATGAAGAACTTGAACTCAATCTGTTTCGGGTCGAGGGTATTGGCGTCGAGGTCGACAATCCACTCGTTATCGTTGTGCTGGACGAGTTCGATGGCATGCTCCGGTTCCCAGTTGCCCAATCCGTCGCCCTTGCCTACTACGGCGAGGCTCTGTCCCTTGAGCAGTTGCGGGGCACGAACCTTCAGGCGCACGGTGCGGTTGAACGACTGCTCCTTGACAGGGACAATCTTCGTCGGCGAGACACACAGGGTGAATGCTGACGTATAGAGATAGGAATCATCAGGGATGTCGACCCAATTATCGAAAGCTATATAGTTGACAGCATTCTTCTCATTGAGTTCCAGCCGATGGGTTATCATGCGCCATTCCTGACGCTCGACGACATCGCCGCGATGGACAGAATAGAAGTAGTCAATGCGGTCGCCTGGCTTGAAACCCTTGTGAAGCACATACTGCCACTTCTTCCCGTCGTACGACGACATGTGATACTGGGAGAGGTGCTCTTGTCCGTCTACAACACTGTCGACGATGTTCAGGACGAGCTCCTGACCGAAGACGGTATTGTAATTAATATTGAATTGTAGACTCATATTTAGTTTAATTGTTTTAATCTAGACCTCAAAGGTAATTGTTTTTATTCTGGACCCCAAAGGTAACTATTATTTTTTGCACAAAAAAGTAGCCGTTTGCGCAAACACTGCATTGGCATTGCGCAAACGGTTGCCTTTTATTGTTTTGTCTTGATGACGCTGACGCTGAAAATGCCCAGAACAAGGCTTACAGCGGCTACAAACATCATGTTGCTCTGAACCTCGCCGACGAGTCCGAGAATGAGTCCGCCACAGAGTCCGGCTACAATCTGCGGGAAGCAAATTGCACAGTTGAACAGTCCGAGGTACGTACCCATGTGAGGACGTCCCTCAAGGGCGTTGGTCACGATGGTGAACGGCAGGGCAAGCATAGCAGCCCATGTGCAGCCGATGAGTGCGTACGGCAGGAAGAGCATGTACTGGCTGTGGACGAACGGGATGACAGCGAAGCCTACTGCACCGATGGCGATACTGAGGGCGTAGGCGAATTTCAGTCCGAACTTATGCTCGATGGCTGGCAGGAAGCTTGCCCAGATGACACTTGCAACTGCCTGACCGGCAAGGACTATGCCGAGCCAGTTGCCGGCTATCTGATAGTCGCCCGATGTCGGGTCGGTACTGTTCCAGACGGTGTCGGCAATAGTACCGTTAGAGTAGATCCACATGAACTGGAATGCTGCCCAGCAGAAGAACTGAACGGCGAACACACGCCAGTAGTTGCCGGGAGCGTCCTTGAGCAGCTTGATGATGCCGACGCTCTCCTCCTCTTCTGCCTCATTGCCACCATGATACATGGCGTACTCCTTCGGCGGCATCTCCTTGACATTCACGCAGGTATAGATAACGCAGATAATCAGGATGGCAGCACCGATGTAGAACGCCATCTTCAGCGACATAGGCACCTGATGGTTCTCGACGGTATCGCTGAATCCGATGTACGACATCAGGAACGGAAGCGCGAAACCGACTACCTGTCCCAGATTGCACAGGAAGCTCTGGATGGCGTAGGCAGTACCTTTCTGCTTCTCGTTGACGACATCGCCGACCATCATCTTGAACGGCTGCATAGCCATATTAAGAGATGTGTCGAGGAACATCAGGATGACAGCACCGATAATCAGCGCGGTGTTGCCCGTTCCGAGGCCGCCGGAGTTAGGCAGCAGGCACATAACGAGGATTGCCACAAGCGCGCCCACTATTAAATAAGGTATACGACGACCGAAACGGCACCACGTCTTGTCGCTCAGCACACCGACGATAGGCTGGACTATCATACCCATCAACGGCGGCAGAATCCAGAAGAACGACAAGCTCTTTGGGTCGGCGCCTATGGTTGAGAATATACGCGAAATGTTTCCACTCTGAAGTGCGTAAGCGATCTGCACTCCAAAGAAGCCGAAGCTCAAATTAAAAAGTCCCCAGAAGCTTAAGTCTGGCTTTTGTTTTACTTCCATAATATTTGTTTCTTTAGTTATTTCTAAGTTTCATCCAACCGTTGCGAAAACGCAAGCGAGTTGTCAAGTTTTCTTATTTAATACAACTTTCGGAACCGCTTTTGCAATCAACTGATTATCAAGCGATTTGCAAGAGGTGCCATTTTAGCTTGTAAAAGATACCGTTTTAGACGCTAAAAGATACCGAATCAGACTCTAAAAGATACCGTTTTACGACGTAATTTGGCTCATATCAGAAAGCTGTAAATCTTTTTCGCCGTAACAGCTATCGTGTTGTGCCACGGATGATGAGCCTCGTGCGGACGACTCTCTTCTCTATCTTGTCCATTAGCAGAGAGCCCTCGACCTGACCGATGAGGATGTTTGCAGCCTCCTCGCCTACCATCACTCCACGCTGCTCAACGGTCGTCAACATCGGGTCGCAGGCTACGGCGCGTTGTCCGTTGGTAAACCCGCAGATGCTTATGTCGTCAGGCACATTGAAGCCCATGCGCTTAGCCGAGTACAGAATGCCGATGGCTGTATCGTCGTTGACGGCGAAGAAGGCGTCGGGATGGTCTGGCTGTGACAGTATTCCCGGGGTAATGACCTCAGCGTCAGCACGGTTGTCGCACTCCTTCATCCACTCGGGATTAGGCTGCAAGCCGTTCTTCAGCAGTGCGTCACGGTAGCCGTTGTACCGGTTCTTGCCTATCTCCATAGAGCCCGGCATGCCATAGTAGCCTATCTTCCGGCAGCCGGTATCAATAAGGTGGGTCACGGCGGTGAACGCACCCATATAGTCGTCGACGACAACACGGCTCGCGTTGACTCCCGTACAGATGCGGTCGTAGAACACGAGTGGTATGCCCATATCGATAAGTTTCTGGAAATGGTCGTATTTTGTGGTATTCTTAGCCATCGAGACGATTATGCCGCAGCATTTGTTGGCATAGAACGACTGGCATATCTTGACCTCGCGCTCATACCGTTCGTCGCTCTGCGCGACCATGATACGATAGCCTCGGCGGCTTGCCTCCTCCTCGATACCGGTGAGAATGCAAGAGAAATAATAATGTACAAACTGCGGAACGATAACGCCAATGACCTTGTTCGGTTGCACACGACTTTTGCGCAACGTCTCTGCAATGACGTTCGGGAAGAAATTATGCTCGCGGGCGTACTCCTGGATTTGCTTTCGCTTCTCCTCGGAAATGCGCGGACTGTCCTTTAGCGCACGGCTAACCGTCGCCACCGACACTCCCAGGTCGCGGGCGATATCCTTCATCGTTATGGGACTATTTTGTTTCATTGTATTTAGGTTTACAATGCAAAATTAAATAAGAATCTCTAATGTTTTTCCTTTTAAAACATCTTTTTAATTATAACTCTGTGCAAACGTTTTCATTGCTCTATATCAAGTTTTTGCAAAAAAAAATGGGTCAGTTGCATAAGTCCGTGGATGCCCACAACCTGCCTAACCAAAAATCCTGCTCAAGCGGAACATGAAGAAGGGTATGTCTGCAACGCCCCTC
>OMZV01000029.1 GCA_900315635.1 uncultured Prevotella sp.
ATCACATTAACAACTGTTTGGAAATAGCCCAAGAACAAGTTTAGAAATAATTAACGCTGACTTCTGACATTTTCTGGTAAGGGGTGCTGAGTAGTTACGATAGACGGCTAATCGGAGTTCGCCGCCCCAACTTCCGTGGATGATTGTTCCACGCAGAAGCACAGATGGCACTTATCTTTCACATATAATCGGTTAGAAGAACAGCATTGGGCGGTTGGCTTTACGCTTTTGTGCCATGTCATTTTCCATCTGTTCAATGGCTTTGCTGAAAAAGAAGCTGATGAGGCATTCGTCGGTATTCTCCGTTCTTATTTGCCGTAATGCGCCGATATACTGCTGGCGGTCTTCCTTTCGGATAATCAGTTCGGGGAGTCCGAAGTGAAGCAGGATAAAATTGGAGAGCAGACGACCAGTACGTCCATTGCCATCACGGAAAGGATGCAGGTATTCGTAGAATCCATGAAAGCGGGCTGCAAGAACCATCGGATGTGACTGACGGCTGTCTATCGCCTTAGCTGTTGACGACATAAGTCTTGGCACCTGAGCTATCAGATGTTCATGGTTGCCGAAGACTGTATCACCTGCAGCCATATCAACGGTCGTGAACTCACCGGGTGTTGCTCCAGGAACTTTGTATGGCAATGTATGCAAGGTCACAAGCCGGTTGATGGACTTCATAAGTTCAACATCAAAGGGATGGTCAAGGTGGTTGTGCATCCACTCGTAAGCAGCAAAGTGGTCGGACATTTCCTGACATTCCAACAGTGATTTGCCTACAGGGTAAAAGCCAAGACCTTCTTCGAACAATGCGCGAGTATCATCGACGGAGAAGGTGCTTCCCTCAATGCCACAACTGTGACAGGAGAAGAGTATCTCGTTGCGCTCATGATATTGCTCCTCACCCATCGGCTCAACAATCATCTGCTTGTAAGCCTTTACAGTCTCATCATATTTCTTTATCTCGCGATCAAACATCATAAAAACGTATGATTGCGCAAATTTAAGGAAAAAACCATTACCTTCCAAATTTAATCGTGGATTTTTATTGATTCCATTATAATGGTGGGATATTTTGTGGCAAAGGAGTTTTTTAGTAACTTTGCAGGCAAATTGACAGAGTAAGAATGGAGCAAAGGAATATTAGCGAGCGGCGTACGGCATTCGTCGTCGTGTTCACATTCATAGTGATGATAGCCGAGCTGAGTATCGGTTGGCTGGCACACTCGATGGCACTCACTGCCGACGGTGTGCACAGTGGCTCGCATGTCCTTGTGCTCGGGTTAAACTGGGGTGCTTACGTGCTTGTCCGCCGACTGAAACGGAAGGGCAACGACCGCTATGACAGTGACAGGATACTGTCGCTGAGCGCGTGGACGAGTGGCGTGTTCCTGCTTATCATGGCGGTGTTCATCGTTGTCGAGGCTGTCGGGCGGTTGGCTGCGCCGGAGTATGATATTGCCACGGGACAAGCACTGATAGTGACGTGCGTGGGGCTGGTGGCTAACCTGGTGTGTGCTTCGGCGTTGCATGGTCATGATGCCGACTTGAACAGCCATGCTGCGTATCTGCATATCCTCTCGGATGTTCTCACGGAGATCGGCGTTATCGTCGGACTTATCTGCGCTGAGCTGTGGAACATCACTTACATCGATGCTGTAGTCGCCCTTGTTGCTGCCGCCATCGTCATCCGCTGGGCTTTCAAGTTGCTGCACGAAACGGGGAAAGCGCTTATCACGAAATAGGTGAATGTTTAGTACAATTCTTGTAGCACGAATTGAACAATTTTTTTATTGCACGAAATACACGAATTGAACAAATTTTTATTGCACGAATTACACGAATTAAACAATTTTTTATTGCACGAATTACACGAATTGAACAATTTTTTATTGCACGAAATACACGAATTGAACAATCTTTTATTGCACGAAATACACGAATTGAACAATTTTTTATTCAACGAATTACACGAATTGAACAATTTTTTATTCCCGAAATACACGAATTGAAATATACAAACATAATGACATAATGACAAACTCTTATTCACTTCTCAAGAATAAGGTTATGTCATTATGTCTTTAGAATCCGTGTGCAAGAGATTATCTTCTCAGAGAATTGTTGACCTCCGAGCCAATCATCTTGCGGGCAGAGCCATCACTGAACTTGACGATGTAGATGGCACGCTCAGAGATAGAGCTTGTCTGCTGACCACTGATAGTGTAGACGGCAACGACATGGCTGTCTGTAGCTGTGCGGGTAGCGATAGTGCTGACACCGTCGGATACCGGCTGGTCGTAAGTGACGACAGGAGCGATAGCCATTGATGTCGGGTCGTCGACATTCTCAAACCACTGGTAAGTGCCGAGTCCCTGACCCTGGTCGTCCTGATCCTCAAGATACTGCCATGCTGTAGAGCGGCTGCCTACCTGGCGGCGTACACAGTAGATGGCGATGTCGTCGGCAGTGTAAGGCGACTCATCGAGTGTTCCGTTAGGGAACGGACCGATGGTGATGAAGAACTCCTCGCCCTTCTTTATCTCCACAGGCTCAGCGAAGTGGAAGATAGTAGCCACGACGCTGTCGGCATCATACTTCAGGTCGCCTGCACGAACACTTGTCGTCGCGAGCACATCACCCGGCTGACCGTTGTCGGCAACCTTGTTGATGGTCATAGGAATATCAGTGTCAGGACTGATGGTTGACGTTGTAGCGAAGTAAACGGCTACGCTGTCGACGGTAGCGTCGGCAAGAGGAGCCTTGTAGTGCTCGGCGAACTTCTCCATTCCGAGCCAGTTGGAACCGGCATAGTTGCCGTACCATCCGAGTGCTACCTTCTCAATAGACTGATTCTCGTCGATACCGATATTCCAGACATACTGCGCTCCACCAGCCTGAATGGCGTAGGTAAGGATGTCGTTGCTTGCACCAGCCTCATTCTCCACGTGCAGTCCGACACTGAAAATACCCTTGTCGAGATAAGTCACTGTCGGGTTCTGCTCAGTGCTGCTGGTGATGTCGGTGTTCTGGAACGTCCACTGCCATGATGTCGGGTTGCCCGTCGAGAGGTCGCGGAACTGTACCGGTACGTTGCGAGGGATGAACACTCCAACGAACGGTGACTCATAGCCACTCTCCGGCAGTCCGATCTTTGCCTCAGGCGCACGCTTCGACACGATGACGTAGTTGGCAACGGTAGTATCGGCTGACTCAGTGCCACGGAATACCTGCAACTTCACACTGTAAGTTCCTGCGGTGTTGTAGTTTACCTTCGGTGAAGCCTCTGTCGATGTTGCCGGTGTACCGCCGTCGAATGTCCATACGAGCGAGTCAGGATTGCCCTGAGAAGTACTTTCGAATGTTATGCTCTCGCCCTCGAAGAGGTTGATGGCACTGCTGGTGTCGCTGTTCTTCTGCAACAGACGGAATCCATCAAGAGCAAGATCCTCGCCACCATACTTATAGTCGAACTGGAACTTCACCTTCTTTCCGTCGAACTGGTCGAGCGGGAATGCAAAACGGTTCCATGCCGGTCCGGTGTAGGCGTTGTCCTGAGCCCACCGGAAAGCGTCCATGAGCTGGGTCTTCTCGCCACTCTCGGAGTCAACAACGCTGAACTGCCATGAGCCCCAGACGAGGTAAACGCCCTGGAAGTAAGCGTAGAACTCGACGCTCTCGTTACTGCCAATGGTGAACTCCGGACTGACGAGCTGAGCTGTGCCGTTGCCGTCGTTATAGCCTATCGAAGCAGATGTCTTGTCGTCAGGGTCGATGCTCTTGAAGTTCTTGTCGGTGAGTTTCCATTCAGAGTCGTATGTCCAGTCGGTCAGGTTCTCGGCATTGTCGAAGTTCTGCTCATAGACAGTCGTCGACGAGCGGTCGGTGGTGAACGAAGCCTGCAACGGGAGGTTTATCGTGAAGTCGTAAGAGCGGATGGCACTGTTGACATTGTTTCCACGGGTCATGACATAGAGACGGCATGACTTGTCGAGGGTGAACGTTGTTGTCTTTCCTTCGACGATGGTGCTCTTGGTGTAGTCGTCGTCGAACTCTTCCTCACTCTGAGCCGTTGTCGAGTACCATATAGTCACGGTGCGGTCGTCGTCGGTCGAGATGGTGACATCGACAGGAGCGTTGAATGTTCCACCGGCAGGGGTGACAACAGGGGTAGTCAGCGGCTGCTGGGCAACGACGGTGACGGTCATTGTGGCGGTGTCGGGCAGGTACTCGTCGTTTCCGGCGAATGTGGCGGTGATGGTCACATCGGTCGTCGATGTAACGTAAGAGCTGTATAGGACACCTATGTCGCTGACAGAGCAGACGTTAGGGTTAGAGCTCTTGTAGGTTACCGGCTCCACCTTGAACGGGTTGAGCAGGTCGGCATATCCGTCGGCACCCGAGACGAGCGAGACGGAATCCTTGTAGAAGCTGAGCTTCGGGTCTTTGCGGATGATGTACTTAGCCTCAACGACATCGCTGTAATCATCATTGAGTTCATTCACAGCCTTGATGGTCATCGTGGAATCAACGGTAATTGGTTGGGTGTAGCGCTGTCGTGTGCCCTCGACGCGTGGGTTAGAGCCGTCGGTGGTATAGTAGACATAGACAGTTTCCCCGGTGTCATAGCCGGAATTTAAGGTGACAGCCTGCGGCGCATCATACGTTCCGGCTGCGGGCGAGAATGTTGGAGCAGAAAGCGAGGACTCAGTTGTCTCATAGTCGATCTCGATTTTCTTGATGTAGAGAGTGCCCTTTGCCTCGCTGGTCGGGTCGATAGAAATCTCTAACTTACCTTCCTGAGCGTCGCCGGAAGGAGTGAACGAGTAGTCGGCGAGGGTGTTTGTCATAGCGGCAGCGGTAGCTCCGTCGGCAGTCTGATAGCTGACGTCGTTGACCTTGACGCTGACGTTAGCCTCGTTCTCAGCCTTGTTGGTACGGGTCTGAATGCGCACGGCGGTAATCTTTCCGGCAAGGGCTGTCGTGTAGAGCGATGTGTGGGTGGACGGTTCGCCGTTGGTACCTATAGCCTGACCTGACTTGGCGGTGTAGGCATACTTCTTGGTGCCGTCGGACGTGATGTTCCACACCAGTCCGTTGAGCTCGGCGGTGTATACATCCTGGTCGACGGATGATGTGCCGAAGTTGTAGAATCCCTGGGCTGTAGGGTCGGAGTGGCTCTTGTCCCACTCGAACGACCAAGTCTTGGTCTCGCCATGAGCCAATAGTGGCAGTGCGGCGAGAAGCAGGGAGAAGAAGAATAGCTTCTTAAGACTCATAAGCTTGCAATTTTTAAGGTGAATATTTCAGTTAATTGTTATTTCAAGTGACTATAAACTCAAACTTTGAATGTTGCAAAGATAGCAAAAAAAATCTATGCTTCAAAATATTAGGAAGAATAATCTTTAGCATGTTCTTCTTGAAGATAAAATCCAAGAGATACTTGTCGAAATAATGACGATTTTTTGGCGGAAAGATATTTTTTTGGTAATTTTGCAACCTTATAAATAAACAACACTCGAAACAGAGAAAAAACAACATAGCTATGGCAAAGAAATTCGCCGAACACAAAGGTCTCGATTTGACCCAAGTAAACCGTGAGGTTCTGGATGAGTGGAAGCAGCATGACATCTTCCACAAGAGTATTGACCAACGCGAGGGCTGCCCGCAGTTTATCTTCTTTGAAGGACCACCTTCAGCCAACGGACACCCAGGTATCCACCATGTCCTTGCCCGTTCTATCAAGGACACATTCAACCGCTACAAGACTATGCGCGGGTTCCAGGTACACCGCAAGGCAGGATGGGACACCCACGGACTGCCTGTAGAGCTGGGCGTCGAGAAGGAACTCGGCATAACCAAGAAGGATATTAACAACAAGAAGTCGCCGAAGTATATCTCTACCGAGGACTATAACCGCAAGTGCCGCGAGAACGTGATGAAGTTCACCAAGGAGTGGCGCCAGGTGACCGAGGAGATGGGATATTTCGTCGACCTCGACCATCCGTATATCACTTACGACAACAAGTACATTGAGACTCTGTGGTGGCTTCTGAAGCAGCTCTACAACAAGGGACTGCTCTACAAGGGCTACACCATTCAGCCGTACAGCCCGTCGGACGGTACAGGACTGTCGAGCCATGAGCTCGCTCAGCCGGGATGCTACCGCGACGTGAAGGATACTACCGTTACGGCGCAGTTCCGCATCACCGACGAGAGCTGGGCTAAACTGAAGACAAAGTCGCAGAGCCTGAAACGCTCGAACTGGGGTGACCCGTTCTTCGTGGCTTGGACGACAACACCGTGGACTCTGCCTTCGAACGTTGCGCTCTGCGTTGGTCCGAAGATAGACTATGTAGTCTGCGAGACTTACAACCCATACAACGAGAAGCCGGAGACAATCATCATCGCTGAGCAGCGTGTTCCGGCATACCTGAACCCGGGCGGACCAATCACCGACGACGGTGAGCTGCCTGAGTACAAGCATGGCGACAAGTACGTGCCTTACAAGGTTGTGGCTAACTTCAAGGGTACCGACCTCGAGGGTCTGCACTACGAGCAGCTCATGCCGTGGATAAAGCCGTGCGAGAAGGTCGGCGAGTACAGCGCAAAGTTCGTCAACGACTATGCCGAGGCTCATCCTGAGAAGGTATTCAAGGGCGAGGACGGCGTCGACACATTCGTCGAGATGGCAGACCAAGCTTTCCGCGTGATCCTCGGCGACTACGTAACTACTGAGGATGGTACCGGTATCGTGCATATCGCTCCGACATTCGGTGCTGACGATGCCAAGGTTTCAAAGGATGCTTCTATTCCCGGACTCTACCTCGTCAACAAGAAGGGCGAGACTCGCCCGATGGTTGACTTGCAGGGTAAGTACTATGTTCTCGATGAGCTCGACAAGAACTTCATCGACCGTTGCGTTGACGTGAAGGCCTACAGCCACCATGCCGGCGACTACGTCAAGAATGCCTACGACCCGAAATACAACGAGAATGGTGTCTGGGACCGCAAGCGCTCGGAGAAGGAGGAAGACCTGAATGTCGTTATCTGCATGGAAATGAAGCAGGAGGGCACTGCGTTCAAGATTGAGAAGCACGTGCACACCTACCCTCACTCATGGCGTACCGACAAGCCAATCCTCTACTACCCGTTGGATTCATGGTTCATCCGTGACACTGCGAAGAAGCAGCGCATGGTCGACCTCAACAAGACTATCAACTGGCATCCTGAGTCGACAGGTACCGGCAGATTCGGCAACTGGCTGGAGAACCTGAACGACTGGAACCTGTCACGCTCCCGCTTCTGGGGTACCCCACTGCCTATCTGGCGTGACGAGCACCGTGGCGAGAAGTGCATCGGCTCTGTCGAGGAACTGTATAACGAGATTGAGAAGAGTGTCAAGGCAGGCGTCATGAAGAGCAACCCGCTGAAGGAGCGTGGCTTCGTGCCGGGCGACTACAGCCAGGCGAACTACGACAAGATTGACCTGCACCGTCCGTACATCGACGATATTGTACTCGTCAACGACAACGGCGAGCCAATGAAGCGTGAGTCCGACCTTATCGATGTTTGGTTCGACTCAGGCTCAATGCCTTACGCACAGCTCCACTACCCGTTCGAGGGCGAGATGAATGCCGAGAAGCTGAAGGCTACCGGCAAGAGCGAGGCTGAATACCGCAAGGAACTTATCAACTCGACATACGAGGGAACTCCTGTTCCACCGGCTTTCTATCCTGCCGACTTCATCAACGAGGGTGTCGACCAGACCCGTGGTTGGTTCTTCACCCTGCACGCCATCGCTACAATGGTGTTCGACAGCGTGGCATTCAAGAACGTTATCTCGTCAGGTCTCGTCCTCGACGCCAAGGGCAACAAGATGTCGAAGCACGTGGGCAACGTTACCGACCCGTTCGAGATGATTCACAAGTTCGGCGCCGACCCTGTCCGCTTCTACATGATGACGAACTCGGAGCCGTGGGACAACCTGAAGTTCGACCAGAACGGTGTCGACGAATGCCGCCGCAAGTTCTTCGGTACATTATATAATACGTATAGCTTCTTCGCTCTGTACGCCAATGTCGACGGTTATGAGCCGCTCGACCACGCCGTACACCTCGACGCTGACGCTCCGGAGATTGACCGCTGGATTATCTCTAAGCTGAACAGCCTCATCAAGGGTGTTCAGGCTCAGCTCGACAACTACGACCCGACACGCGCCGGACGACTCATCGACGAGTTTGTCAACGACGACCTGTCGAACTGGTACGTCCGTCTGAACCGTAAGCGCTTCTGGGGCAAGGAGATGAGTGCCGACAAGCGTTCGGCTTACGACACTCTGTACACATGCCTGATGGTTGTCGACAAGCTGTTGGCTCCGTTCGCTCCGTTCTATGCCGACCAGCTCTACCACGACCTCGGCGGAAAGCTCGAGAGCATTCATCTCGATACATGGCCGGCAATCGACGAGAGTGCCATCGACCTCGACCTTGAAGCTCGCATGGCTATGGCTCAGAAGATTACGAGCATGGTGCTCGCCCTGCGCCGTAAGGTGAACATCAAGGTTCGCCAGCCGCTGTCACAGATTATGATTCCGGCTGTCGACGACGAGCAGCGCCGCCACATAGAGGCTGTAGCAAACCTTATCAAGAGTGAGACGAATGTCAAGGAGCTCAACTTCATCGGGGGTCAGGGCATCCTGGTGAAGAAGATTAAGTGTAACTTCCGTGTGATGGGTAAGAAGTACGGCAAGCTCATGAAGGGTGTAGCCGCACAGATGGCTGCCCTCTCGCAGGACGACATCGCCAAGCTGGAGAAGGACGGCAAGCTGAACATCAACGTTGACGGCAATGACCTCGAGGTGCTGGCTGCCGACGTCGACATCATCAGCGAGGACATCCCGGGATGGCTCGTTTCCAACGAGGGCAACCTGACTGTTGCACTGGAGGTGGAGCTGACCGACGACCTGAAGCGCGAGGGTATGGCCCGTGAGCTCATCAACCGCATTCAAAACCTACGTAAGGAGACGGGGCTGGAGATTACCGACCGTATCGTCGTCACGCTGTCGCCGAACGCCGAGACCGACGCTGCCATCGAGAGCTATGGCGACATGGTGAAGACTCAGGTGCTCGCCAACGACATCAAGATAGGCGACAACGACGGCCAGGAGGTTGACTTCGACGACTTCAAGCTGAACATCAAGGTTGAAAAAGCCTGATACATATAATTCAAAGTTCAAAATTCGAAATTCAAAATTATGATTACCATTGTTGTCATACAGAAGGATAAATAATTGGATACATAATTAGAATTTGAATTTTGAACTTTGCAAAAAACAGCTAATCACTAACACCTAAAAAAGTAATCATAATTTTGAATCTTGAATTTTGAAATAAGTACTACTATGGCTAAGAAAACACGATACAGCGACGAGGAGCTCGAGGAGTTCCGTGCCATCATCAACGAGAAACTTGCCAAGACACGTCTGGATTACAAGGACACTATGGACCAGCTGATGAATAAGAACACAAACGACGTCGACGACACATTACCAACATACAAGGCACTGGAGGAAGGTTCTCTGACACAGACGAAGGAGGAACTGGTGCAGATGGCTCAGCGACAGCAGAAGTTCATCAACGGTCTTGAGGCTGCCCTCATCCGGATAAAGAACAAAACCTACGGCATCGACCGAATAACAGGCGAGCTTATTCCTAAAGAACGCCTGCGCGCCGTGCCACATGCAACGCTCAGCGTAGCGTCGAAAAACGCACGAAAGAATCATTAATGACAATCAGACAGAAGAAGACCATCGTGACCGTGGTGCTGATAGTGGCACTGCTCGTCATCGACCAGGTCATAAAGATTTGGGTTAAGACCCATCTGACCATCGGCGAGCAGATAGTCATTGCGCCATGGTTCAGGATAGAGTTCATCGAGAACAAGGGAATGGCATGGGGCATGCAACTGGGCTCCAAGCTGTTTCTGTCGGTGTTCCGTGTAGTAGCCGTTGGACTGCTCGTATGGTACATCACATCGCTCATCAGGAAGAACGCACGGTGGGGCTATCTCGTCATGATGTGCCTAATATGCGCCGGTGCGGCAGGAAATATATTCGACTCTATATTCTATGGTCAGATTTTCAGCGAGTCTACGCCGTTCACCGTGGCACAGCTGGTGCCGTGGGGACAGGGATATGAGACGAGCCCGCTCTGCGGAAGTGTCGTCGACATGTTCTATTTCCCTATCTGGCACGGTACTCTGCCCGACTGGCTGCCTATAGGCGGAGGAAGGGAGTTCACCTTCTTCAACGCTATATTCAACTTTGCCGACGCATGCATAACGACAGGCGTTATCTGTCTGCTGCTGTTCTTCAACAAGGATCTCAGCACGGACTTATCGAACAAGGATAAAGCCGAAAAGACTGACGATGCCGGCGATTCAGGCAACGCCGGAAATGTTGACAATACCGCTAACGAGGAAAAGTAATGAGAATAATTAAATCCATCATAAACATCGTTTCTGTCATGGCTGTAATAGTCATGATGGGGTCATGCAAGCCCGGAGTGCCCGACGACTACATCCAGCCGGGCAAGATGGAGGATATTCTGTACGACTACCATATCGCGATGGCAATGGCTGACGAGGGTGACCCGTCGCAGCGTGACCAACGGATTGTGGAATACAAGGAGGCTGTGCTGAAGAAGTATGGCTGCACCGACAAGCAGTTCGAGACGTCGATGGAGTACTACATGCGCCACACCGAGAGGCTGCACGATATTTACGAGAACCTTGCCGACAGGCTCAACGACGAGGCTAAGGATCTTGGCGCTGAGGGCTCTGCGGCTAAGGCAACGTATGCGGCTAACGGCGATACTGCCAATGTCTGGAAGGGTCCGCAGTCGCTCGTGCTTATGCCGAAGCCGGGATTCAACAGCTATTCATTCACTGTAAAGGTGGACACAGCTTTCCATGCCGGCGACAAGCTGCAATTGCAGTTCAACTCTTCGTACATCATTCAGGACGGAACACGCAACGCCGTAGCCGTGATGGCTGTTACGCTGTCGAACGACAGTATCGTCACTCAGACAATGCGCATCTCGTCGGATTCTCGTATGACATCGGTTTATGCCGGAGCGCCTGACATGAAGATCAAGGCTATCCGTGGATTCATCCTTTTCATGCCTGACAACGGGATTATTCCGACGACGACTCTGAAGATACTGTGCCTTACTGACATACAGATGTTGCGCATTCACGCTCCGAAGCCGGGCTCTACGCCTGCCGGAGCAATGCCTGCGGGTCCTATGCCACCAACAGGTGGTGCGCCTCAACCGACCGGTGGCTCATCGCAACCGACTATTCAGGCTCAGCCTGCTGCAGGACAGCCTGCACCGGGTCAGCCGATGCCTGCCGCCGCTGCTCCGCCAGCAAGTCAGCCTGCGCCGAAGCCACGTCCTGCCATGCGCCCTGTAAAATAAGTAATGACTATGAGACGAGTTGGAGCAAACACGGTTATAACGCCATCGGCAACACTGACTCAGGCTGTTGTCGAGATTTACGACGGACGGGTAGCCAACTACTATGAGTTCCGTGACGAACTGCCCATGACTGAATGGCTCGGCGGCACCATCATCGTCCAACGTGATTCCGACGGCATCCTCCGTGCTTTAAAGGACGGCACTATCATTTCAGATTTATAATTTATAACTTATAATGTATAATTTATAATTTATAATTTATAAAGTGCCATTTCTGATTTCTAATTTCTAATTTATAATTTATAATTTATACATTACACATTACACATTATACATTATACATTATACATTATACATTATACATTATTATTTATACATTATACATTATGTTGACAGTTGACCAATTAGAGGATAAGCTCCTAGAGCTAGCTTTCGCCGAGGACATCGGCGACGGCGACCATACAACACTGTGCTGCATCCCGGCTGACGCAATGGGAAAGAGCCATCTCCTTGTAAAGGAAGAGGGCATTCTCGCCGGAGTGGAAATGGCACGCAAGGTGTTCAACAAGTTCGACCCGACAATGAAGATGGACGTGATGATTCACGACGGTGCTCACGTAAAACCGGGCGACATCGCTTTCGTCGTAACCGGTAAGGTGCGCTCTCTGCTACAGACCGAGCGTATCATGCTGAACATCATGCAGCGCATGAGCGGTATCGCGACGATGACCCACAAGTATGTTGAGCGTGTTGCAGGCACTGGATGCCATATTCTCGATACCCGCAAGACTACACCGGGAATGCGCATCCTAGAGAAGCAGGCTGTGAAGATTGGCGGAGGAATGAACCACCGTATCGGTCTGTTCGACATGATTCTGCTTAAGGACAACCATATCGATTTTGCAGGTGGCATTGCCAATGCCATCAACCGTTGCCACGAGTATCTGAAGGAAAAGAACCTCGACCTGAAGATTGAGATTGAGGTGCGTGACTTTGATGAGCTCCAGCAAGTTCTCGACCAGGGTGGCGTCGACCGTATAATGCTCGACAACTTTACTCCGGCTGACACGAAGAAGGCTGTTGGCATTATCAACCACCGCTATGAGGTTGAGTCGTCCGGCGGCATCACCTACGATACCATCCGCGACTATGCCGAGCAAGGCGTAGACTTCATCTCTGTTGGTGCCCTCACCCACTCTGTCAAGGGTCTCGACCTCAGCTTCAAGGCTTGCTAAGCCCACCCACGGTCCGCATTTAGGATACGATTTCTATAAAACAAAAAAGCACGAACAACACAAAATCAACGATACTCTCTCACGTAGGTGCGGCGACTAGCGTAACCCATCTTTAGAATCTTTAAGATCCGTGTGAGAAAGAAAAATCGTAAGATTTCGTGTTATTCGTGCTTATTCATAATCGTAAGATTTCGTGTTGTTCGTGCTTATTCTAAATCGTAAAATTTCGTGTTGTTCGTGCTTATTCTAAATCGTAAAATTTCGTGTTATTCGTGCTTATTCTAAATCGTAAGATTTCGTGTTATTCGTGCCTATTATTAATCGTAAAATTTCGTGTTGTTCGTGCTTATTCTAAATCGTAAAATTTCGTGTTGTTCGTGCTTATTCTAAATCGTAAAATTTCGTGTTGTTCGTGCTTATTCTAAATCGTAAGATTTCGTGTTGTTCGTACTTATTCTTAATCGTAAGATTTCGTGTTGTTCGTGCTTATTCTAAATCGTAAAATTTCGTGTTGTTCGTGCTTATTCTAAATCGTAAGATTTCGTGTTGTTCGTGCCTATTATTAATCGTAAAATTTCGTGTTGTTCGTGCTTTAACCTCGATTTCGTGCTCAGGATTTTCCGAAGAACCGCTGGTATTCCTGCTCGAAATTTGGTGTAAGCACACCCTTCCCGATATTTTGAGCCACTTCCTCGCGCGACCAGAATCGCCCACCATTAAGCTCATCCTTACTCGGGCGGATTGCCCCGTCATACGTGCAGCGGTGCACATACACCAATTCCTTTTCCCTCTTGCTCTCGAAGACATAATGTCCAAGGCTTTCCGGTACAAAGTCGGTAATTCCCAATTCCTCTGCCACCTCGCGCTTAAGTGCCTGACTGACATTCTCACCAAGGTCGACATGTCCACCAACAGCCGTGTCCCATTTGTCCGGCTGAATGTCCTTCCATGCCGGACGATGTTGCAGATATATGTCTCCCTTGCTGTTGAACACATGCAGATGAACAACAGGATGCAGAATCTTACTGCCATCATGAGCATGACCACGTGTCACCGCTCCAATTATGTTGCCATTCTCGTCAACTACCGGCAACTGCTCATTAGGATTATCTCTCATAATTTTCTATTTTGTAAAACAGTATTTTTGTCTCAGACTGAGTACCAATCTCAAGAATAACCTTTTAAGGTACCATTGACGCTCCACGAAAGTATTCCATTCTTAGGTACCACCAGACACCCTCTAAAGGAATTGTAACACAGATGCCCCGCAAAGTTACTTCATTTCAGCATTATATCCAAGTCTGAACATCAAAAAACATATCTATCAAATAAAAAACGCGAATATTATTTGCTCATTCCAATTTTTTGTTTTACCTTTGCATCCGCAAATGGCAAGGGGCGATATTCACTATCCACTCTCTTCGAAATCATTTGTCGATGGCGGGATAGCTCAGCTGGTTAGAGCGTCGGATTCATAATCCGGAGGTCGTGGGATCGTGGCCCACCCCCGCTACACTGAAAATCAAGGAGTTGCGTTCAAAACGTAGCTCCTTAATTTTTTATATGGGAAAACAATGGGAAAACACCGCCCGTTTGAAAACGCCATGATACGCTGTTTCGTATCACCGCTCTTCCGCGTTCCTCCACGCTATCATAAAAAAAATCACTGTGCGTCAACATAGGCGCTTTTTGGACAGTGGGAAAACAATGGGAAAACAAAAAAGGCTATTTTCACAAGGGCAAGGGACAAGGAAGAAATGATTTTTTGCTCTTAGTTCTTCTTAAGTACATATCTGAACCAACGCTTGACCTTTACATTTAGAAAGTGCCACGACAACACATGTCTTGATGCATCTCCGATAACAGTATCATCACAATACGGAAACCATACCGTCTCACTGCTATTCTCCTCTCGTCCAAAAAACTCGCCCTCCACCTTAGGGAATAATCTGCCACAAGAGAAGCAACCACAAAGTTTTGAGGTTTCAATCTCCTTGCGGTTGCTAAAGAATGCTGTTAGCAGATTTAGTTCTATCTCGTTCAATTTACATAAATTCTCAGAATAGTTGATTTTCCTCTGCGCCATTACCAACTTTTGGATTATCCGTACTTGCATCTGGAGTCTTTACCCAGAAATGTGGCATCTGTATTTTGAACTCATCATCAATATTATGGCATTGTTCTTTAATAATGCCACGACGATAAATTGCTGGTTGCAAACAAAAGTTATCAAAGTCGTCAAGGTTGACATTGTCCACACTAGTCCAATTAGGGAATAACAATTTCATATAAGCAACGGTTGTCTTCTTTACTGCATTGAAATCACGAGTATCAGCATTCTTATCACACCCGACGAGAGCATCAAACAATAGGCTATAGACATTCTGAGTACGAAGAGCATGCAGGATCTCCGAAAAATATTCTACATTCACTGTCCAGCCCTTGTAAATCATGCCTTTGTTGATTCGCGGGAGATGCCATCCTTCAATGAAACAATGGAAGCGGTCCAGCAACGCTGATTCCCGAAAAGATGAAGGTAAAGAATCAAAGTATTTATTTGTCATTGGATGACGATTTCTATCAAGAGGTATGTTACCCATTAACATCAATCCACACTCAGAAGTAAATTCATTGTTGTCAATAGTTGTCTTTCCTGATTCCAGATAGGATTTAAGAGCAGCTTGAATTTCTGCAGGTTCTTGAAATATAATAGTTTGAATCTCATCGAATGCTGTAAAATCATGATTCTTGATGATACCATTCTGCTGCTTGGATTTGTCATAGAACAATTTAGCACGCGTCACTTTGCCTCCGCTTACAAGCCATCCATATTTTGACAAATTGCCAAAAACGAATGATTTACCAGTCCCTTTTGGAGCAAGTTCAATAACATTGAGACGTGGCTCTATGAAGATGAGAAGCCTTGTCAGGAACTCCATCTTTTGAGTCATGTTCTCAAAGCCATCCGGGTCATATTCCATTGCAGACAACAGGAAGTCAATCCATTCTTGTATAGAGAATGAAGAACGGGCTGCACGAAGATAGTCAAGGTCTACAGAGCGATATGGTTTGAATGGTTTATAATCCACCATTTCGACATGATTTTTCTTACCATCATCATCAGGCAATACTGAAAGCTTGATAATACCCCATTTCTCTCCATCGACGAGCTCGCCCTGATGCTGGCGATAGACATATTCAGGAATCTGCCCCTCGTTGATTTTAATACCAAGGTCAGGAATGCCAAATCGTCTTATTCCTTTGACCAGATCAATATAGATGATGAATCTGGCGAGAATGGTAATTTCTTCCTTATTCGCTAATCTGTCTTTCACTTCCGTCTGTTTCTGGGGTATTACCATATTAAGAAAATTGGTGAGCCCTTCACGGTCAAGGCCGCCGTCTTGCAGAATATAGCGCTTTAGTATAAAGTCTTTTACAAACGAAGGTAAGTTTCGTCCAGCAAACAAACTAGATGTGAAAGTTGGATCTTTGTAAATTACCATTGCGGGAAACTGATCCCGTATTTTTTGCATTATATCTTTATTCATAATCTAAAAAGCAAATGGGTCATCTTCCTGTGCTCCAGTATGAATCACAAGAGTATCGGCCTGTTCGAACCTTCCTATTTTGAGAATTATTTTTGTAGAGGTATCAACTAAATTCACACGCTCACTCTCAAAGACTTCCCCAGAATCCTTATGCATTGTGTATTCTACACCATTGTAAATCAAGATTGGGCTATCGACGCTACTAAGTCCCTTTATGATATATCTGACAACAGGGTTAGTTGCCGAAATTTCATAATCTATCAGTTTTGCCGAGTATTTATTGGCATTCTTATGGCCGGACACAATTATAACAGGCACGAGTACTTCTTCCGGTATTGCGCCTCCATGTGTCCCCTGTCCATAAGGTGTTTTAGAGGACAAGGAATTATCGGTTAGACTACAAATTGTTTTGTTGTCTTCCAAAATAACATATCTACTGTCATGAATTGCCTTCTCTTTCTCAAATTTAGCACATCTACCACAGTGATCTGGCGAAATACCAGCTATATTCAAACTACTTCCAAACTGAGTCATATAGCTAATTCCGTGATCTGACACAAAAGCTATCTTCTTGCCATTGTATTGTGAAAGAACTTGGTCAATCGCCTTATGAACTATTCTTAGCTCCTCAATAAGATAGTTCGGATATTTTTTTTGAGAATGTGCGTACGTATCCAAATCTCCAATTTTCTGTAATGGAGAAGAAGAAAGTTCCTGAAGGCTAATCTTATTTACCGAAGTGATAGTTGGAAGTTGTGAAGTTGCAATATGCACTTCGTTAAGATAGACACCGTCAACAGCGTGCTGACTTATTATATCGCGGATGTAAGGCACCCAGTCAATACCAAGTCCGTCAATCCAGTAAAAAACATCAATATCCTCACGATTATATAATATCGTTTTGGTCGTTTTGAAATGATCATGCCAATTAGCAAAAGAGACTTCATCTGCATTTTTGTCTTTGAGGATTGCCTCTAATGATTCTGAAGGGGTATTAGCCACTTTTGACTTTACATATTCGCTGAAATACGTATTTATCCATGCCTCATCCTCTGATAACTGGAAGATAGGCTCTGAAGTATATTGATAGAGTTCAGGGTACAGATTTCTGATATCCTTTCTCTGTATTTTCTCTTCGCCAAGCCATTTGATCATCAATGACTTCTCTGATAATGTCAGCGGAGTCATGAATCGGATGGCATAGTAATATCCACACTCTGGGTTAGAAGCCATTGCGGATAGCTTTGCATTAATTATCCTCTCTGCTAACTCAGTAATCTTGACGCCTCGTTTTGATGCTTCCTGCATTAATACCAGGCGCTGATTAATATTCTTATCATCATAGCTTCCTTCAAAAATACTAGTAGCTATCGAAGAAAAAAGTTCACTCGTTCCAAGTGTTGCACAATTGTTTAGGACATGTCCTAGGTAAGTGGATTCTCCAAACATCATCACAACATAGAGTTTCAGGAGCCATCGAGAGAAATCATCTTCATTGTCGAACCAAGTTTGAACGAAGACGCGGTTATCGCATATATCATTGGTATTGAATCGCTCGTTGATAAAATCCTTGAAATCAAACGAAGTGATATCCACACAACTTGCCAACTTTTCCCAATAGGGAAGTTCCTCCATATTGACTGTCACTGAGCCGAAATCATAGCCAAGTCCCTTTGTAAAGAAATCATGAGCATCCTCACAAATCACGTATTCAAAAGCATTGTCTGGTTGGGCATGATGAGCATTGAAGTAAATGGCCTTGGATGTACAGATAATTTCATTTTTTATCTTTGCGCCACTTTTCCATAGTGAGATCCATTCACGCAGATTGTGACAAACCGTATATTTTGACTCTAATGATTGCACGCCATAAGTAGTGCCTTGGGTAAGTACTAACTTGTACTGCTTACTCTCATTAGTCGAACGGTAATCCCAAATGCTGATGTTGGCGTCATTCTTGAACTTCCCCATTTTGCCTTCCATGCCGATGATAGGAACATAAATTCTCTGGTGTTCCTGCTGTGATTCTTCAGGTGATTCTATCAACCGTATAGTCTGCACAAGCGAGTAGAATTCAGAAAACTCATCATTGTCATAGAAACGGGCAACTTCTGAGAATGGGGCGATCACGAAGTCATTGGCAGGTAGACTTTTTATGTATTCCTCAAAGCGGCGTGCCAACTGCGAATAGGTCAGCAACTGGTCGTCAACACCTTCAGGCATCCATTTCTCTATGCTTTGCACAAAGATGTTGTGATTCAAGCATTCTTGTACGAAACTGTTGAAATCACTAAAATTCTCAAACAGCACGAAGCGAAGTGGGTAGCGGTTTCGCAGTCCACTTTCTGCTCCTTGCCAATTTTTGTCCTCTACTATTTCTTTGTAAAGGTCATCCAAAGAAGTGAATACCCTATACATCAGCTTAGCTATTTATCTTGTCCAATAACCACTCACCGCATTCATCACAAAGTCTTGACAAGAGAGTTTTAGCCTCATCCAGACTGCCGATAGCCTTGATGCGGTTCTTAGCTTTGTTTCTTTTCTCCTCTAGTATATTAGGGTCTGACACGCCTGTTCCTACTGGCTGAGTAGGTTTTACAGGTGGAGTTGGCGGTTCCGGAGACGACTTGCTCAAACGCCAGTTCTTAGCCGCATTGACAACTTCCTCTTCAGTCCAGTATCCGACTGTTGATTGCAGATTCTGCTCTATGAACTTTCGCGCATCTTCTATCTCATCATCTTTGATGTTGACAAACTCAATGCTTTCAAGGAAGTTGTTGAAGCCTTCGCTGAAGGCCGCATCGACATTCAGGATATTCTTCATCTCAAAGCGCTGTTCATCGATAAGTTGCAATGTCTCTGTCACCAAAGCGGGATTACGCAGATCACTCTCCTGACAAATCTCCACAATATCATCTGTCAACTGCTTGATCTCTTTAGTTATCGTAATTGTGATAGGCAAATCCTTGAATGCAACATCAGGGGCATATTTTATAGACCACAGTGGAGCATTCTTCTTGCCCAGGAAGTCTGCAGTGATAGCATATCTGGCATCCTTCAGACTAGACACGTCACTATAAGCATTGGAGCTGCTATTCAGCTTAAACAATGACACTAAAGATTTACAGAGCTTACCCTCCTCAGGTGTCTGGAATTTAAAATTCAGTTTATTGTTCGATTTTCCCTCATCCCAAACTTTGAACAGAGTGTATATATCACCGACAAGAGCATTCTTGTCTCTTGGTTTACCCTGTTGATCGAAAATCTTGCCATCCCACGGACGAAGAGCGAAAGCAACCATTGCCATAGCAGCAAAACTGCTGTAAAGGCCATATGGCGGCTTGGTCAGAAGAGAGAACTTATCGTCAAAGTTGAATGGCAGACTTTTGTCAGCATGCTTGATGATACTATTCACCTTATCATACACTACCTTAAATGGATGGCCCTCTGGCACATCTGGCTTCCAATTCAAGTTGTCATCAAGGCAGTCCTGAATAAGGTATTGTACAGGACGCATCTGAGATGACAACGCGTCGAAGTCTGCCTTGCTGGATGCCAAAAGAAATGCACGCACTATCTCCTTAGAATTCTGTTGACGCCAGAATGTGTTTGGAGCCTTCTGACGAAGTATATCTATGGCATCAGGACCATAGGGGAATATCATTGGAACCACTGATGAGTTGACGACACTTGACAAATGTCTTACAGAGATCGACTGTGAATCATTGCCATTGATGAAGATGATGGCATTGCCTCTTTGAGCCGCATCCATCCATTCTTTCACCATTTCTATAGCATGCTCACGGTGAACTGCTTGCTGGTCAAGAAATCCATGACTGCTGGCGCATGCATAGTTTGCCTGAAATTCTATGAACATGTCATAGTTCTGATCAGTGAGCGCGGAATCGAAGACGACAAAAACAATATTCTTCAGATCCTTGTCATTCTCATCTTCTGCACATTTCTCTGCAAAATCTTTCAGCTTGGCTACCTCTTCATTGTTCTTGCCAAAAAGTAATGCTAGATATAATGCACTATTCTTCGTCTGCCTACGTCCTTTCTTGATTTGGTTTCTCAACTGAGCTTCATTCTGAACATCAGAGAAGAAATCAAAGCTATAAGGACGGATTACTTTCTGCATGAATTTACTTTTGAAGGCAGTAGCTGCAGTGTCTGAAAAGCGGAGTATCTGATACGTATAACGGAACTGCACTTGACGCATCTCCGTCATCTTCTCTTCTATTTCGCCAGATGGCAAGGCAGAGAACTGAACTGAATACAGTCCTCCTGGTGCACGCTGGATGACACCCTCCTTGTTGAACCAATCCAGCACTTCGTCGACAGAATTCTCATAACGCGTTCCTGCAAAGAGATTCTTAATATTTTCCACTGAAGGCGTAACAAGACCATTGTTATTTTCGGCAGCGACATTATTGAAAGCATTCAGAAGGAGGACGCCTTTGAAAACCACCATGTACTCTTCACCTTCATTACTGACCAGTTGCTTGTAGGAATTAAAGCGTTCGGTTACGGCACCAAAATCAGACACATTTTCCTGGAATACTTTCAAGACATAGTCCCAGAGATAATCGGCAGTTATTGTGTCTCTATTCAAGAACGTTTCCTCGCTATTCAGGAAATCTACGATGGCATCATTCTGACCAAGGAACTCAAAGACACTGCGGCTTGAAGATCCAACTACTGTAGCATAAAAAGTAGCAAGATGTGCAGTCCCCGGATGGAGAGGGAATAAGTTGAAGAGATCCTGACGTGTCTCCTCCATATCATTGCTGGCAGAGGTGAACAGTTCGAGAAGCTGAGGATTAAGCGTATAGAATTGATTGCACATCTCCGTATGCCGCTCTTTGTCTATAATCTCAAACTTTCTAGACATAATCTTGAAAGCAGAGACTGGCTCCATATTGTACTTCATCCGGAAGTATCGCCCATCAGTCTGTTTCAACTGCTCACTACCCAGTTTGTTGAATGCTGACGGATGGGAAATAAGGAAGAAGTAAGAGTTGTTCTCTATATTCATTAAAGTTTCAACAAGCTCCTGCAATTCTTTCAGCACGGGAATTCCAATAGCATTTGTCATCACGTCAGTGAATTCATCCCAAACTATGAGCAGTCCATTGTATGTGCCCAGCTCTGTCAGTTTATTCTGGACATCAAGGAGCCATTGCTTCATATTAGAGTTGTCAAGACGTATGTCCAGACTGGCATTTCTTAAAGCATTGCTGATTTTATGGAATGTGCCAACATCATTACCTCTGAGGTTTTCTATTAGCTGTGAAGGTGTTGAAGCTATAGACGGCAGTTCTTTATCTCCACTAATGAGTTGTTCCCACAAGTTAGGGTTCTGCTCAATATGACGGATATAATTTTCAAAGTCTGTCTGTACTTCTATTTTCAGTCCTTTGCGGTCTAAGGCCTCGGTAACGGCATGCTGGAGAACGAGAGCAAGGTCGAGAGGATGATTCATTACCTCAAGTCCATATAGCTTCACTGTCAAGAGGCGCTTCTCCTGACGAAGAGAATAGATCGCTTGACGGATAGACTGGAATTTTTCGTCACCATACTCGTAGTCTACCCATTCTTTGATGTCGGAGACCTCATCCCCGAGCAGATGGCTTATCACGGATACAGCATGACTCTTACCCGTGCCATAAGTACCATTGATCCAAAACGACTTATGGTTGTCTATACTGTTTCCACGGACTGACTTTAATACCGTACGTAGAACAGCATTAAATTGCTCGTTTGGAATGAATGAAGTCCACTCTCCTTTCTTCTCATCCGTGATGCTGTATGCAGCCTTACCACTGCGTAGTCTTATGATGTCACTATATTTTGTAGCCATAAACTTAGTCTTTATTTATTTTCTTTGATAAACCGATCTATGATACAACGTTTGAAGAATTCCCTATTGCCAGCTGTTTGAAGTAACCCCCATAACTCATCATCCAACTTCGCATAAAGAAGATTGGCACGAAGAAAACTTTGTGAAGGAGTCCTATTATGTTTTTGAGGTGTAATACCTTCTTTACAAACAAGATGATAAAATGAAGAACTCGACAAGTGAAAGTAAGGCACTAATAATGGAACGAAATGCTCATCCTTATAATACCTGAAAATGCTATCATATGTCTTAATCAATTCACTATTATCCCACCTTATTTTGTTTACTGTCTGCTTTCCTAAAGCAATACATTCTATCATCGAAAGCAAAAAATATGGTTTTGCTTTCGACTTTCCACATACACTTTTACCTTGTTTGATAGATAGAAGCATGTCCTTATAGATATTAACAGCAAAACTATCCATTATGCCAACAATAGTTTTATTGCTGATAGTGGCGTCAGATCTTCTCTCAAAGTAATATGATCCAATCCCATAGTAAGTTCAGCAATTAGTACGCGATTTTTTTCTGTTGTTAGATATCTCAGTTTTTTCAGCATTTCCGCCTTATCAATACCGAACTCCTTATAAGGACCATTTTCTTCTTCTAATCGATATAAGTCAGAGACTCGAAACATGCTTAGTTTTCTTTCATAGGCATATTTATAAAGAGAATAGGCGAGTGCCTCGGGAGATAAATCGCGATATGATTTTCTCATGAATGATGTTCCTTTTGGATCCACAAGTTCAAACTGAGTGAACTGGGTTCCGATAGGCGAGTACTTCAATGTCTGGACTAAAGCTTGGACAGCATAAGTAATTGTTGTTGCTTTAAAATTGGACTGGAAATAATCCAAGGCCATCTTATCAAGAGTCTTTCGACTAATCTCAGTATCAAAACTAGTGGATGCGACATACCATTTGATCATCGGGCTATTATACACCAAGTTTACATAAATGAGTTCCCACATAAGATTGGGGTTATCCTCATTCAGCTCCTTACATAGTTTTCCAAAGGGTGCAAAGTTGGCCTTATCATCAATAATTTCAGCATCTTTAAGCCACGCTTTGAAACTCGGTATCTGCTTCTTACCAAGTAAGTTATCTTTCCAGAAGTTTTCAGAATCCATCAAATACTGATCAACCCAGTCCTCATGCATTCCGAAAGTACCATACTTTGAAATTTTCATGTTCGTTAATTTTACTTCGTTTGGCTTTAAAAGTGAATCAGCCACAATACAGCCTACGTTGTGGTATTCCAGGCATTTATGACAATGAACACACCTAGCCGTGTCAACCTTAACTTCAGGATAAACAGACAAGGCTCCATATGCACATTCTAACTCGCACGATTCGCAATTAATGCAATATGCTGTTTTGTTTATAACCCTTCGTACTAAGTAGCGCAACTGAGCATTATTATTGTCATGCAGTATGAATCGAAAGTCGTTCTCATTCTCTCCATACAAGATTTCGAATTGATATACCTCTTTCTCAAAAAGCAATTCTCCACTTACATGATTTTTGTTTCTCTTCACGCTATACTTTCCAAGTGTTGGCAACCAAAGAAAGATATCTTTACTAGCATCTTTAACTTTTGCTTCCCATTTTGTAGGTGTCGAGGATAAAGAAATAGATGTAGTGTTACTCGTTAGAGCTCCACTTCCTCTCAGTTTCCATTTGCGATCTGAAATATATTCTGTTTTATTGGGGATTTTTCTTTCATCTGCAATCTGTTCAATCTTGGAAAGGAATGGCTCAAGCTTATCATGATAACATGTATTCACAATCATGTCATCCCAAGGTGAACCAAATGGACACAATACACATCCTACTCTTGGTTTGCCAACTCTATATGCTTCATTGATCTCCAAATTGTGACGGAAAAGATACAGGAAAACTTCTGTCGTATTCCATCTCAATATTGGCCTGGCATTAATCACGAATCTATGCTTTACGCCTTTACCTATTCGATTGTAGTCATTTCTTTTTACAGATTCCTCTGCACGTACTCCTTCAAAGGCCAAGAACTTCAACTGTTTATCACTTCCTTGCTGTAGTTTACGATACAATGGGACTGTCTTCATCACCGAGCAGCACCATCTATGATTGTCACTTGGCGTACCTATTTTATCCCAATAGTTGAGCACCTGCTCGTGGTTGCGGGCAGTCTCAAACTTGAGTCCTGGGAATTTTTTCTTATAATACTTCTGAATGCTATCATAGAGAGTGAGTGACGAGGGTATCTCATACCCCGTATCACTGTATATCACTTCAAAAGCAGTTGGTGGAATGGCACGGGTACACAGGTCCAAAACGACCTGAGAATCCTTTCCTCCGGAGAAAGAGGCAATGAAACGGTCAATCTTCGTGGATAGCAGAACGCGCTTACCCTCATGCTGTGCTGCCTCAAGAGGCATGATGTCAAACGAGTCACAGTCTTGTTTCACTACAGCCATCTTCTGTTTCGTTTTTTGCTCAACGTGAGATGCCATAGCTTCATAATCAAGCTGATTGCTTTCGGACTTATCGAAAGTCTTGTTTACTTTCGTATATGCAGTATAAGTATCCCTTATGAATTCGATGGCTTCATTCTCTAGGACAAACATCAAGTCTGAACATTTCTTCAGCATAGCCGTGACATTAACAGCCTTGAGCTTCTCCGGAGTAATGCCTTCGCAAAGAATTACTGTCGGAGACGTATATATATTAGCACCTTTAACATCAAAGAGGTGTTGCCCAAAATACCAATATTGCTTATTTACTGCCCACATGATTGGCTCCTTGCAATGTGGATACTCCCAGCCCAGTTTGTCCAGTCCTATTAAGTCCAGTTCTTCAAAGAATACAGGACGCGGCGAGACTCCTAAAGCCCCGTCTGCATTGCTGGTATTTAGCAGTACACCACCAGTTTGCTTATCCCATGTTATTTTGTACACTTGGACTCTATCTTTTGTATCCGATAGAATCCCCGTCTCGGAATATTTCTTCTGTTTTCTATTTTCTATTATGACTAAACGAAAATGCGTGGGATTCTCTGCTGCCCATCCCACACATCGAGGCCTTCGCATTGCCCTAATCGTCAGAACGGACAACGTAGAAAGCCCACGCGTGGTATATATTGAGCCCACGCGTGGACACGCCATACATAGATACGGCAATCCACGGCAGGGTATACAATATACCTACCGTGAACATCCACTGTTGTCTTGTCCTTTGACGATTAAATGTAAGTTGCGAAGTTACGATGTGTCAAAGACAAGCATCAAGCAGACGCTCTTTTCCATAAAGCCAACATCTAAAAGCCCATCATTAAATATGACGAGTCAATCAAATGCTATGCAAATTTAAGTAGATTTTATTTAATCTCCAAATAATCCTACATAAAAAGTGGGGGTTAAAGTTCAATTAATGGTTCTCCATCTTTTGCTATCTGTTTCGTGAAGTGACCTTTGCCAAGACGGATTCTGTAATATTTTATTTAAGGTGTGGAATTTTGATGATTCTAGTGAGGATAACTGTGCCTGCACAATATAAATTGTGAGAATGCTAGTCTAAGATCTAATAGTTCATATGCTGACCTCGCTAAGAGAAATATTGAATATGGAAAGGCCAATGATAAGCAATAGTTTCTGACGACAACATCTACTTCACTAAAAGAATGGTTACTGAGAGACGTTATAAGCCGAAAAACTATTATTTTCAAGAAAAATCGCATTATTTCTGCATTTTGTTTGGGGTGTACCCTTAATTGTAGTTGAAATATACCTAACTTTGCAATCGTCAATCTTTTGACAACCCGGATAACGTGGTGTCGATTAGGGCACTAAACAATTACTAACCCACATAAAAATACCATTGTATGAAGAGTTATAATTTATATGATCTTCTTCAAAAGCACGTTTGTGCAATGACAGGCGAGGAATTTATCTTCCTCATGAGCAATCTGTTGGTTTTGTCCGACAAGTCTATTAACCACTCTTCGGATGACGAAAAGCCAAGGCATTTGGTTTACGGTATTCAGGGTATCGCCGACACCTTCGGGTGCAGCATCCCGACTGCCAACCGTATCAAACGCAGCGGCATCATCGACGGAGCCATCACCCAGGTGGGCCGCAAGATCGTCATTGACGCTGATCTCGCTCTCGAGTTGGCTGCCAAGGCCAAGAAGGAAGGGAAGGAGGTGTGTGCATGACGGCCCCACAGTCATCCAATCAGTATTCTCCCCAGGAGGGGAATACTGACCTCTACATCCGCGTGCGTACCGATTACTATAAGATCGTGTACAAGCCGATGACCGACGGCTCCATCGCCCAGTTGCTCATCAAGTGGAAGTACGGCACTATCAAGGCGGACCACGGAAGGGAATTTGCCGAGGAGACACCCTGCTACGACGACTTCATCATCTTTCCCGACAACGTCAATCCCCAGCAGGTGGTGGACGGCAGATTCTGGAACCTCTATGCCGGAGCCGGGCGAGTTTCCCAACATCGACAGGCTCATGGAGCACATCTTCGGGGAACAGAAGGTATTGGGCTACGACTACCTGCAGCAGCTCTACCTCCAGCCACAGCAGAAACTGCCCATCATCGTACTTGTCTCGCGGGAGCGTAACACGGGCAAGTCCACCTTCATGCACTTCCTTCATCTGTGGTTCGGTGACAATGTGACCTTCAACACCAATGAGGACTTCGGCAGTCAAGTTGGCTTCGCCGACTTCCGTCACGACTCGGCATAACCCGAACAAGTTCGGCTTCTGCTCTCGCTGCTCCGTCAGTTCAACGCTGACTGGGCAGGCATGCTACTCATCTGTGTGGACGAGGCCCTGCTCAGCAAGCGTGAGTATTCCGAGCGCATCAAGAACCTGAGTACCGCGCGATTCTATAAGATAGAGTCAAAGGGGAAGGACAAGGTGCAGCAGGAG
>OMZV01000032.1 GCA_900315635.1 uncultured Prevotella sp.
TGCACTAATATACACAGAAAGAATGAAGTAACAAATAACAGACAACTGCTATTGGCGGACGGCTTTAGCTTTTACGCCGTAGCGGAAATTAGTACAACACACCTAAGAAATAACTTGGACTATGCTGCATCTGATGCTTTAACGTCTAAATATGCACAAAGGCATAACAACGGTTATCCAACCAATAATGCTGATGTCTACACTAAAAACGGTTATCAGACTGTTACAACCAACAATTTTGATGGTAATGGAAGGTGGTCAAGAGGCGAATTCAATTATGATAACAAAGGTAATATAGATAAACAAGGTTACAATATGGGTTCGCAAATGGACAACGAGGTAGGAGACTATATGAAAGGAAAGTCGAAATATATAAAGGGTAAAGGGTGGCAATAATTAAGCAGCCATCAGTCCAACTCTAATTTCAGACCATTTACGTACTAAACCAATGGACTTATCGAACATATGAGCGAATCTCGCTGATTCGCTCATTTTTCTTGTGTTCCAACGATACACCGCCTCGTCAATGTAGTGCTGAAGGTACTCATCAGATACATCGTGATAACAACCCACAATCATTCGTCTGAAATGACTCCAAAAGCCCTCAATTGAGTTGGTGAATACATCACCATTGGCATATTCCTCAGCACCGTGAGCAACAACAGCGTGAGTATATTCCAACTCAGCAAGTCCATTATAGGCGCTGAGTTCATCAGTGATGACTCTTGAGCCATCAACAACGAACTGCTGAATGATGGGTTGCAAGGTTGTCCTATTCGTGTTCTCAACAACGAATGCGTGAACATAGGTGATGTTCTCCAACTCGCCCTTCTCATTCTCAAAGGTGCTACGCTCCATCATACCAAAGACTGGTGTCTTGGTCTTTGTGGAACGACCTTGGGTCCTGGGGGTACGCATTGACTTGTGCTTCCATTTCTCCTTACCACCGATATACACTTCATCACACTCCACAGTGCCATCAAATGCGTCAGCATCACTCTGAGGGTAGAGCAAACGTACCTTCTGAAGCATATACCAAGCTGTGTTCTGAGTCACCTCAATGTTCCTTGCAAGTTGATATGATGAAATGCCCTTCTTGTGGGAAGAGATAAAGTACATAGCCAAGAACCACTTGATGAGTGGCAACTTGGTATTTTCGAAGATAGTACCAACAAGGCAAGAAAAGTTCTTGTTGCACCCTGTGCAATGGAAACGTCCATTCTTGGACATCTTGCAGTGATGCTTACCACAATAGGGGCAAACAATGTCTTGCTCCTTACCAACACCCCAACGACTTTCAATGATGGCTTGCTTGCACTTGTCATCAGAGGTAAAATACGATGTGATTGAGATAACACTGTTGAACTTCTTGAAATTAACCATATTGCTATTGTTTTATAAACTATAGCAAATATATGAAAAAAGTCCAGCGAATGCTGAACTTTCATACGTATAAGAGATTATTTTGTGCCAACTTCTATGTTATTGCCACGACAAATGGGTGAAAAGCCACGTCGACAACCGTCCGCTTATGCACCGCCTGTTCAACAGTGCCGCTTATGCCGACACAATAAGCACTTGCAACACTCTCGCCGCCGACCTCTTCCACCTCGCTACCATAGCCCAGAACTCCGAGATAGCCGACAAGGTGAACCTCTACCGCCTCTTCACGACCGACGAGCTCTACCATCTCTGGCAACAAACCAACATCAGGTGGTACCTCTATTATGGCGCATCGGCTGTTAGCGGAGGACGAATGCCGTGGGCAGAGCGCCCGCTCGTCCGTGACATTGTCGAGAAAGCCGACTCTTGCCTTAAGCTGAACCATCCGAATGCCACCATGCGCTTCGGTCATGATTCGGTCGTCCTGCCGCTTGTCTGCCTCCTCGACATCGACGGCTATGGCACGTCTACTGCCGATATAGACAGCCTGGAGGCTTACAACTGGATAAACACCAACATCTATCCTATGGCTTGCAACGTCCAGTTCGTGTTCTATAAGCCAATCGATCCGGCATCGAAAAAGCCGATACTCGTCAAGGTTCTGCTCAACGAAGAGGAAGCAACTCTGCCTATAGCGGCTTATCCTATCCCTTCGGCTGAGGAACGCGGATCGATGGGTATACCATATTACTCATGGCAGGACGTCAGAAATTATCTCTTAAGTAAGTGTAATTCAACAAAATAACTAACCAAATTTGACCTATGAAGAATCTGGTTTTTGCTTTATTATTGAGTGTTTTCGCAATCAATGCCACGGCTCAAAGGCTCCTTGGCGGCGACATTTCGCTGCTTCCTAGTTATGAGTCGGGCGGAACACAATACCGTGACAGCACCGGCAAGGCTATGCCTTTCTTCCAGCTTGTCAAGGACCAAGGCAAATGGAACGCCATCCGTGTGCGCTTGTTTGTCAATCCCGCCGATGCGCCCCAGTCGGCAAAGGACGAAGGAGTCTGCCAGGACATCAATTATATTATCCCACTTTGCAAACAGATTAAGGCTGAGGGAATGCGGCTGATGCTCGACTTCCACTATAGCGACACATGGGCTGACCCAGCCAAGCAGTTCATTCCGAAGTCGTGGACAAAGGCGGGAAAGGCGGTACTTCCCGATTCCGTCTATGCGTTTACCCGGCGTTCGCTGCTCAGGTTGAAGGCTGAAGGCGTATCGCCTGACCTTATCCAGGTGGGCAACGAGATAACTTTCGGAATGCTGTGGCCTTACGGGAAGGTCGATCCGTTGTTCAACGTTGACGGCAACCACTCGTCGAAAGCCGACAAATCGGCCGCTGCCAACTGGGACTTCCTTGCCGAATGCCTGAAGAGTGGTTCACGGGCGTGCCGTGAGATATGTCCTGACGCCAAGATAATAATCCATACAGAGCATGCGCAGGACTGGAAAACGACTTACGGTTACTATGACAAGCTCCGTCATTACGGAATCGACTATGATGTCATTGGGCTCAGCTATTACCCAATGTGGCATGGAACAATAGCCCATCTGAATGTCGTCCTCGATTCGCTAGAGGCACGTTTCCAGTCGAAACAGATAATGATTGTCGAGACGGCAGGCTACTATTCCCATGAGAACGACCCGTGGGCAACATCGTCGGAGCAGTATTCCGACCTCTTCCCGATAACTCCACAGGGACAGGCTGAGTACACTCTTGAACTCGTCTCCATGCTCAACCATCATCCTCGGGTGACCGGACTCTTCTGGTGGTTCCCCGAAGAGAATCAGAGCGGCAGTCCGCAGATAAAGAACTGGATAAACCGCGGGCTCTTCGACAACCACACCGGACGTGCCCTCCCGGCATTCTATGAGTTGGCGAAGTTCAGGAAATCTCGTCGCTATCGGCAGTTCCGTGATTTTCCCGATCAGCAATTTGGTCGGGCTATACCGTTGTCTGGGCTTTAAATAGAATGATTTTCCAAACATCCAAATAGTCCAACGACATCAACTGTAGAGTTAGACCTGATTATGTACACACAGTAGGGGAGACCTAAGCATAGCGCATGGTCTCCCGCACATTAAACATTTCATATAAATTAAACAACATTTCGGGAGACCATGCGTTTCGCTAAGGTCTCCCCTACATGGATAAGCTGTTGATTGTGAGGTGGATATTCATTCTAAATAGTGGTCTCTTGAATTGTCGTTGGGTGTTCCTTGTACTGTAAGCGAGCATCTTTTGCGTTGTAAACGGGTATCTTTTACAAAAGAAAATAAATTAAAAACGACAGAAAAATAAATTAAAAACTAATCAAAAATAATTTATTTTTATCTCTAAAAGATACCGAATTGCAACTTAAAAGGGCATTAACTGCAATGTAAGAGGTCATTGATTACAATGCAGTTGTTTTCCTTCGGGAAAGATGTTTGTGATTATTCGCAATCATCCAAACGACTTAGTCGTTTCTATATTTGTATAGGTTGTTGCCAAAAAATCATTCAAATTTATTCAAAAGATGTTGACTACCAGCCTGTTGAGTTACTTCTTGAACCGTGTTTCATAGAGGTCGGTGCGACGGTCACGCAGGTTGCGGACGCTACCGTAGGTGTGGAGCTCCGACAACTGGTTGAGGTCGACATCGGCAACGAGAATCATCTCCGTGTTGGGAGTTGCCTCGGCACGGCGTCCGTTGTAAGGGAACTGGAAGTCGCATGGCGTGAACACAGCCGACTGAGCGTACTGGATGTCCATGTTCTGAACCTTCGGCAGGTTGCCGACACTGCCCGCAATGGCAACGTAACACTCGTTCTCGATGGCCCGTGCCTGGGCGCAGATACGCACGCGGTTGTATGCGTTCTGTGTATCTGTATTGAACGGGACGAACAATATCTGCATTCCCTGGTCTGCCATAAGACGCGACAATTCAGGGAATTCTACGTCATAGCATATCAGAATGCCAATGCGTCCGCAGTCGGTGTCGAATGTCTTGACCTGAGAACCCTGGCTGAGACCCCAGAACTTCTGTTCATCCGGTGTGACGTGAATCTTCTCATACATTTCGACTGAGCCGTCGCGACGGCATAGAAAGCCTACATTGTAGAGCCAGCCGTCCTTCTTGATGAATGGCATGGAGCCCGTGATGATGTTTATGTTGTAGCTGATGGCAAGCTCACGGAAGCGGTCGCGGATCTTTTCGGTGAACTCGGCAAGCGCACGGATTGACTGAGCCTCGCCCATCTTGTTGAATGCCGCCATGAGAGGAGCGTTGAAATATTCAGGGAAGAGTATGAAGTCGGCCTTGTAACTGGAAACAGAGTCGACGAAGAACTCCACTTGTTCGATGAGGTCATCGACGTCCTTGTAGGTTCGCATCTGCCATTGTACCAGTCCGATACGCACCGTCGGGCGGCGTTCCACCTTGCTCTGCTCCGTCGGCGGCTCGTAGTAGATGTTGTCCCATTGCAGCAGACAAGCGCAGTGGCATGACTCTTCGTCGTTAGGCAGGTAGTTCTTTATGACCTTGCGCACATGGAAGTCGTTCGACAACTGGAAGTTGAGCACCGGGTCGTAAATTTCCCTTGCACGTACCTTCTCTATGTACTCCTTTGGCCGCATCTTGCCGGCATACTTGTGGTAGTTAGGTATTCGTCCGCCGAACATTATTGCCTTGAGGTTCAGTTTCTCACAGAGCTCTTTGCGGTATTCGTACATTCGGCGTCCAAGGCGCAGTCCGCGGTAGTCGGGGTGGATGAACACCTCGATGCCATAGAGTATGTTTCCGTTAGGGTCGTGGGTATTGAACGTCTCGTTGCCGGTGACCTGGGCGTAGGTGTGGTTGCCTTTCACCATGTTGTAATCGACTATAATGCTCAGCGCGCAGCCGACAATCTTGTCGTCGGCGATGATTACAACCTGTCCTTCCGGGAAGATGGTGATGAGTTTCTTTATCTGTGCGTGTGTCCAGAAGACGTCGCTGTCGCCATAGATTCGGCGGAACGACTTTGCCAGCTGGTCGTAATCGCTCATCTGGAGGTTACGAAGAGCTACTTGCTTTATTTGCTTGTTTTGTGGCATAGAGGTTTGTTGTTATGCTAGATGGTGGTTGAGTGTGGCTACAATCATTTCCGGAGTGATAATCCTCATGCAGGCGAAGTCGCCCCGGTAGCATTTCTTGTTGCCGTAAGCCGAGCACGGACGGCATGGCAGGTCGGCCTGGACGACGTCGTCGGGCGACTGTTTCCACGGCGCGAAACCGGCAAACGGGTGGGTGGCTCCCCATACGCTGACGACCGGACAGCCTGCTATGGCTGCCAGATGCATGTTGCCGCTGTCCATGGAGAGCATCACGTCGAGGTGGCTCATGAGCTTGAGCTCATTGGCAAGACTGCCGAGTTGCGCTGAGGCATTGGTACACTGCGGATATTTCGAGCACCACTGGTTGAACTGGAGCATCTCGCCTTTGCCTCCGCCGAAGAAGAAAATGCGGCAGTCGGGATGGGCTTTGATGACCAGACGGATGACCTCTTCCATGCTGCCCACGGGATAAATCTTCCACTGATGGGCGGCAAATGGGGCGATTCCTATCCATTTCTGCCCTTCGGGCTTGATGGCTTTGGAGTCTGAATAAGGGAATATTGATTTTGGCAATGCCGTCAAGTCGGCACCACCCTGAGAGAAAATGCTGTTGAAATCGATGTCAACAGGATAGCCAATCTTTGCGAAAACGTCGCTATAATTCTGAAAAGATGTTGGCAGTTGGCGTTTCACCTTGTTCTTCCGGGCGCACAAATGGCGCTTCTCGGAACGGTGTTTGTCGATGTGGGCGACACGACAGAGGTCGGTGAAACTGAAGTTAAACCTCCACCGCAGGTACTTCGTACGCAACACGTCGTGCAGGTCGGCAACAGCGGTAAACTGCTTTGCCATCAGCCGACGGTAGAGTTTATTGAGTCCGTGGATGCCTTTGTACTCCGTCTTGACGTCTGCTCCCATGAAGAACAGGTTCGGCTCGATGTCCTCGAACAGTGGACGGGCAAACGGACGGCTCAGCACCGTGAACCTGACATGTGGGTACTTACGCGCTGCCGACACGACAATTGGCACCGCCATTGCAACGTCGCCTATTGCTGAAAACCGTATTATGAGGACGTGAGGAGTCATATTGTAAATTCAAAATGCATAATTCAAAGATTCAAAATGCATGATTCGAAAATTCAAAATGCACAATTCAAAATCCAAAATTATGATTACTTTGCTTTAAATTGCTGTTGAACAAAGGGATAAACAGTGTTTACCATTGCTGTCATAATTATGGATTTTTGTTACCATAATTATGAATTTTTGTTGTCATAATAATGGATTCTGAAGTTTGAATTAACCTTTTTTCTTGTAGAGTACTGGATTTGTTGACGGGTCGTTGTACATTTTCATCTGGCGATAAACCTTCATGTACTTGCGGCCTGCCTTGATGTCGTCGAGTAGCTGGTCGATAGCTGTCGACAAGTCTTTCTGTTGTTCGATGAGAATGTTGAGCTTGTCCTTGCAGCGGGCGATGTGCTCAGGTGTGGCATCGGTACGCTCGGTCTGCTCACGCATGTGGTAAATCTTCAGTGCGAGGATGCTCAGACGGTCGATAGCCCATGCCGGACTCTCTGTGTTGATGGTAGCTTCGGGCAGCGGAGTGACGTCGCAGAACTGCTGACGGAAGTAGGAGTCGATTTGCTCTACAAGGTCGGTGCGGTCCTGGTTGCTGCGGTCGATGCGGTGTTTGAGGTTCATTCCCTCTACAGGATCGATGTGCGGGTCGCGGATAAGGTCTTCATAGTGCCACTGTACAGTGTCTATCCAGCACTTCAGATAGAGGCGGTTCTCAATGGAATCACGGTCGTAGGGGTTACTGATAGGCGTGTCGACATTGTTCTTCACATGGTAGTCGCGGATGGCCTGGTTGAAAATCTCATTGCAATGTTCAGTGAATGACATCTTTTCTTATCTTAGAAATAATATTGGTTAACGTACGTTTCCTTAATTTTCCACAAAAATACAATTTTTTTTGTCTATCCCCAAATTATTACAGAAGTTTTTGATTATTGCGCCGAAAGGCGGTATATTTTCAACATTATTATAATGGTTATGAAACAGAAAATTTGTACTTTTGCAGGCAAAAGCAAATAAACAGCATTAAAATGGCACAAGGACTCTATCAGACACAGGAACAGAAACAACAACAGTTGCAGCGGCTGTCGCAACAGCAGATGCTGCAAGTAAGGCTGCTCGAGATGCCGATAGCTGAGCTTGAGGATGCTGTTTCTGCTGAACTCAACGATAATCCTGCTCTGGAAACCGGCCGCGACGACGACAGTATACCTGATGATGCTGCCGACAGCGGCGAGAGTGAAGAGGACTATGAGCGCGATGAGGAACGTGACGAGCGTGCCGATGAGCTCGATTCTGCCCTGGAGCGGATGGGCTCTGACGATGAGATGCCGTCGGCGGAGAGCTATGGCTCTAACAATAAGGACAATGCCGACTATGAGGAGATTGTCTATGGCGACACAACTTCGTTCATCGACAAGCTCAATGAGCAGATGAACACTTGCGAGCTGACCGACAAGCAACACTCTATCATGGAGTATCTTATCGGTAGTCTGGACGACGACGGACTGTTGCGAAAGGACCTTGGAACCATCAGCGACGAGCTGGCTATATATCATAATGTAGACGCTTCGGAGAAGGAGATAGAGGATGCGCTGAAGATTCTGCAGACTTTCGACCCTGCCGGAATCGGAGCGCGTTCGTTGCAAGAGTGCCTCCAACTGCAAATCCAGCGGAAGAAGGACTCTAAACTGAAGGACTTGATGCTGAAAGTCGTCGGCGAATTGTATGATGAGTTTATCAAGAACCACTGGGATAAGATCCGTACTCAGCTGGGACTCAATGAACTTCAGACAAAGGTCTTGCAGGACGAGATCCGCAAGCTGAACCCGAAACCGGGTGCTTCGATGGGCGAGACGATGGGAAGGAATACCCAGCAGATCACGCCGGACTTCATTGTCGACACTGCCGATGACGGTACGGTGACGTTCACGCTGAACAATGGAAACATCCCTCAGCTGCATGTGTCGCCTGCTTTCACTGAGATGCTGTCGGCATACAAGGACAACAAGACGGGCATGAACCGCCAGACTAAGGAGGCTTTGCTCTATGCCAAGGAGAAAGTCGACAAGGCGCAGGGCTACATCGAGGCTATCCGCCAGCGCCGTCACACCCTCTATGTGACGATGAAGGCTATCATTGACATTCAGAAGAAGTTCTTCCAGGATGGCGACGAGGCCGACCTTAAGCCAATGATTCTTAAGGATGTTGCCGACAGGACAGGGCTTGACATATCGACAATATCACGTGTCAGCAACATAAAATATGCCCAGACGAAGTGGGGAACATTCCCGCTGAGGTTCTTCTTCAGCGACAGCTATACTACAAACAATGGTGAGGAACTGTCTACCCGCAAGATAAAACTTGCCCTGAAGGACATTATCGACAAGGAGGACAAGACCCGCCCGCTCAGCGATGAGGCTTTGGCAAAGGCTATGGCAGACAAGGGTTACCCTATAGCAAGGCGTACAATAGCCAAGTACCGTGAGCAAATGGACATTCCTGTGGCAAGAATGAGAAAGCAATAGGAATGTGGAATGTTGAGTGTGGAGTGTTGAGTGATGAATGATGATTGTTGAATGTTGAGAGTTTTTATAGTTTGAAAGATGAGTGAAAAGAAAATTATATTGGCTTCTAGAATCGTGAGTATGATAACAACTCCGTTCTATTTGCCTGTACTTGGACTCATATTCATGTTCATGTTCAGCTATCTGAGCGTCTTTCCGGCAATGTACAAGTTGTTCATGGTGCTCATATTCTACCTTTTCACGGTGCTGTTGCCGACTTATCTTATACACGTTTACCAGAAGTATGAGGGTCTGACAGCCAAGCAGCTGGGCGTCCGTGAGCGACGTATGATTCCTTATATCATCTCCATCCTTTGCTATTTCTTCGGCTATTATCTGCTTACCCTGATGAATACGCCGAACTTCATAAGTGTCATCTTCGTGGTGGCTATAATAATTCAGGTGCTCTGCGCCGCCATAAACAAGTGGTGGAAAATATCAATCCACAGTGCCGGAATAGGCGGAGTGACGGGAATGGTCATAGCCTTCTCATTCATCTTGGGCTTCGACCCTACATGGTGGCTTTGCCTCCTGACGTTCATAGCCGGACTGGTGGGCACCTCGAGGATGATTCTCAGGCAGCATTCCCTGTCACAAGTAGTTTGTGGCTACTTGCTGGGACTGCTCTCAGGGTTTGTTATTGTGATGATAATTTAATAAGATATTATGAAACCATTAGTCAGTATTATCATGGGCTCGACAAGTGACCTGCCCGTAATGGAGAAAGCCTGCAAATGGCTTGAGCAACAAGAGATTCCTTTTGAAATCAATGCTTTGTCTGCACATCGTACCCCGGATGCTGTAGAATCGTTCGCCAAGAACGCCAAGAGCCGTGGCATCCGTGTTATCATTGCCGGTGCCGGAATGGCTGCCGCCCTGCCTGGCGTTATCGCAGCATCGACTCCTCTGCCAGTCATTGGCGTGCCAATCAAGGGCATGCTCGACGGTCTTGATGCTATGCTGAGCATTATCCAGATGCCTCCGGGGATACCGGTAGCTACCGTCGGAGTCAATGGAGCACAGAACGCAGCTATCCTTGCGGCTGAGATTATGGCTCTTGGCGACGAGGCTATTGCCGCAAAGGTTGATGCCTGGAAGGCTGGTCTCGGTGCAAAGATTGAGAAAGCCAACAAGGATCTTGCCGAGATAAAGGACTATAAGTTTAAGTGCTAAGACCCAACGCCTGTCCCGTTCCTTGCCGGATGGTGACAGGCAATAGGTTAAACACAGAGTTTTATGATTGATTTATTTAATTATAAAAGAAGGGAAAGTACGGTAGCTCATGCCGGAACGCTCGACATTGGCGGTGATAATCCGGTGCGGGTTCAGTCGATGACGACAACAAATACCGACGATACCGATGCCAGTGTAGCCCAGGCTGAGCGCATAATCGATGCCGGAGGCGAGCTTGTCCGTCTGACAACACAGGGCCGTCGTGAGGCTGAGAACCTCAAGAACATCAAGGCTAAGCTCGTTGCCGACGGCTACAACCAGCCTATCTGTGCCGATGTCCACTTCAATGCCAACGTTGCCGATGTAGCTGCCCTGTATGCCGATAAGGTCAGAATAAACCCCGGCAACTATGTAGACCCTGCCAGGACGTTCAAGAAACTGGAGTATACCGATGAGGAATATGCTCAGGAACTGAAGAAGATAGAGGATCGTCTGACTCCTTTCATCAAGATTTGCAAGGAACATCATACCTGTGTTCGAATCGGAGTCAACCACGGAAGCCTCTCAGACCGCATCCGCAACCGTTACGGCGACACCCCGGAAGGCATCGTCGAGAGTTGTATGGAGTTCCTCCGGATATTCAAGGAGCAGCACTTCAACGATGTCGTCATCTCTATTAAGGCGTCCAACACGGTAGTGATGGTACAGTCGGTCCGCCTGCTTGTTGCCGAGATGGACAAGGAACACATGCACTATCCGCTTCATCTTGGCGTTACCGAAGCCGGTGAAGGCGAGGATGGACGCATCAAGAGTGCTGTCGGAATAGGTGCTTTGCTAGCCGACGGCATTGGCGATACCATCCGTGTAAGCCTTAGCGAGGACCCAGAGCGTGAGATTCCTGTTGCCAAGTATCTCACTTGGTATATGCGTAAAAAGCAGGGACACCTGATGATTCCGGGCGAAGAATACAAGGGCTTCGACTGGCTGTACCCGATAAGAAGAAAGACCAAGGCTGTCGGCAATATCGGGGGAACCAACGTTCCTGTGGTCGTGGCTAGCGGGGACAGCAAGGGCGAGCTGCGTCCTGACTATATATATGTAGGAAGCAAACTGCCTGAGCACCCAGTGAAAGGACAGAAGTATATCGTCGATTTCAACGTATATATTAAGTTAGTCGAGGAAAGTCAGAAAGCCCAAGTAGCTAACTCAGGGCGTGACTCGCAATCTTCAACCTCCCTCCTTAAGGAGGACTGGGGTGGATCTTTATATCCTATCTTCCCCGTCACAGCCATGCCTCTCATCGGTATGGTCGACGCACCGGTAAAGTTCCTTACCCTGCAGTATGGAACTCCGTCAGACGAATACCTTGCTTGCCTTAAGGCTCATCCCGAAGTAGTCGTTGTCTGCATGACGCAGCACCAGAACAAGCTTGGCGACCAGCGGGCTCTTGTCCATGAGATGATGAATGCCGGTGTTGAGAATCCGGTAATCTTCGCTGAGATGTACCATCATTCAAGTAACGATGAGACTGACGACAACCAACATCTGTCACCTCTCACCGAGCTACAGCTTGAGGCTTCTGCCGACATGGGAGCGCTTATGATGGACGGACTGACCGACGGACTGTGGCTGATGAATGACGGCGACATACCTCAGGAAGACGTTTCAAAAACCGCCTTCGACATTCTTCAGGCTGGTCGTCTGCGCATGGTTAAGACCGAATACATCTCTTGTCCTGGCTGCGGACGCACGCTCTATGACCTTCAGAAGACCATTGCCCGTATCAAGGAGGCAACGAAAGGAATGAAGGGATTGAAGATAGGAATCATGGGTTGTATAGTCAACGGACCGGGCGAGATGGCTGATGCCGACTATGGTTATGTCGGAGCAGGCCCCGGAAAGGTTTCGCTCTATCACAACAAGGAATGTGTAGAGCACAATATTCCCGAGGACGAGGCTGTCGACCATCTTCTGAAACTGATAAATGAGACCCACCCCCTTGCCCCCTCCCGTGCGTGAGGGGGATGGACACCATGTTAAACTCTGGAGTTTGGCTGGGTTGCTTAGCGGGTTATGATACCTATAGCGAGAACTGGGCTGTAACCATCAGTTCCCTTGGACGAAGCCAATAACGATTTGTGAATATGCCGATACCGCTATATGTGGTTTCGGCATATTTTGTTTTATTGAATATGTTTCGGAGCGAAGCGGTAAGCCGAAGCCTCTTCATCCGCCAGACGACCTTGGCATCGGCAAGCAAAGTGTTTACCGGCGGCGAACCATCTATCTCATTATGATAGAGAATTCCCGACAAAGAAAGGTCTACATGGCTTATGGATGAAGTAAGTGTGAGCCTCTGAGTCCAGTCGGCAAGCGTCTTAGCCCATACCTCACCGGTCTTGTTTCGATTAAAGGCAAACTCACCCTTGTAGTCAATCTCCATCCACGACGGCGAGAAGACAATCTCAGGCTGGACACCATAGGACACATACTTGAATTGAACAGACTCACCACCAGAATACTGTTGACCATTGGAATAGTTGGCAGACAATGTCAGATTGGTCTTAAGATAGAGCTTGTGCCACCCCTTCGAGGCGTTAATCGATCCGCTATAATTATCGCTGTGAGTGTCATGTCGTGTCCAAACATTATGATACTCTCCGTCGGTTATAACCATGTCCATAGCCGCATTGTTCCATGTCCGTGAATAACTTACACGGACATTCGAAAAGAACTGATATATGGCACGCTTGTAGTTGTATCCGAACGACGACATAAGCATCCTCATCCGTGGCACGAAATCGGGTGCGTCAATCCATGAACGATAGTCCGTCTGCCTATGATCAACAGCAAGGGTCGACCACGACGACGTGCTCTCCGAGTAAGAAGTAGAGAAGTTCCATTTGGCACGGTTGCCATAATCACGATTAATGTAGATAGAACCCATTGGCAAAAGCAGCGTGGCATTCTGATGAGTATACCTCTTTATATTAGTCCCCGGGGCGAAAGAAATATGCCAGTCCTCATCCTTATAGACCCACGACGGACTAACTCCCGCCTGCAAAAGGGTATTATTCTCACCAGCGACATGCAAGTTCTCGGCTTCCAAAGACACGCCATAGTTGCGGTGCCAGTGGGCGAAGGAGCGGTTCCAGGACAAAGAATGGGCAGTGTGAATTAAAGCATCCCCAAGCCCCTCCGAATGGAGGGGATGTTGAATAGACTTGTTGCTATCTGTAGTCCTCATTTTATCCTTTCCATAATGATAGTCAATAGTCGACTTCCATTGAAGAATACTCCGTTTCAGGGTATATGTTTGGTCGATTCCGGCAACGAGGTTGAGTTGCGGAGTACGGATTCGCTGGTTTGTTCCCGTGGAATATTTGCTCAGACCATCGTTCTGGCTTGCGCTACCCTTAAAGACAATGTTGCCATAATGGCTGTCAGAATTAATCTTGTGGTTGTAGCTCAATGAGAATGCGTCTTGCCGAAGGAGCATCTGCCTGTCCTCTGTGGTCTCTGTCGGCGACAAACCATTGAGAAAATACTGTGATTCATTCTGAGTGTGCTGACGGATAACATTGCGGTTATAGCTCACCGAAAAACTATTTTCGGCACCATTTCTTCCTTTCGATATATGGTCTATACTGTAAGCCTGTGACGTATTCAGACGAAGGCGTTCCTCATCAATAGGCGCTTGCAGTGACGGAGTAGAGAACCAAAGAGGCAGTTCGGCGGTAGATGCAAAGTCGAATGCATCATAGAAGATAGAGAACTGGTTGCTAAGGTCACGCCCCGTGCGGTCATACTGAGCCGTGTATTCCATCTGCCTTTTCTTGCCAATCTGCATTCCGACGGCATCGCCACCGACTGACGTTCCGACCTCGCCCTCGTCATTATGAGGAATTTCGGCAATGGCATAAGGACGGAGAGTAAACGCCATCTGGTCACGGGCCGAGTCTTTAAGGACAATGTTCATGCCGACATCATCGGTAAAGACACGGTTTCGTAGAGCCTTTATCGGCTGGTCGTGCTCCATAACCTCAGCCTTCTTAACGTCCTTGGCACGGATGTTTTCCGTCAGTTTATTGTATTGACCCTTGCTCAGGTCGAGTCCTTCGACTGTGAAACGGCTTATAGCCTTGCCGTTATACTTTATCTCGCCGTTCTTCTCAACGTCAACTCCGGGGAGTTTACTAAGCACATCCTTTAGGCTATTGTCACGATCGGAGGCAAATTTAGTAAGGTCATATACAATCGTGTCCTTCCTTTGGGTGACCGGAGGACCCTGCACCTTCACCTCCTTCAATTGAAAGGTCTTCTGCGAAAGGCGTATCGTGTTATCCTTGCCGACCGCCTGGCAATGCTTGCCATAACCCATGAGGATTGCCTGTAGCTCATCGCCTTGCTGTGCCGCCACGTCGAATGAGAACCGTCCTTTATCGTCAGTCCTTACGAACTTGATTGTCTTTCCGCCACGAAGAAGCATCACCGTCGCCTTTGCCAGCCCGTTCCCGCTGGTGGAGTCGACCACCGAGCCGGTCAAGCCGCCTTGTGCAATGGCACAAGTCGTCATCAGGAGCAGGCATAATATAATAGTGATTTTTCGCATTAATCAAATGTTTATTCCGATAAATCGAGTTGATTGAATGGGACTGGCTTGCCGAACTCTTCATGATACTCTTCGGAAGTGTATTCTTCGCCGGTGGATTTTACTGGCGTAAACTTTACGTTTGAGGTTGCATTCAGAGCCTTAATCATGTCGTCCCGTGTTGCTGTACGACGCCATTTGTAGTATTTTGCCTTGTCCATCGGGTCATACTTCTTCCATTTCCCTAATGTTATATCCTCCTTTCCATCGATTTGCTTCAAGCCAATGACATTGAAAATCCATTGGCTTTGGACATCATTAGCCTTAAGGATGAGTCCCGGCAGACCGCCGAGGAACCACGGTCCTTGGTCGATAGGAATATCCTCGGTGTACCAGGCTATCCAGTGTCGTCCTTTATAGTCGGTCTCCGCCTTTGTGCAGTGATAGCCCAGGATGGTGGAAGTGTCAGGCAGAATAGTCCATTCAGGAGTAGATAATGGCTCTTCAATACGGTATAAATAAGAATATTCGTCCGACAACGTGTTGTCTTTTCCTTCGGGATAGTTATGAAAGAAGACGGTTGTTATCAATGGCCTGGGTGGTTGTAGGACGTTAGGGTCGGCTTCACCGCCACGTTTTATATTGTCGGCAATCCATTTAGTGTACCTAACACCTTGCATGCTGTAGAACTTGCTCACTTTGCTGCCAATGTCGAGTGCCATCTCGTCGGTGCCATAGATGTAGCCTCCAGTCGAATCACGCTTCGTAGTATCGGCAACGCAATTGGTATCGTAGGTTATCCGATACTGTACTTTGTCGATGACCTGAGCCATGACATTGCCGCATAAATCGAACGCTATTATAAGCAGAAATAATTTCCTCATATATAGAGTAAACGCAAAGGGCAAACGATTCTAAACTGGGTTTAACCTCCATTAACCGTTTTCGCCGCTCCTATTTGATGATCTCGATAGGATTGTATGGCAGGGGCTTATTGAACTGGGACTCGAACTTGCCATCAGCATCACTGCCATTGTCGAATGATATTTTTATGCCGCTTGCGGCAAGTGATTCATTTGGCGAAGTCGTGCGGTTAATCTTGTCGAACTGCTTCTGTGTGACAGCCTCATACTTCTTGTAGTCCTTTGGCAGGGCGATAGCCTCCTTGCCGCCAATCTGTTCCATTCCCGATGCAGTGAAGATAAACTGATGAGTGGCGTCCTCAGCCTTAAGGATTAGTCCCGGAAGACCGATAAGTTTCCATGGTCCGTAGTCGAGAGGAATGTCCTCAGAGTACCATGCAGTCCAATGGCGACCCTTGAAATCGGTCTCTGCCTTGGTGCAGTGATAGCCTAGGATGGTTAAGGTATCAGTGCCAATAGTCCAATTAGGTGTTACCGTCTTCTCTGAAATGCGGTAGGTGTTCATCACGACGGCATTGCCAAGGAAACTCGTCTCGCCCTCAGGATAGTTGCGGTATACCACCCAGTCGACCGTCGGACTAGTCGGTACGCCTTCTTGATTGGTAAAATTGGTGTTACCTTTGTCCACCTGGCTTTTCAGCCATTTGTCGTAAACGGCTGTGCGGGCACTGTAGAACTTGCTGGAATGCGTGCCTATGTCGAGACGCATCTCGTCGTCCTCATAGACATAGAAATTGCCAACCGAATCGGCGGCAGTCGTGTCAGGGACTGTCTTCGTGGCGTAATTTATGCGGTACTCCACCTTATCAATGGAGTCGCCGGCGGTCTGAGCCTTCATTGTCAATGGCAAAGACAATAACAGTAATAGAGGAATGAACTTTTTCATGATTCTCTTTCTTTCGTAAAAATTATAAACCTTTCTTTGTGTTTGCAAAGAAACGGAATTATTTCCAAAGCTACAACTAATGTGCTTAGTTATTAAACTTATTTAACAAAAAATAAGCTCTTAGCTTGTTGGCAAACTAAGAGCTTATTCTATGTAATAGTCTTTCGCTTTGTAAAAGATACCCAATTACGTTGTAAAAGATACCCGATTAGACTCTAAAAGATACCCAATTAGAACGTAAAAGATACCCAATTAGAACGCGTTTTGTAACCCATTGAATACTAGGCTCTTATCGGATAGCGATTTCCACGGATGTTGACGATTTTTGCTTTGGCTGAACCAAACTTCAAATTAAGGTCAATCAAAATTGGAATATGGTTCTGGTCGTCGGTAACGTAGAATGTTGCGATGCGCTTGTAGCCCTTGCCCTCGTTCTCATAATACGACAGCTTCAGGCAACGGTACTTGCGGTTGTTGTCGCCATCGACGTTGGTCTTGCCGCCATACTGGATGTAAGCCGGGTTGCAGTTCTTACCGTCGACGATGTTGAATCCCACCTTGTAGCCGTTGCGCCAGCCCGACGGATTCCATGAGCGGGCACGGAGGAAGATGCTCAGCATGTCGAACGAGTTGTTCCTGACGACATTCTTATAGTGGTTGACGCCATCGGTCTTGCGGCGGCGGAGCTTCATGTGGCATTTGCCCCCGCTGAACTGATAAGTCACCTCATCGAGGTTGCGGCGGTTGCCCTCGTGTGTGTTCTTGGTGTAGAACAGAGGAACGAGGTTGCCGGTGCAGTAAGCTGTAAGAATATCACGAATGACATAGAACTTGTCGGCACGTGCGTTGGTCTTTGCCGTCAGACTTGACTTGTAGGCGTTCTGTCCCTTGTATCGGGTCATCGTCGTCGAGAAAGAAGCGTTGCCAGCCTTTATCCACACGAACTTCCAGTTGAAGTAGAGGTTGTATGACAGATACTCGCCCGACTTGAACGCGGTGTTTGTCATGCCCTGAGCCGAGGCTCCCACTGACGCTAAGAACAGCATTGCCACCAGCAGCACGTTCTCGAGTTTATGAGTTCTTGAGTTCATAAGTTTTTTCATCATTTTGTTTGCCTTTAAGGCGCTTGTGTTTTTAATATTGTTATTGATTATGTTTGTTTAATATCTACTTGTCCCACAGCCGTTTACTGGTCGACCTTAGGGTCGTATTGTATACCGAGACGGCGTGCACGGTCGGCGTTGCGGTTCTGAATTCTCTTCTTTGTCGATGATGTCTGCTTCTTCAGCTTCGACGGCTTCTGCACGTTCAGCGGGAGCTTGGTCGGATCCCAGTTCAGCGCGTCGTCCCATTTAGCCTTGCGCTCTACCGGCTCATTGTAATAGTAGACGGCTTCCGGCTGGCGTCCCGATGCATAGTCGCCGGTGTCCCAGCGGTCGTTCTTGTTCTCGTCGACGAACATGCTTAGGTAGTACATGCCCGGCTTGACCCACTGGAAGACGACCGAGCCGTTGTCGGAGCTCTGCGATTTCACCAGTTTGCCCGACTGATTGAGCAGTTGGACGACGATGCGCTTGCCGTTGAATCCATTGACATTCACCGGGAAGACATTGTATTCGTCCTCGCCCGGCACCTTGAATCCTTGCTTGCTCGGCGCCGAGACGAGCCCGTAGATGCTCGTAAACGCCATAGAATCGGTTTCCAGGCTGTACTGGCAGCCCGGCCGCCATTCGCCGATTATTTGGTAGGTGCGCGGTACCGACGGGCTTTCGCCTATTTGGAACGGTATCGGATTCCATGTAGAGTCGACTTTCAGATAGAGGTGTATCTTGCTTGTGTCGATGCTGGCTATAGGTGCCGGCATGACAATCAGTGGTGTCTGGTCGGGGTCGATGGATGACGCTATCCTGTATTCAGGTTTCAGCTGGTCGTCTGCCATTGATGTCTCTACCGGACGTCCTTTCTTCTTGTTTTTCTCTTGCTGCTTCTGCCACTTCTCGAAGGCATCCTGCTTGGCTTTCATTCGCTTCTCGTAGGGTTGCTTCGAGAGTATCTCCAGCGTGTCGGTCTGAGCCCGTAGCACGCCTGTACTGTCGGTGGCCCGGTAGTCGAGCTGTACCTCCAGCGTGTCCTGATTGACGAGGGCTGTGTCGCGGAGCCAGTAAGTTATGGTGTCGGTGTTTACCGATGGCTCAACGATGAATGCCGAGTCGGCATTGAAGTTCAGTCCGGTAATCTTCGGCAGCTCGGTGTCGCCGTAAGTAAAATAGAGTGTGAAATGGTCGGCTTCGGTGCGGTCGGCCTTCTGGAAATAACGGTCGGTCTGTTCTTCGGTGAATGCCCGAAGGACGATGTCGTCAGGGAAGAAATGCATATACGGCACCTGTTCGATGTCCTTTATATGCAGTGAGTCGCTCCAGATGGTGTCCTGACGGATGTCGGGATGACAGCTTGTGGAGTAAGTATTCGGGTCGAAAGCTATCTCTTCGCTCTTGGCATTGAACATGTAGTTGTTGTCGGCATCCTTAAGCGCGAAGACACGGTACTGCCCGTTGCGTACGCCCTTGATGGAGAAGTGACCCTTGTCGTCGGTGCGTGACACACGGAGCATAGGCGTCTTGGTGAATGCCGTGTCGTTGAGATTGTCGTACAAGCCGACGAGAATGCCTTGAACGGGTTCAAGGTTCTGGGCGTCAATGACATAGCCAGCCACCTGCATTGTGTCGATGTGGTCGTCGGTAGAGAAAGTGTATGTGTAGTTTCCGAGAGGGTTGCCCTCGTTATTGTCGGAAATGGAGTTCGAGAAGTCAATGGTGTAGGTGGTGTTGGCACGCAGGGAGTCCTGCAGCTTGACGGAAATCTTCTTGCCTTCGGTCTTTATCTCCGGTGCCTCGAGCTGTGGTGGCGACACTACAACGTTCTCGGTTGGGTTGTCCATCTTGATGAATTCATCGAAGTAGATAGTCACCTTCTTGCTGTTGACACCTGTTGCCTGGTCGGCTGGTGATTCGCCGATAACCCGTGGCGGTGTCTCGTCATACCATCCTCCGTCGGGCTGTCCCATCTTGGCACAACCTGCTAAAAGTAAAAAGGTAAAAAGGTAAAAAGGAGAAAAAGCTTTCCTCAACAAGCTGGCATTCCTCACCAAGCCTCCCACAAGGGGAGGATGTTTGATTACATTATTTAATATAGAGTTAAGAATGGAACTCATATCGTCTCTTTATTTCTTAGGTGATTAAACATCCTCCCCCTGGGGGAGGCTTGGTGGGGACTAGATTTTTATTCGTTCATTTTTAGCAGCTCCTCAATGTTCTTCCGGTCGTTCGACAGGCGAGGCACCTTATGCTGTCCGCCGAGCTTGCCCTTAGACTTGAGCCAGTCGTTGAAGAGGTTCGGACGAGCCTTGATAATCTCCAGGCGCTGGAGAGTTATGTCGTGGAACCGCTTAGCCTCATAGTCGGAGTTTATCTCCTGCAGGCGCTTGTCGAGAATGTCGGCAAACTCGTTGATGTCGGCAGGCTCCTTCGAGAACTCTATGAGCCACTGGTGGCGGCACTTAGCCTTGTTGTCCATGTAGACAGGGGCGGCGGTGTACTCTGACACGACGGCGCCGGTCTTCTCACAGGCGTAGGCAAGTCCTTTCTCGGCATTGTCCATGATAAGCTCCTCGCCGAATGCGTTGATGAAGTACTTCGTGCGGCCGGTGATGATGAACTTGTATGGGTTGCGGCTCGTAAACTGGACGGTGTCGCCAATCTCATATCGCCACAGTCCGCAGGACGAGCTGATGAGCATTGCGTAGTTCTTGCCGAGCTCTACACCGGTCAGCGGAACGATGTTCGGATGGTCGGAACCAATCTCGTCGACAGGCAGGAACTCGTAGAATACGCCGTAGTCGAGCATCAGGAGCATGCTCTTGTCGTTCGGGTCGTCCTGCACTCCGAAGAAGCCCTCACTGGCGTTGTAGGTTTCCATGTAGTGCATCTTCGGACTAGTTATGAGCTGTTCGTACTGCTTGCGGTATGGGGTGAAGGCTATTCCTCCGTGGAAGAATACCTCCAGGTTTGGCCATACGTCCTCAAGATGTTTCTTACCTGTGAGCTCCAGAACACGGACGAGGACTGAGAGCATCCACGACGGAACGCCGGAGATGTTGGTCACGTTCTTGTTCATTGTCTCGCGGGCTATGCGGTCGCGCTTCACTTCGAAGTCGCTGATGAGTGCTGTCGCTTTCTTCGGTACACGGAACAACTCTGCCAGTGGCGTGATGTTCTCGATGAGTATGGCGCTGAGGTCGCCCACGAGAGAGTTCGGCAGGTTGTAGTTCGACTGGTGGCTGCCGCCAAGGATGAGGCTCTTGCCGTCGAAAATGCGGCTCTTCGGGTTGTTGCGCAGATAGAATGTCACGCAGTCCTTAGGCCCCTGATAGTGTATATGTTGCAGTCCTTCCTGTGTAACAGGAATGAACTTACTCTTGTCATTGGTGGTTCCTGACGACTTGGCGTACCATTTCACCAGCCCCGGCCATAGTATATTCTCCTCGCCGTGGCGCATGCGGTCGATGTCTCCTTTGAGACTCTCGTAGTCGTTGACAGGTACGTTCTGCACGTACTCGTCATAACTTTTAATATGGTTGAACAGGTGCTTCCTTCCGTATTCTGTATCCTTGGCGCGCATAAGCAGGAAGTTCAGCACGTCCCGCTGCATTTGTTCGCCCTTCTCAGGATATGTCTCCAACTCACGCTGACGACCCCGGAATAACACTCTTGCTATGCTTGTCAGACTCATTTCTTATTTGTAGATGATAATTTTGAAGTGACAAAAGTACATAAATCTTAGTCAAAAGTGTTGATTTTTACTTTCTTTAATACATTGTCGCTCATAAGTAACTACTCAGCACCCTATTACATGATTAGTTGTCTTGCTGTTGTACTACAGCAAGGAATGCGTTGTATTTCGAATTTCCGTTCTTCATAGCTGTT
>OMZV01000033.1 GCA_900315635.1 uncultured Prevotella sp.
TTGTGAAAAATTAACGCGGTAGGTACCCGCATCATACTGGGGGGTGCTGAGTAGTTACTCATATAGATACAAGTCAATATGAATAGGACACTACACTAGTAGCGTCCGTCCAATCATTGAGTTTACTATTGACTCTGACAAATTCGTCATAGCAAGTCCAAAAACTCTTGGCTTTAGGCTTCTTTATATTTGTCTCAGAATTATCTTTTACTTTTACGATAGGAATACCACTACTTTTTATAGAATTCTCTAACTTTAAGGCTGTTCCATTGGCAATAGAATTATAAACTTCCCTCAAAGCTTGTGCCGTTGGAATCGTTTCTTGTGACTCGAAATATTGAAAGGTCTTGATCATGTTCGCAGTCATCAAAGAAAACTTATCATTGCATTGAGAGACATACGAACTGTCTAAATTACAGTTAGTTATTCGCTGTAGCTTAATGTCAAAATCTCCTTCATTTGCCACTATACCAGTTTGGAAGTCGACAGCCATACATTTAAATGACACTCTCATTACAATGCGGATTCTGCCTTCCTTCTCCTTTCTTATTACGAATCTTATGCTTCTTTTGATGTTCATAGCTTGAATGTTATAATTCAAAGTTATAAAAACAAGATGTTGAATCAAAGTTTTTACCACGAATTTTTCTATAAAAATTGGATAGTTTTTGCAAGTGTAAAATTATTTCACTTTGAATCGAAAAATAAATTATATTTACACTAATATTTTAAATTGTGGTAAAATTCGTGGTAAAAAATCGTGGTAACAATTTTGAAGGGCAAAATAAAAACCGCTAAGCAATTGTAACTTAGCGGTTTATAGGAAGTGCTTTTGTGGAGCTGGTGGGATTCGAACCCACGTCCGCACAAGGAAATCATGTGCTTTCTACATGCTTATTCCAGCCTTCGGTTTTCGTGCAGCAGCAAGACCTGGACCACCAACTACTGCCTTATCCCCAAAAGTTTCACTATCCGTGCGGGGCCGCAGAGAGCTATTTCCGATTTATCCTGCACCGCTGAATCTCCGGATTCGGAACAACATCCTCGGAGCGGTGTCTCGTCGCATCACCTTGTGACGCGATTAAGCCAGTAACTTACTGTACTTCGGTTAGGCAGCGAGAGCGTAATTGTTTTCGCCATGCTTACACACCATCTCGTCTTGCCGTCAAATCCAGTCAACCCCATATATAAATAAGGTACTGCATAAGTTACGGTGGAACAATATGTAGCGTTAGTAATTTGCAAAGGTAAGGACTTTATTCCGTATCTCCAAATTTTTCAGCCGCTTTTTCACATATAAGACTAATTTTTCAGAAAAGTGACTCCATCGAGGAGAATCGTCCTCACACTATCGGTGATGTGCTCTTCGCGGAGTTTCCGCTGAAGCATGTCTGTAGTACCAAAGTCCAGGGCCCTCTTATATTTCATCGAACCGTTACTGACGGCAACCTCCATCAGCCATAACTTGCCGATGGGGTTGTTGCCGTTAGCGGAGTTATTGATTGTAGTTGTCGCGTTGTTGTGGAACTTCATGTCGGTTGAACTCAACCCGATGCAGAAAAGATAATCATTATAGAATATCGACTGGTCGGAACTCACCGAAACGATGTTAATCTTCTTGCCGCTGTCTTCCCGAGAAAGGTCGTCAACGAGGTTTATAGCGTCATGGACAAGCCGCTCAGCCGCATCGCCCAGATACCTGTCACGGGCTGAGAACATATCTATCAGAATCTCCTGCGATTTGTCCCTGAGCTCACAGAGAATATTGCAGATTTTACGGTCGGAGATGACAGGTTCGCCGTTGCCGACAACTTCTGTCGAATAGTACAGCCGCTTGCCGAATGTTGTAAGCAGAGCCGTCTGGAAATCATAGTTCTGAATGAACATTGTCTTGTAAGCATCAGCCACAAGCCGATTGAGTTCCCGGCTGTTTCGCCGCATTTGCCGCCCCTTCCACCACAGTTGCTCGCCCGTCAAGTTACCGTTGAACTGCCGTGCCGCACGCCCGTCCATAAGGCAGACACGCTGCTGCATAGCCGGTTCGCCATGACGCAGCGACTGCAGGAAGCCTTCCATACTGCCACACGGTATGCCGTCGAACAAGAAAGCATTGTCGCTCAAATTGCTCAACACGTCGGCGGGATAGTCATTATTTATACCAATATTTATGGCTTTCCCGCGCCATACCATGTATTTAACTAGCAGATTATTACACATTTTACCGCTGCAAATATAATATAAAAAATCAGGACATACAACCCCCGAATCTCGACATTCGTGTATAGAAAGCCAAAAATCGGTTTAAGAGGTAAATAATCGTGCCTGAGCGGTAAAAGATTTTTTTAAATGAGTATCGTCCGGAACCAGTCACGCAACACACCGTGAACCCTGTTCTGGCTGTCGGCACAGAGTATCACGACCTGCCGTCCGTTTGGCAGTTTCGGTCCGAGGCACATACCCTCATAGTTAGCCAACGTGAAGTCGTCGACATTCAGTTGCGTGCGCCATCCGGTGACATATTGTTTCTCCTCGACACCCGGCTTGAAACGGAATATCTTGTTGACCACCCACGACCCTATACCTGCCGGAGCTACAAGGAACTCACGCTCGAGCACAAGCAGCGTTCCGTCGCCGATGGCAAGCAGCTCAGCCACGCCGAAAGCATGGCTATTGTCACCGATTTTCACCTCAGACAGTGGGTCGTCCATGACGTAAGTATACTCACCCGTATCATGCAAATCAGTGTCGAACTTACGGATACGGATCATCTGCCCCGGGTCACCTCTGAGCGGTCCCTCATTACAAGTATAGAGACAATTCTCTGTGGGGTCGTAAGTGAGACTTTCTATTATACGGTTGTGCACAGCCAGCCGCTTGAAATCGCTGATTACCTGCCTATTAAGTTTACGTCCATTCAGAGCGTCAAACTCCTCAATGGCAGCCGTTTCCTCATTGCCGATGTATATGTGGTGGCAGTCGGCATCATAAGTTACTGCCTCTTGGTCGTCGTTGACATCACCGAGTTTGCGGAATCCGTTATTGTGTATTGCCGTAATCTGTCCGGTAGTGTCAATGTCGATACTAAAATTGTAATAACCTTTCGGAGTACCGGCATCGGAGACTACAGCATAATGGTTGCCGGCAAGCCTGACGAGTCCGCTGTAGTTGCCAGGCGGGACATCGGTGGCATTGAACTGGGGACTTACCCAAATATAGTCGGACACGTTGTCGGGCTTCAGTGGTGAGCCGATGAGGTGGATATATGCTTTCTGACTGTAGTCGGGCTGGTTCTCGTCCGGTGCGTGGAGGTAGCTGACAAGCATGACTACGACGATAACGAATGCCACCGCTGCCGGTAATATTAATATATTAAAGTGTTTGCGCATGAATACAATCTTTTTACGGTGCAAAATTACAAACATTTTCTGCCACTATGGCTAAAAAAGAGATAAAAACAAATAAATCATATAAAAAAGGATTGTTCCACACAGAATCGTAGATGAAACTGCACTTTCAAAAATAATTTTTTACACGATTACAGTAAAGATATTTCAAAGCAAGGAATTCATATTGATTGAATTAGTAAGTCACTGATTATCAACCAATTTACAAGTAGCGGCATTTTACGTTGCAATCGGGTATCATTTACGATGGAAAAGATGCCCGATTAGGAGCTAAAAGATACCGTTTTATAACGTTATTTGGCACGTGTCAGTTTTCTGTCAGATATTTTTTCGTGTGGTGATTGAAGGACTAACTTCAATCACCACACGAAAGATATTTTTGACGAATGAAAGAAAATAAGTATCTTTGCAGAATAAATACCTACAGGACATGAAGATTACAACTGGCACAATGCCTTTCAAGGGCTTTAAAACTTACTATAGGATAGTCGGCGAGAAGACCGGCAATGCTCCGTTGCTGCTTATCCATGGCGGACCGGGCTCTACCCACAACTACTTTGAAGTGCTCGACACGATAGCCGAGACGTCCCACCGACAGGTTATATCCTACGACCAAATAGGTTGCGGCGAGAGCTATGTCGAGGGTCACAAGGAGCTGTGGACTCTAGAGACATGGATTGACGAGCTGAAGGCACTGCGCAAGTTCCTGCATCTCGACCGTATACATCTGCTAGGGCAGTCGTGGGGCGGCATGCTCATCATTGCCTACATTGCAGACTGCCATCCGGAAGGCGTCGAGTCGATAATCCTGTCGAGCACACTGCCGTCGAGCAAGCTATGGAGCCACGAGCAGAAAAGGCTTATCTCGTTCATGCCTGCCGACGAGCAACGCGCCATCGAGACAGCTGCAAGGACGGGCAATTTCGATGCTCCGGAATACATCAAGGCAAACGATGACTACACCCGTCTGCATGCCGGAGAGGTGACGGAGTCGTCGCCGGAGTGCATCAGACGGAAGAAACGGTTCGGTACGGAGTCGTACATCGAGGCTTGGGGACCTAACGAGTATACTCCGACGGGTACCCTGAAGGATTTCGACTACACCGACAAATTGGGAAACATTTCTGTCAGGACGCTGATTATCAGTGGAACCAACGACGAGTGTACCCCACTGATAGCAAAGACGATGTTCGACAGAATTCCAAATTCGGAATGGGAACTGCTCGACGGAGCCCGGCACATGACATTCATCGACCAGACCGAAAAGTACAGGAAGATGATTTCCAACTGGTTATCCAAGTCACAGAAATAACATACTGACACGTGCTGATACTTACAACAATAATCATCTACTTCGCCGTACTGCTAGGCATCAGCCGACTGACAGCTAAAAGGTCGGACAATGAGACATTCTACCGTGCCGGACGGCGATCGCCATGGTATATGGTGGCGTTCGGAATGGTCGGCGCGAGCATATCGGGCATAACGTTCGTCAGCGTGCCGGGCATGGTGATGAAGACAGACATGACCTACCTGCAAATGTGCATGGGGTTCATCCTCGGCTATTTCGTCATTGCCTTCGTGCTGTTGCCGGTTTACTACCGTCTGAACCTGACGACGATTTACACCTATCTGAAACAGCGGCTCGGCATAAGGTCGTACAAAACCGGCGCGTCGTTCTTCCTCGTATCGAAGATGACAGGCGCTGCCGTGAGGTTCTATGTCGTCTGCATAATATTGCAGAAGTTCGTGCTCGACGGTGTCGGCATTCCGTTTCCCGTGACGGTCGTGGCTATGGTGGCACTGATATGGCTCTACACCCGACGCAGCGGAATAAAGACGCTGGTATGGACGGATACGTTTCAGACATTCTGCATGTTTGCAGCCCTGATACTTATTATATATAATGTGATAAACGCGCTGGGAATGTCTGTCGGCGAGGCAGCCTCAGCCATTGTCAGCGACAGCCACAGCCGTGTGTTCGTCTTCGACAATTGGGTGTCGAAGCAGAACTTCTGGAAGCAGTTCCTCAGCGGCGTGTTCGTTGCCGTCGTGATGACGGGACTCGACCAGGACATGATGCAGAAGAACCTGACGTGCAAGTCGTTGCGTGACGCTCAGAAGGACATGTGCACCTACGGATTCGCCTTCGTTCCAGCCAATCTGTTGTTCCTTGCCCTCGGCATATTGCTGATGATGCTTGCCGGGAAGACGGGCGTGGCTCTGCCAGCCCAGGGCGACGACCTGTTGCCGATGTTCGTGGCAACAGGACGGCTGGGCGACACGGTGGTGGTGCTGTTCACGATAGGTGTAGTGGCTGCAGCTTTCTCATCTGCCGACTCGGCACTAACGGCGCTGACAACAAGTTTCTGCGTTGATATTGTCGGAAGACAAGACGACGAGCAGTTGCGCCGACGGGCTCACATCGGCATTGCCGTGGTGTTCATCTTGTTCATCCTTGCCTTCCGTGCGGTCAACTCGACGAGTGTCATCGATGCCATTTATATTCTCTGCTCTTACACCTACGGACCTCTGCTTGGCTTGTTTGCCTTCGGACTGTTGACTCACCGCAAGCCAAACGACCGATGGGTGCCATACATCTGCATCGCATCGCCGATAGTCTGCTACATTCTCGATGTCACCGTCAGCGCTGCCACCGGTTATAAGTTTGGCTACGAACTCCTCATGCTCAACGGTCTCCTCACCTTCGCCGGGCTCTACACATCGGGAATGAACAAGAAGTAGGCGTCAACTGAAAAATCCGTGCGGGAATAACCAAATCAGAATATTTTTTTGTAAGTTTGCAGAGGAAAAGCAAGACTATGATAAATAAGCAAAAGTTACCACGATACGAAATGCATAAATATTGGGGGAAGAAGCCGGCTTTTGGACTTGCTCCCCTAATAAAAAAATATTCCAAGCCCGGCGATCTGTTGTTAGATCCATTTGCAGGCTATGGTGTATTTTGCTCAGAGGCATATATTGCAGGAAGGAATGTCATAGCCAACGATTTAAATCCAATAGCAAATTTCATAGAGGAGAATCTCCTTGACAATAATATAAACATCAACAAAGTACTACGAACATGGACAAAAATAAAGGACTTGTTCATTCCTTTTGTCAGCTACTGGTATAAAATCGATGGGACAAATAATTTGCCTATTTCTGTTCTTCGAGACCATGAAGGAAACATTCTCAAAGCTCGTTTTGACCGCAATGTAATTCCACAAGAAATTACATTCACACAGGAGCAGAATGAGGCTTACAGAAAATTCGAGAACGAGCAGGAAATAACCGACTGGTATCCACAAAATAAATTAATACCCAATTCGCGAATTTCAGCAAAGAAAGAAATGACAGTTGCCGACTTGTTCACCAAGCGGCAGCTGGCTTGTCATGCAAGGTTGTACAAGCTGATAAAAGAATATTCCTCAGGGGCAGAACAGAATATCCTTTTACTTGCTTTCACCGCCAACTTGGCAAACTGTTCCGTACTTGTTCCACCAATAAAGACCAGGGGCGAAATGGCACAAGGCGCATGGATGACGGGATTCTATACTGGTGAGACATATATAGAAAACAACGTGCTCCATTATTTCGAAAACCGACTGGCAAAAGTAATATCAGGCAAGAAGGACTACTATAGCTGCATTCAGAAAGATCTCTTCAGCTCCAACAACTCTACTACATATAAGATAATGTCGGCTGACGCGAAACATCTTCCGATTGACGACGGAAGCATTGATTATGTCTTTACAGACCCACCTTACGGAGACACTGTTCCTTATTTCGAGCAAAGCATTATATGGAATGCATGGCTGAAGGTTGAGCCCGACTACCAGAATGAAATAGTTGTTTCAAACAGTGGCGTCCGAAATAAAGATGGATATCATTTTGAAGAGGACATTCAGAAAGCATTTAGCGAGATAAGAAGAGTCTTGAAGAAGGACAGGCATTTCTCTTTAACGTATCATTCACTATCAGGAGAGGAATGGAAAAGCATCACCAATGCCTGCATACAGAACGGTTTTGAACTGGAAACTTACGAATGGCTTACGCAGAAGACTTTTACCCCAAGGCAGTTGAACAGGGTTAAGACCGTAAAGGGAGACGTGCTCATCACCTTACGAAACTCTCAGAACAATTTCCATTATACACCAACCGACAAAGAAGAACAGGAAGAAATTATAAAAAAGCATTTACACAAAATCATCGACCGACAATCCGCAGACACCAATGAGGTCATGATAAAGATAATGGAATGGATCTTCTCGAATAAAATCATTATAAACGACGTAGACATATATAAGATATTGAAAGATAATTTTGCTATTAATGATAATGGACTATGGACAATAAAGTAAGTTTCGCAAAATGGGATAAACTTTTCCGTTCGCAACAACTGTCACAATTCAATGGTAATGCGCAGGGATTATGCTGGCTGAAAGTAAAAGCTATCGGCCGTGGAAGACTGATGGACAAGTTCCTTAATGAGAACAAGATAAGCCTGAAAGCTACCAAGACTGGCGAACGGTTTATAGAGCTGTATGATTATCTTGTGCAAAAAGATGGTGCTGAGGAAATGCTTAATAGTTTTCTCCGTAATTCTGAGAACGAACTTTATAATACTATAGGTGTCAACGAGAGACAGCTAAAATCCGACCTATACAAGATTACTTCTTACAAATGGGGAGGCGACCAGAACAATTCGCTGGACAGATTCTTTGTAAGCCATTACGTAAAAGCAATATCGAAGTACGACGAATTGACAAGTAAGCGAAACGAGATTTGCGTAAACAGCTGGAACTACGTTGAGAACAGCTGATACAACAATTGGACTTCTTTCCTGACAGAATCAATATTTAAAAAGCATTCGAAAGTTATTTCGGCTTGCGGCGAGATTAAAAGCGTGGACTTCTTTATAAGTCAATATCCTATCGACCTTAAAGTAACTTATTTCCCAAAGAAGTTTATGGACGGTAAGCTGAAAGCCTACTATAATGGAAAGATGGAATTTACTTGGCTGAAGAAGAAAGCTAAGGAAAACGGTATCGTCTTCGACAGGAATGCTACAGAGGCACAGCAAATATATGAGATTACTCAGAAGTTCTCTGAACTAGGACATGATGATGTTCTCAAAGAGATTAAGAAAAACAGAATGTCAGTAGTCAACGAGGCTATGAATAATCCTTCGGAGCTTATGAAGTGGCTATATGAGAAACAAGGAACGATGAGATTCGGGGCAGAAAACAGATTGTTTCTCATACTTGTCGACTCTGACGACATGGATAATTCATGGAAGTTGAAACGTTCTTTTCAACTGATCGAGCCAAAAGTAAATTCATATCTTGACAATTTCAACGATAACACACTACAGGAGATACATTTCGTATATAACAAGCAGAAATTCACTGCTGAAGCAGATACAATATTTGTGATAAAGTAAAGAAATAACTATATAACATTATGGAAGAAAAGATAAAAAGCCCGTGGCCGGGACCGGAAGGACTGATTCCCGTCACAAGCGGAAAGGCTGACGACTCTAATTTGATTAATCGCCATTACCTCGACTCACTGCTTGTCGAGATGAGGGTCATCGACTCAGCAGAACCGGCACTGGAGACGGAGATCCTAGGACGGAAGTTCAGTTCTCCGATTATGATGCCTGCCTTCTCACATCTCAACAAGGTCTGCAAGGACGGGCGCAAGCCAATGCAGGAATATGCCGAGGCAGCAAAGCTGTTGAACCTGCTCAACTGGGTCGGTATGGAGCCCGACGACGAGTATGCTGCCATTGCGTCAGTAGGCGCTCCGACAGTGAGAATAATAAAGCCGTTTGCCGACCATGACGTTATACTCGAGCAGATTGCCTTTGCCGAGGCGCACGGAGCATTTGCCGTGGGAGTCGATATCGACCATATCGCCGGAAAGGACGGACATTTCGATGTTGTCGACGGTCAGCCACTCGGAACAATAACGCAGAAGGACATAGCCAGATATGCAGCCTCAACAAAGCTGCCGTTTATTGCCAAGGGTATTCTTTCTGTGACCGACGCACTGAAAGCTCGTGATGCCGGTTGTAAGGGTATTGTCGTTTCCCACCATCACGGACGGATTCCATTCGGCATTCCGCCTACTGCCATCCTGCCGGACATAAAGAAGGCTCTGGAAGGCAGCGGTGTAGCCATATTCTGTGATTGCGGAATTGACACGGGTTACGATGCCTACAAGGCACTGGCTCTCGGTGCTGACACCGTTGCCGTTGGTCGTGGCATACTGGCTCCGTTGCTCAAGGAAGGAACCGACGGAGTGGTCAAGAAAGTAAAGAAGATGAATGAGCAACTGAAAGAGCTGATGATGTACACAAATATTGCCGACACTGGTTCTTTCGACCGTTGCGTCATTCACAACAAATAGAATCAATATACCCTGATTTCGTCGCCTACACGCACCTGATACTGGGTGCGTGAAAGCTGCGGATTCATCTTTATGATGTTCTTCAGACGGACACCATAGAACTGGGCTATACTATATAAGCTCTCACCCGTGCGGACATAGTGCGGGTGATCCTTATACTGCTTTGGAGCACGCTTGCGCTTTTTCTTGAGCCAAATAATCTCGCCCACCTGCAAGCGGTCGTTATATTCACGCTCGTTCCATTTTGCGATTTTCTTACCAGAGATACCTATCTCCTTGCCGATAGCCTTGAAGGTATCGCCGGGACGGACTTTTATAAAGTAATTGTCGTTGTAACGGCTGATAGAATGGAGCGTTCCCGCAGGAGTAACCGGCTTGTCTATTTCGGCACGTTTCACCATGAACTTGTCATAGCTTCGTGCGTTGTCGTACTCATAGAGTTTGTAAAGCTCTATGATGTCAATAAGCCGCTGGGCATAATGCGGATTGGTAGCATAGCCTGCCGCTTTCAGTCCCCGCGCCCAACCACGGTAGTCATTTCGGTCGAGGTCGAAGAGCCCACGGTAGCGTCGTCCGCCACGAAGGAACTGGCAGTGGTCTTCGTAGCTCTGCTCGGCATTGTCGTAGGCACGGAAGCACTCGCCGAGAGCGTCGTCGTCATGGTAGACGGCACGTCCGCTCCACCCGTGGCACTTTATACCGAAGTGGTTGTTGCCCTTTCGGGTAAGCTCGCTATTGCCGGCGGCACTCTCCAGAAGTCCTTGGGCAAGAGTGATGCTGGCTGGCACACCATACTGAAACATTTCCTCGATGGCAAGGTCTTTATATTGATTGATATAGTTCTGGTATCGCGGATTCCAACGCATCCTAGGACCTGCTACCGTCGGCAACAGGAACAAAAACAAGAGGATGAAAGTCAGAATTCGTCTCATTGGAAAATTTCGCATATACAAATCTGTTGCAAAAATACATCAAATGATTCAAAAAACAAAATAATATTTCCACTTTTATATAAATTAGTCCGACGTGAAACATTAGTAAAACTATTTTTCGGCATTGTCTTTGTTTTGTCTTATTTTTCCACTATCTTTGCAAACATGAAAGTAATTATTTCCCTCGGGTCAAACACAAACCAAGAGGAGAACATACAACGTGCACGAGAAATATTAAGTCATTTGATTCCTGACGCTACATTCACAGAGCCGGAGTGGACTGACCCGGTTCCTGAAAAGGATCGCCCGGCAGGAAAGGACAAGTATCTTAACTGTCTGGTCGAAGGACATGTCCATCTATCGGAAAAGAGTGTCATCGCAAAGCTCAAGCAACTGGAAATAACGATGGGCGACAATCACGAGAGCCACATCACAGGACATGTTAATATCGACCTGGACCTCATCCAGTACGGCGACCACAAAGTCAGGGATATTATCTGGAAATAAATGCATGTAACCCGTGCCAAACGTTTTATAATCCTCTCACTGCTGACGGCTGTTCTGTCAGTGGCGTGTCCTTTTGCGGCCCTGGCTCAGCAGTCGGAAGGGTCTGAGCGGCTTGGCATGGCACTGGAATATTTCCAGACGGGCAAGTATCACGAAGCGCTGATTATATTCCAGAAACTCGACAAGCAGTACAAGCTGAACCCACGGTTCCGCGCTTATATTGGACTATGTTATTATTACGAGTGGGACTATAAGACAGCTGTGAAATATTTCGAGAAGGTGCTGCCGCAACTGCAAGGGCTTTCGCCTCACGAGCTCAGCGTGTACTATTACGCTACGGCTGAAAGCTATTTCCTGATGAACAATTATGAAAAGGCTCTGCCATATTACGAGCGTGACCTTTCAGTTTGCTACGACCGTGACAAGGGCGACATTTACTATCGCATCGGACTCATTTACATGTTCAACAAGGAGTGGCATAAAGCTTACGACAGCTACTCCAACGCCGAGAAATACTATAAAGAATATCACAGTTCAGCGGCTCTTGACCAGCGGTTGGCGCAAATCGCCAATATGAAACGTGGCTGCCAGCCCGGCATTGCCGACGAGATTGATTCCGAGCGCGCTAAATTGCTCCAGAACAGCTCTGCCTTCTCCGTACCCACTACTCTCCCTTCCCCTTGGTCTGACATTCATCCCGACGCTCCACCCGTCTTCAATCCTTTAGGCGAATAACCCAGCCGAAACATCCAGCCATTATCCACACATCAATCACCGATTCGCCGATACTCTCACATCATCCGCCATCTATTCCGTCATTCGTCAGCATCCGCCATGTCATTTGCCCACTTTTAAATAAGCCTTATCCTGTCATTAGCACGCATTTCCACTAACTTTATTCTGTCATTAACCAGCATATATTTCAAAAAGTTCTCCATTTATTTGGAAATAACACATAAATGTTTTAATTTTGCAGTCCAGAATCCACTAAAGCGATTCCCGATTGGCATGGCAGCTGTTTTTCGACGCCATTTCCAGTCTCTGGTTCCGTAGCTCAGTTGGATTAGAGCAACGGCCTTCTAAGCCGTGGGTCAAGGGTTCGAACCCCTTCGGAATCACTGAATACGAAGATACAACTTCTTTACAATAGTTTGTAATTTCGATTAAACGAACGAGCTACACGTTGTTAAGTAGCTGAATAAATCTGTATCATCCAATTCGGGAACCCAACAGTTTTGTTCTATAGTGAACACATCCTGCCTTAGTCGGCAAACGTCATACATCTGCCGTCCTGTAAGAGAGTTAATATCGGAAACTAGTAATTGAGTATTCATCTTTGTACTATTCGCAATGTCTGTGCAGCCACTCCATGATTACGTCCACTACATAGCCTTGCTCAGACGGTGTGAGTTGCCTGCCTTTTGGTATGCCGTGCCATTTCTGAAGACAGTTGCGGCAACAGCAGCCGGTGGCATGCTGGGCAATGAATGGCGGAAATATGCCATGACGCATAGGAGTCTGCTTCCCGTCGTTGGGGATGTAAGCAGGAGCAAGGCGCTTGGCAATTATCTCCCTTGCCCCCTGCTCAATCTTCGTCCAGCCCTTTTCGTGGATATATTCTTTGTCTTTTTTATTGAGATAGAAAGATGAACGGAACTTACTTTTGGCAAGTCTGTCGAAGAGCGGATTCAAGTCAACCTTTTGACTCTCTTCCTTTTGTTCTTCCTCATCCTCATCGGGAAACAAATCCAATTCTTTGTACATGTCAATCTATCCTTTCAATTGACTGATAAATTCCTTTAGAGCAGTACCATCATCAAGTGATGGTGAATATTCCTCAAGGATGTTAATCATGTCGCCGCCTACAATATCCTTCAAATCCCTGGCAGTATTGAGGACACAGACATTTCCAGCGAGTCCGCAGATGTCGATTTGCTCTATTCTCATTGCTGCAATCAGACGAAGGATAATACTAGCTGACTTGCCATTCTGCAATATAGAGTATTCATCCTTGTCGACGCTGTCACCCTTGTACAGTAAAGTAAATCCGCCTTTTGACTCATTAAGCGCAACAAGGAGAGACTGCCAGATAGCTGCACCGACAGAATGCTGTATGCAGTGTGGCGGCCATTGTCCTCCTTCACGGTCGAAAGAGCAATGTCGGTATGGATGCCAGTCCGACGTTACTATCTTTATCATGTATTCGTCGCCATGTTTCTTTACATACTCAGCCAATGAGTCCATGGCTTCCGCTGCGCCCTTTACAGGCAACGAACCGTTAATGAAGTCAACTTGCGGGTCAACTACTAGCAACATCTTATTCATATTGTTTTCTCTTATTCTTCAATTATCTCCATTGTCATGCTCACATCATTCTTCGGGCGGTCATCACGGAGGGCCTCGGTATTTTGAATCTTCTCAACTACATCAAGTCCCTCTTCAACTTCACCGAATACGGTGTACTGGTTATCAAGGAACGGTGTGCCACCAACTGTAGTGTAAGCCTTTACCTGCTCATCGGTGAACTTAGGTGCACCTATCTCCTTGCTCTTCTTCTGAGTCTCTTCAACAAGCTGGTCTTGTAACTGCTGCAAGCCTGCACGGTCTCGGTTGCGGCGGAAATTGAGAATGTCTTCACGGTGAGCCTGTGCAAGCTGATTGAAAATAGCCTGTTCTTGCTGCATTTCCATCTGACGCTCCATCTGCTTCAACTCCTGTGGCTTGTAGACTTTGCCCCATACGATGTAGAACTGGCTGCCACTACTCTCACGCTCCGGGTTCACTTGATCGGCAAGACGTGCAGCACTCAGAGCACCACGCTTGTGGAAGTACTTCGGATAAACGAATTCGGCAGGAATAGTATACCCCGGACCGCCAGTTCCAAGCCGCTTGCCTTGTGGCGCGTTCTTGCTGTCAGGATCTCCGCCTTGTATCATAAAGTCCTTTATTACACGATGGAACAGTGTGCCATTGAAGAACTCTTCCTTTACGAGTTTTATGAAGTTATCACGGTGTTTCGGTGTCTCATCATATAGGCGAACAACGATGTCGCCTTCTGTTGTCCTAATTCTTACTTTAGTCATTTATAAATTGTTTCATTAACTTTGGCAAAGTTACTCAAAAAATCTGTTTTGATGGCATGAGTCTCATAATATTATTCTCATATTGTTTTGTATTACAAAAGATTATACCTATCTTTGCGACGTCAAAAGGTTAATAGATTGTTTAGGTAAGTAGTAATAGATTTAGGTTTTTAGTTTTATAAGGTAGCCGTGAGGCTACAAAACGTCTTCTGTTTTTTAGTTGAATTTAGCTTTTCCTGTTTGTTGTGGGGCTAGAATTTTACGCCTCTTTCCGGCTCTGTGAATGAGCAGAACTTCGCCTCTCCATCGGTGATGTAGAGCACAGCTGTGTTGTCATCATCGGCAGAATACATACTCTTCAGTTCCGGATTCTGGTCGAGAACATAAACCTTTGCATCATGGCTGTCATCATTGACAAGCTTACCTGAAACACGAATCCATCCCTTGCCATTTGGATCAACCGCTGTAATCTCGAACTTCGGATTAGCCATCATCTGCTTGAAGACATCCTTTTTCTTGCCTGTCTGAATGTAGAGTTTGCCATTGTAGACTTCTGCTACTCCGAATGGACGGACACGTGGCTGGTCGCCATCGACTGTAGCTATATAGAATGTTCCACACTCGTGAAGGTAATCACGAACTTCCTGTACGGCAGACTTTGTCTGCGCATTAGTTGCTATTGTTGCCATAAGCATTAAAAATAAAAACAGTTTTCTCATCTTGGTTTATGTGTTTTTGATTTTACGATATTGAAAGAGTCTGATACAAGCTTTTCAATCAGAGCTTTATCTGCAATAGTTTCGTCTATTCCTATCCAATATTTTGGATTGCAGTTATACGGATGTCCTAAGCATGGATAATGTTCTATCAACTCAGGAATTTCTTCCTTCTCATGTTTGACGATAATGCAGCTCAAGTCATTGATATTGAAGTAGCAGAACATATGTCCGTCTATATAGAAAGCGAGAACATCCCGTGCCGCCTTGAATTTCGGGAACGGAAACTTTTCTTCAACATTAGGGGATAAAGACAGGCAATATGACCTTAGTTCTTCAACATTCATGTGTGCTCTATTTGAATTCAATTAATGTACTTGTCTTGCCATCAAGGGAAAGTTCAACAAAAAAAGTTCCATCGGCAGTTGATAAGGTCTGGGGAACAAGCGACTGACCGAATCTTGCAGGAATCTTGAACTCTACTCTTACATTATTGTATTTGTAGCCTTCAGGCAGATACTCATTGGCTATGCGGATATAGTTGGCATTGTTCATGTGACCGTTGTAGTCGATGTCGTTATGGGTAACTGCAACAGGTTCATGAACCTTGAATTCTGCGTCCTTCGGCACAATAATTCTCCGCTCACCGTATGTCATGTCCTTCTTTGGCTCAATGCTGACCGATGATACTACATCCTGCGGAATGCGCTGTAGCCGACCGGTCGTTCTGTCGACGAATGCTCCCATAGACCAAGTCTTGTAGCATACATTCCCTTCCGCATCATAAATAAAAGTGTTGCGGAAGCCGAACATGGGCTTGACTTCAAAGACAGTTGTTACAGTCTTTAGCCGTTCCTTGTACTTCGGTACACGGACTATCTCTACCTGACGCGATGCCAATAGTTGTGTCATTCCTGATTTCTCGAAGAACGCTTTGACCGTTGGCTCAGAGTCAATCCACATCTCTGAGCAGTCCTGCATCATCTGAAAGGCCGAGAAGAGTTTCAGGTTCCCGTCCTTGTCGCAGGTGCTTGTTGTTACTATACTATCTATGCTGTACATGTCTGATTAATTTTTCTTTTTAGTGTTATTCGCAATGTCTGTGCAGCCCTCAATGATTACATCCACTACATAACCTTGTTATGATGGCGTAAGTGCAAATTTACTCAATAAAGCTGAGATATGAAAAAGTAATATTGTAATTTTGCAATCTCTAACGAACGTTATATCAATATGCAGATAATACTTGCTGATGCAAAAATAATGAGAGATGGCGTGGCGGGAGTAAACGTTCCGCTTGCCTCAACACCCCTGTTCCAGAAAGAGGCAAACGCCATTGCCGATGAAATGGCAGGACACGACGTTCCTGACATTGCAAGGCTTTTCCATTGCAGTACGGCCATAGCGATGGAGAACCGGCAACGCTTCCGGTCGTTCAATATTGGCGGCAAGGTCCCTGCCGTGCTCGCATTCCATGGGCAGGCATACAAGTACCTGAAGGCGGAGAGTTTCTCGACCGGGGACTTTGCCTTTGCGCAGGAACACTTGTCGATAATGTCCTTTCTCTATGGTCTCATCCGTCCGCTGGACGCCATCAACCTTTACCGCATGCCGGCGGATGCAAGGTTGCACTGTACGGCGGGCGCGCCGCTCCAGACCTGGTGGAGAGCGCGGATGACTGATGTGCTGATCAAGCGGGTGAAGGCTGACGATGGCGTATTGCTTGACCTTGCCACTACGGAGTTTGAGCGCATGTGCGACTGGAAGCGTGTTGAAAACGAAGTGCGTGTCGTGAAGCCGTTGTTCCTTGTGGATAAGGGCCTTGAGTTCAAGACTGTTGCCATGTATGCCAAAGGCTGCCGCGGGGCAATGGCAAGGTTTGCCATCAAGAACAGATTGACTATTCCAGACAGCCTTAAAACCTTTACGGTGGATGACTTCTATTTCAAAAATGATCTTGGCGATGAGCTTCATCCACACTTTATAAAGGCTGAGCATTAGTCTATTTGTTATGGCTCACTCTCTTGTCAATGCAATCGACAATGATGTCGGCACACTCTTCCAATCCCAATGTACTTGTATTGACGACCATATCGTAATCACGTGCGTCGGTCCAGCGTCTGCCAGTGTACTGGAAATAGTGGTTGTTTCGTCCGGTGTTAATCTGGTCGATGCGCTTACCGGCATTGTCAGCATCAAGTCCGTCCTTCTTCATTAATCGCTTTATAGCATCCTCACGGTTAGAAGTTACAAATATTCTGAAAGCTTTGTCATCATTGCGGAGTATCCAGTTGGCACAACGGGCAATGATAATACTCTTCTTAAGCGGCTGTTCCCGCACACAATAATTTTATCTTCACATTTTCTTCCTGGCATTTGCAAATCTCGAAAATATTATCTTACTTTGCGATTAAAATAGCTAAAATATGATGAAAAATAAAACCACTATTGCCTTTGTTGCTCTCATAATCGTGTGCATTATTATGGCTATCAAGATAATTAGCCTTAGCAACGAAGTGGACGACTTGAACAGTGAACTTAGAGACAGGGATAATCAGATAGAAAATCTTAAGAACCTTAATTCAGACCTTCAATCACGAGTAGAGGATTTGGCTATTTCATTAAATGCGGCTAATAACCGTGCTAATATTGCCAATAGTCGTGCTTATGCCGCTAACATGGACGCCCAGGAAGCACAGCAAAGGATGGATGCTGCCAACAGAAGTCTTGATAATGCAGAATTCTGGAGCCAAAGCGGGGATGAATTCCTTAGCGGCAATTCTTATGATGAAGCCCGTCGTCAATTGAATGGTTATTAATCGAATAGCAGAAAACTAACTCTTTAGCAAGAAATATCAATTTTAAGACAGCTCTATGACTAAAAGAAGGCCAATCTCACGGCGGACTTTCTTTATTGACTTTGTGATATTGCGTCTATACAATGATAGATGCCAACGGGCATCTAGTTGCTATATATAATTTGATATTTTAAGTAAATTTCTAAATTTGTAATGGTTATTGATCATGAAGTTTATCCCAGTCATCTTTGGTCATAATACCTTCCTTCGCCTTTTCTTTTGAATCGGCCTCTTTACAGAATATCCAATGCTCAATTTCAGCACCACCCCTTATTGAAGAATAGGCTTGCAAGAACTTCCAGCCTTTATCCTCCATATAATTGGCAGCGTCAACCATGGTATTGAAATTGATTTCTTTACCATTATCATCAACGAATTTTAGCTTGTTGTTCAAATCTCCCCATAGGTTATAAGTCGGGTTTGAACCGAAATCGAAGATGACTTTCATGCCATTTACAAGAGCTTTCTCAGTTCCCGTAACTTCACAATAATATTTGTGAGTTTGTGAAAAAACTGCTATTGGCATAAATAGCAATATGAATAAGATAATCTTTTTCATTCTATAGTCCTTATTATTTGTCAACTAGTTTTATGTATTATTCAATTTTAGTGAATGTTGCTATAATCTCATCTCTGACTTTACGGAAGACCGATAGCTTTTCATCTTCGCTACCTGTTGCCATTGCCGGGTCGGTGCAGCCAATGTAAAGTTGATGCGCTACTTTACCACTGAATACAGGGCACGTTTCTCTTGCATTATCACAGACGGTTATGACGTAATCCCAGTCTTGATTTTCGTATTCACTTACGTCGTGAGTCTGCAAGTCTGCAATAGGTATATTCACTTCGTCCATGACACGGACTGCCAGCGGATTTACTTCCTTAGCTGGATGCGTACCGGCTGAGCAAACAATGAGTTTGCTGTCTGTATGTTGGAGTACTGCCTGTGCCATTTTGCTACGGCAGCTGTTACCTGTGCAAAGGATTAGAATTCTTGTCATAATCTTGCTATTTCTGTTGTAATAAATCGGCTGAATAAATTACTTGTCTTGTCTTCCCACGTAAGGATATCCCTTATTATTGATGTAAACAGCCGTGTCTTTCCAGTGTCAGTCGGCATCTGAAACACCACGTAGTCAACCTTATCCCAAGCTTCGAATATTTCCTTTTTCGCTTTTTGCTGGTAAGGTCGTAAAGATGAATCCTCAATATTTATATCAGAATAACGAGACACTATCATAATTCTCGATTCGCTATATCCAAAATAGTTAATTGTCGTTAGTTAGTTGTTTCTTTATGATCTGAACTCTGTTCTTGAAAGTGTCAATGTCAGCTCGGTTCCATGCTGTCAGTCCGTAATTGTCAGCACCGCATGTTGGACAATACTTTTCTTCGACCGCATGTTTATGCCCATTAGGACAAATGACAATATCTGTCTCTTTACCGAAGATTCCAAGCTTGCCTCTTGTATGGGTAGATTTGTCGGGCAAGTTATCTAATAAGCTGACAATCTGCTCCATTACCTGTAAGTCCTTAACATTGTAGTATTCCTTATCAGCTTTCAGAATTTTTAAATCAAGATCTAAGTTGGTACTTAGTAAATCAAGTACTGAATCCGGATCAAACAATTTACAGTTAATTATGATCTTTGACAATTCCTTGTTCTTTGGATAGTATTTATACACTTTGGGTATAACGTCTTCTTCGTGTAGGAGAGAGATAAGCTGGTTTGTTTGCTTTTCATAGTTTACGTATTGTGCTACAGGGTAATAGTATCCGAATATGAAGTCAAGATAATCAGCTGATGGAACATTATAAATTATGTTCCAATCATTTTCGTTTATAGGAAGCTTTTGCTCTAGCTTTTTTATTATTTTCTGCTTGTCAAGTTCTTTTTTGATAGTGTCAGAACTGACGATGCCACTAACATCTTTTGAGTTATTGAATGCTTCTTGCAGATTTGCCTTACATGCCGTACCTGATGCGTTAAGCATGAACATTGATTTCCCTTGTCCAGCTATTTCGTCAAAGTCAATACTGAAATTTACGATTACATTTCCCCCCAATTGCTGAGTCTTTCTTTTGAGCTCTTTAATGGCAGAATCATACATCTCATTCATCTTATTCTGGTATGTACCTGACCGTCCACCAAAGATATCAGTTAATGATGCTGCAAAATCAGAGAAAAAATTTGCACCGACGACAATATTTGCATTAACGACACCAAGATAGTCAGTTATCTTAATGCCATCAAGTATAGGGGTTGTTGTTACTAAGAAATTCCGCATATCAGTATTTTTTGAGGTTTTAACTTTCGAGTTTTTAGCGAATACTAATCGCAAAGTTAATTATAAATCCTCAGAATCGCAAAGGAATTCTTTCTTTTCTTAATTGACATTTATTACAAATTCCGTTCGATATGCGGTCAGTGATTCCGGCGATATGCGGTCACTCGTTTTTCAAGTATTTTTACGGCTGCAAAGTTAATGTTTTAAATCGAT
>OMZV01000026.1 GCA_900315635.1 uncultured Prevotella sp.
GCAAATGTTTTGAGGATTATTTTTCAAAAAAGTGAGATAATTGATGTATGTCAAGGATGAGAGGGCGAGAGGGAAAAGGGAATATGGGGGATAGGCATAGTAGGCTAAAGGGGCATTATAGGCAGAATGGGCAGAAGAGGCGGATGATGGCAGTAGGAAAGAAGAGTAGGCTCAATAGGCATAATAGGCACGGTAGGCTTAAGAGGCATGATAGGCTTAAGAGGCAAGGTAGGCTTAATAGGCAAGGTAGGCTTAATAGGCGGAATGGGCTTAATAGGCTTAATAAGCATGATAGGCATAAGGGGCAGAGGAAAAGCCAAAGAGAAAAGGATGAAAATAAGGGGCAGAGGAAAAGCCAAAGAGAAAAGGATGAAAAATAGGAAATGGATGAAAGGAAAGAAAGAAAGAAAGGAAAGAAAGAAGGAAGAAGAAATAATGCAGAAGAAAATGAAGGAGAAGGAATAAAACAATAGTTCGGTAAATTTATAGTTAAGTTTTTAACATTACATATTTCCATGTTTATGCCGCATGTTTCTCTGCCATGGCTGTTAGGGATATAATCTCCTGATTCAGCTGCCTAATTAAATCGCTGTCCAGCTTAATCCCAGACACGCAAATAAATCTTTTCAGCAGATATGTCATTGGAAAAGAATATCTTGTGACTCTTCTTGTCTTTGGAATACCATATGACAACCTTAATCTTAGTTTTGAGGGACTTGCTGTAGACCACTCCGGAAAAGCATGTTCCGCCGTCGAAGGTATATTCAATCTCGTGGAAGACCTTCATGTCAAGTTTGTTGATGTCAACCTTCCCGGCGAACTTCTTGGGCCTTTCTTTCCGGTTGGAAGCCCATTGTATATATACCACAATGCGGCATCATCACGCAGACGGCTGACTATCTTGAGTCCCATCTTGCAAAGTCCGTCTACGAAAATAGCTGTTTTCGTAGACGGATTTATTACTGGAACTCTTCTTCTATGCCATTAGTGTCAATGCTATCATTGGAAGCACAGAAGTCGAAGCCCTTTGGAATGTCGAACCGGGCCTTAGGGTCGTAAGGCAAAGTTGGGTCAGCATAAATCTGCTGCATGTAATAAGCCCAGACTGGAAGCGCCATGGTTGCACCCTGACCAAGACTGCCTGAATCGAAGTGGATGTCACGGTCCTCACCGCCTACCCAGCAACCACTGACGAGCATTGGAGTTATACCCATGAACCAACCATCGGAGTTGTTATTGGTAGTTCCTGTCTTACCGCCAATGTCTCCATCAAGACCATAGCTATGCAGTCGGCTAGCCGTACCACCATTGACAACGGCACGCAGCATGTCAATCATCTGATAAGAGTCACCTTCGCTGATGACCTCATTCATCAGAGGCTGGAACTGCGCGATAACATTGCCACGGCTATCCTCGATACGAGTTACAAACATCGGAGCACAGCGAATACCATGATTGGCAAAGGCTGTATATGCCGAAACCATCTCGCCAACCGATACCTCACACGGTCCGAGGCAGAGGACAGGAGTTGCATTCTTGTCAATATCAGGATTGTTGAGTCCAAAGTCATGAAGGATATTCACGAACTGAGAAGGTCCGAGCTGAGAAATAAGTGCAGCTGACACCCAGTTGTTAGAATGCTGCAACGCCCACAACAGCGGCACCATAGCGCCATACCTGGCATGGCTGCTGTTTCTAGGGATCCAATTGCCATACCGGCGCTGTACGTTTTTAACTGTAGTACAAGGCGTCATACCATTCTGCATAGCCAGAGCATACAAGAACGGCTTGATGGTAGAACCCACCTGACGGCGACCCATCATAACCATATCATATTTGAAATGGTCGAAGTCGATGCCACCAACGTACGCCTTTACAGCTCCGGTGCGTGGATCCATGCTACAGAAAGCCGAGCGCAGGAAACTCTTATAATATAGTATAGAGTCGATAGGCGTCATCGTCGTGTCAATATCGCCATGATAAGAGAACAGAGTCATCTCCACCGGAGTACGGAACGATCGCTTAATCTCATCAGGCGAAGCACCGGATTCCTTAAGAGTAATATACCTGTCGGTCTGGCGAATAGTCCTATTGAGAATATCCTTTATCTGCTGATGGCTCAACGATGAAGAGAACGGCGCGTTCTTCTTATACTTCATATCCAGGTTGAACTGCTCCTGCAAATATCCACCGACATGCTTGCGGACAGCATTCTCAGCATACTTCTGCATTCGCGTGTCAATGGTAGTGAAGATACGGAGACCGTCCGTATAAATATTGTAAGGATCGCCATTGCGCTTGAAGTTTTTGTTACACCACCCATACAACGGGTCCTGAGCCCACGCAATAGAGTCAATGGTGTACTGCCGCATGTTCCAAGCCGGATAATCATCACGCGACGGCTCCTTTGCCATCATGTACTGGCGGAGGAACTCCCTGAAGTAAGCAGCCGACCCGTCGACAGCCTTAGCCTTGAACAAATGCTCCGGCACATCGAGAGGCTTTGCAGCATACTCACTATACTCAGCCGCAGTAATATAGCCCGACTTACGCATTTGCTGCAAAACAACATTACGTCTGGAGAGACATCTGTCCGGGTGGCGGTGCGGATTGAACATCGAAGGATTCTTGCACATACCCACCAATGTAGCCGCCTCAGTGACCGTCAGGTTGCGAGGCTCCTTATTAAAATATGTATTAGCGGCATGCTTTATACCCACGGCATTGTTAAGGAAATCAAAGTAATTGAAATACATTGCTATAATTTCCTCCTTAGTGAAATGCCTCTCCAGCTTAATGGCAATCACCCACTCTATCGGCTTTTGCAAAATACGCTCAATGGTATTATGCGCTTTCTCCGAATACAACTGCTTAGCCAACTGCTGGGTAATAGTAGAGCCACCACCAGCGCTAGCCTGCCTGAGCAGTCCACGCTTAATGATAGCACGACCGAGAGCGATGAAGTCAATGCCCGAATGCTCATAGAAACGTTCATCCTCCGTAGCTACCAGAGCATGAACAAGATGCGGCGAAAGGTTATTATAGTCGACAGCCACACGGTTAGCCTTATCCAAGTTCCATGTGCCAATAAGCTTTCCATCAGATGAATAGACCTGCGAAGCATATTTGTCAATAGGGTTTGCCAAATCGTCCATATCAGGCATATAGCCAATCCATCCGTTCCAAACGGAAATGAAGAATACAGCGACAAACGCCAATATAGCGACCAAGGCTCCCCAAAGGAAGTGGACAAAAGTTCTCCTCATATCTTTTTTCGTAGTGATAAAAACAACTGCAAAGATAAAGTAAATGAGCGGAAAAACAAAACGTTTTATTAATTAATATGACTAAAAATTTGGCGTGGGCTGAAATTTATTGTATTTTTGCACTACATAAGTAAACTTAAACCGATGAATATTTTCACACATCTTATAGCCGAGAGCACTCACATTTCCGAAAAGAGCGTCAACGCAACCATCATCCTTCTTGATGAAGGCTGCACAATTCCGTTTATAGCACGCTACCGCAAAGAGCGCACCGGCAATCTGAATGAGATTCAAATAACCCAAATTTCCGAACAATACGAACGTCTGAAGGAAGTCCAGAAGCGCAAGGAAACGATTCTCAAGTCCATCCGTGAGCAGGAGAAGCTGACTCCGGAACTGCAGAAGCGCATAGAAGACTGCTGGGACTCCACCGAACTTGAGGACATCTACCTGCCATACAAGCCGAAGCGCCACACCCGTGCAGAGATAGCACGACAGAAGGGTCTGGAGCCTCTGGCTACACTTATCATGCTGCAACGGGACTCTGCTCCACAAAGAGCAGCCGAGCGATTCGTCAACGATGATGTCAAGGATACCGACGAAGCCATAGCCGGAGCAAAAGACATAATAGCCGAACAGATTTCCGAAGACCAGCAGGCACGCAACACTGTCCGCCGTGAGTACAAGCGTGACGCCGTTATCACGTCGAAGGTTATCAAGAAGAAAGAGGACGATGACGAAGCTCAGAAGTACCGCAGTTACTTCGACTTCTCCAAGCCTTTAAAGCGTGTGTCGTCCCATCAGTTGCTAGCCATGCGCCGTGGCGAGGCTGCAGGCATATTGAGAGTAACTATCTCAGCAGACGACGAGGAATGTATCTACCGTCTGAAGCGCCAGTTTGTCCGTGGGAACGGACCTTGCCAGAAGATTGTAGGCGAAGCCGCCGAGGACGCTTTCAAACGACTTATCGACCCTTCGATAGAGAATGAGTTTGCCGCGCTGAGCAAAGACCAGGCCGACGAAGAAGCAATCAACGTGTTTGCCGAGAATCTTCGCCAGTTGCTTCTCTCCCCGCCTATCGGTCAGAAACGCACTATGGCAGTAGACCCGGGCTATGCCAACGGCTGTAAGATTGCCTGCCTTGACGCCCAGGGCAACCTGCTCCACCACGAAATCATATTTCCACATCCGCCTAAGAGGTACTACGCACAGTCGACTATCTCACTGATGCGCATGATTCACGACTATAAGATTGAGGCTATAGCCATCGGTAACGGTACTGCAAGCCGTGAAACACAGGACTTTGTCAACGATGCCATAAAGGAATACCAGCGCCAGTACAAGACCGACAAGTTGCCATCGGTGTTCGTTGTGTCCGAGGACGGTGCCAGCATCTACTCAGCATCCGAGACAGCCCGCAAGGAATTCCCCGACGAGGACGTAACTACACGTGGAGCCGTGAGCATAGGCAGACGGCTTATGGATCCGCTTGCCGAACTCGTGAAGATTGACCCTAAGAACCTCGGAGTCGGTCAGTACCAGCACGATGTCGACCAAAAGAAGCTCAAGCATGAGCTCGACCTGACCGTGGAGAGCTGTGTCAACCAGGTCGGCGTCGACCTGAATACCGCATCGCCACACCTGTTGCAGTATGTCAGCGGACTCGGTCCACAGCTCGCAAAGAACATTGTCGACTACCGGCGGGATAACGGAGCCTTCACTTCGAGAGCCCAACTGCGCAAGGTGCCACGCCTTGGTGCCGTGGCTTACGAGCAGTGTGCCGGATTCTTACGCATTCCGGGGGCGCGCAATCCACTCGACAACTCAGCCGTCCACCCTGAGAGTTACCATGTGGTAGAGGCTATGGCGAAGGACAGCGGTTGCACCGTTGCCGAGCTGATAAAAGACAAAGAAAAGCAGAAACATATCGACATAAAGAAATATGTGACGGCGGAGACCGGTCTCCCTACCCTCACCGACATCATGCAAGAGCTCGACAAGCCTGGTCGTGACCCACGTGGAGCCGTTGAGGAATTCCATTTCGACGAGCACGTCCACTCCATCGACGACCTGACCGAAGGCATGGAACTTCCCGGCATAGTGACCAACATCACCAATTTCGGCGCCTTTGTCGACGTCGGTGTACATCAGGACGGTCTCGTCCACATATCACAAATGGCGGACAAGTTCGTCAGCGACCCGGCTAAGGTTGTCCATCTGCATCAGCACGTCCGTGTCAGAGTCATCGAAGTCGACGACCGCCGCCACCGCATCAGCCTGTCAATGAAGGGAGTGGCGCAGTGATAGGATGATGGGATGATAAAAACAACTAACTAAATATAAATCAATGAAGAAATATCTTATAATAGCTCTGGCTGCACTGTTGGCTTTGCCATTGTCAGCACAGACGAAAGAAAAGAACAACCTGACACTGACCAAACTAAGCACACCCGAACTGGGCGATGTCTACTCGCTGGGCGACAGCCTTTTCGCCGATGCCAACGACATTGACCGGTTCCCTAGGTTTGTGCTTTACACCAAAGCGGACATGAAGAAGCGCCACTTTGAGCTCTACGGCGACTATAACGGACAGAACATTGAGGACTTCTGCAAGTTTCCCGGCAAATTCAAGGAATGGGTTCAACAGAACATGATTTACCCTAAGAAGGCCAAGAAGAAGGGATTCCAGGGCGTTGTTTCCATTGCCTGCCTCATCGATACTACTGGTCATGCCATAAACGCACAGCTTGTCAACCAGCCTAACGAGCTACTAGTGAAAGAGGCGATGCGCCTTCTGAACACTATGCCGGCATGGACTCCGGCACATTTCAATGACATGAAAGGCTACGTTTCGTGCATTCTCGACTTCTGGTTTGTGCTTCCAAAGGAAGAGAAAAAGTAATAATTGAAATACAGGAGAGCCCTTTTAAGACCGTAAAAGGGTATCTTTTGGAAATGTTTTTAATTTATTTTTCATTAGGAATAAATTAAAAACGAATCAAAAATAATTTATTTTTATTTTTAAAAGAGCCCCGTTTGCAACGCAAGCGGGGCTCTTTTGCATTATAAACAACGACGTCTTACAATATAAAGAACGACGTCTTACTATCAAAATTTACCTTTATGCTTCCGCTCCTTCTCAGCAATTATACCGTGACGGTAAGCATAAAGAAGTTCCTCCAGGTCGGCTATCTGCTTCCGGATTTCGTCACCCTTATCAGTGTCAGCCACACGAAGGCGCCGCTGATTGAACTCGACTATCTGCGTAGTGCCCTTAATGTCGGTTCCGTTGCGTATAGCTTCCTCGGCAGAAGTAAATGGCTCATGCTGAACGAGCTGGAATCCGCGGCTGTGATAGATAAGCGTGTAACCGGCTATTCCCGTGTCTTTATGGTAAGCCCGTGAGAAGCCGCCGTCGATGACCATCAGTTTTCCGTTAGCCTTTATAGGGTTCTCACCCTTGACAGCACGCACCGGAACATGTCCGTTGATGATATGGCGGTTGGAACCCTTCATGCCGAAAGCGTCCATTATTCCGTCGACAACTTTCTCGTCGTCACGAAGTACGAAGTAATTGCCCTTCTTTTCCTCGTGAGTTTCCTTGTCGTCGATGAAGTAACGCTCGAAAGTTGCCATCTTACTCTTGTCGAACAATGGTGAATCGGGACCGCACCAGAGGTAGAGGAAGTAGTCACGTGCATAGTCAGCCTCTGTCTTCGGGCTGTCAGTCTGGAATGCCGTGCGGATGAGCATACCGGTATTGTGGAGCAAGTCCCTGCCTTTGTACTTCCGTCCGGGGAATATCTCCACCTCTTTAAGGTTTCCGTCGGCATTGAGAGGGACTGAAGCGTGGAACAGGAGATTGTTGTTTATGATTCGGTACATGCATCCGTGGGTGAGCATTGCACGGATGTGGCGGTGCAACTTCTCGCTGACGAGGAATGAATGGCGCAGCTTGTCCATCACCTTCTGCTCGTCGTCGGTAAGCTCAATAGGATTAATCGGGTCGACAGTCGGGAAGTTGCATGAGCGCATCTTATAAGTCTTGCCATCGACGACACATGTTCCATGCTCATAGTCGACAGCCTTAAGCAGCTCTCTGTCAGCCATGTTCCACTGCGGATGGCGCTCTAATATCTGTGACTCAGTCTTAAACTGGATGATACTTATAGCCTTATGCATCTGGGCATTAAGGTGGCGTTGCTTGTCGGAAAGTTCATTCTCGAATGTCGATTTAGGCACGAATTCAGCGCAAGGGTCGTCCTTGTAAGCCTCCATAGCAAATGTGGCGAGCGGTATGAGGTTGATTCCATAGCCGTCTTCGAGTGTTGCCATATTGCTGTAACGCAGTGCTATGCGGATAACATTACAGACACAGGCATCATTGCCTGCGGCTGCTCCCATCCAGAGTATGTCGTGGTTGCCCCACTCTATGTCCCAACTGTGGTAATTGCAGAGTGTGTCCATGACGATATGGGCGCCCGGTCCACGGTCGTAGACATCGCCAAGGATATGCAGTTGGTCGATAATAAGCCGCTGGATGACGTTGCAGATAGCTATGATAAAGTCGTCGGCACAGCCAGTAGAGATTATCGTGTCGATGATGGCACTGACGTAATCGCTCTTGTCCTTGTCGTCGGTGCGCTCGTGAAGCAGCTCCTGAATAATGTAAGAGAAGTCCTCGGGCAGGTTCTTGCGCACCTTTGAGCGTGTGTATTTGCTGGAAACATCACGGCAAACGAGCACAAGATGATGAATGGTTATATGGTACCAATCGTTGATGTCGGGCTCTTCAGCCTTGACAAGTTCGAGTTTTTGTTCGGGATAATATATTAATGTGCAGAGTTCGCGCTTCTCGGCTTCACGAAGAGTATTGCCGAAAAGCTCGTTGACCTTTCGCTTGATGTTTCCAGAAGCGTTCTTTAGAACATGCTGGAAAGCTTCATATTCACCATGAATATCGGCTAGGAAATGCTCGGTTCCCTTTGGCAGGTTGAGGATAGCCTGAAGGTTTATTATCTCAGTGCTAGCCTCGGCAATAGTGGGAAACGAGTTGGAAAGTAGCTCAAGGTAGCGGATGTCGTTATCAAAATTGTACATATAATCGTTAAGTATATTAGTTTTTAAGTATCTTAGTAGTTATGTTCCAATGGTTTAGTTATTAAGTAGGAGTGCGTCAGAAGATGAGCAGACGGCTCTTTATCGTCCGCTCACCGGAATCATTTAGTGGATTGTCGGGCATGAAACCTTCCTCAAGGTAAACCTCATCGGCAAGAACTTGCAGCATTCTGCGGAGAAATTTACGGAGTTTCATGTCCTTCGATATATCGACTAGGCGTGACTCGTCATAGTCAACGTACTTTATTGCATCATAGAGTTCAGCCAGATGGCGCATGCTCATCTGACGCTTCCTGAGCAAGGTGCGGGCATTGACTAGCATTGTTGTTATCTCCCTGAGTTCCTCTGGGTCGTCGGCAGTAACATCTTTCAACTTGTGAGCCAACAGCTTATTGCCACCTATCAGCCTATCTACAGGCAACTCGCCCATTGCCTTGGGCTCGTCGGTCGGGTATCGGCTTATCTTACTTGTATCGATAGCTGGTATCTGGAGCTGCATTCGCTTGGCTGCATTGTCGAAGATGTAGCACAGGTCTTCGTCATCGGCATAGAGGAGAAGGCGGCGCCACTGGTCGGGTTTGAGTCCACGGAGAGTCAGAATGCGGTCGCTGTCGAGCAAAGCCATGTTCTCATCGTGAGCCATTCCGACATGCATCAATGAGCGGACAGCCTCCTTTTCGCTATCGGTCATCATCCGGCGGTAGCGGGTGTCGATAACCTTTCCATAGAACCATAGCATGCGTTTTGCCATTTCCTCGTCGGTGATTGAACTGTCGAGGATTGACGCGGGAATGACATCAATACGCTTTTGCCAGTCCAATGAGAGGATGGAATTCTTCTCGTCGTCACTGGTTACGAGTATAGCTTCGGCTTGGCTGACCATCCGGCGCTGATAAGCGACCAGTTCGGCGGACTTTTCCAGATAGCGCTCATGCTTCATGGAGTAAGTGCCAATCTCGCCATGGGGCGACAACACCACGGCAAACCCCTGGCGGACAGTTTCCCTCATGAGTTTATAGGCATAGCGATCCCAGCACCCGTGGATGTGGACTATATCAGGATTGCTCTCATCGAGTGACTCCTGAATGTCGCTTTCACGTGTGGCTACATACACTTCAGACTGCTCCTTGAGTGCTGAGACAAGGTGCCGTAGGTAGTCGCCGAGCAAGTCGTTGCTCTTAAGTTGGTGTATGTAGTGGAGTATTCTCATTATATCTTATGGCTGATGAAGTCGTTCTTGTCAGCCCTCTTATATCTTAATCTGTACAGAATCTGATGCCATGAGACGCTAATCTCATAAGGGATGGTTTTCCACGAAGGAATATCGGTGTACCAATCACGGAATGCGCGTGCGGCAATAGCCGTGCGGATGATGATTGTCAGCAATAGGGCAAGCCCCGCAGCGGCAACCAGAATCCATCTTTGGGTAAGCACTCCGAAGACTGCGGCGGCAATGATGGCAACGTAATTAAGATGCAATGCTGTCTGGTCGATGGCTATCGGCAAGCGATGGCGGGCGGAATGCTGCAAGTGCTTGCGGTCCTCCATGTAGAAGAGATGCTTGTTGCGCCATTCCTTATCGGTTGGCTCCTGCTCGGTCATCCATGCGTCCGGGTTATTTGCCAGAGCTACCGACATCGGCTGAGCGTATTTGTTTGCCATGAAGTCGTATTCGCCACGGAGGTATTTAAGGTTTCCACGGAAGCCCTCTTCGTGGTTGAAGTCGCTCTTGCGGAATGCCAGGCAGGTACTATTGCAACGGTATGTCTTGTCCTTTTGGGTCTCACGCATCAGATAGAAATCGGTCATAAGGCGCTCGAAACGGCGGTAGTCACTGGTTTCTTCGTCATAGCGGGTATAGCCAACGACAAGATGGTTGCCTTCGGTACAGTGCCGGGCGATGTTCTTCAGCCACTGGTCGCTGTCAGGCCGGCTTGTTATGTCTGTCATGACGACCCATTCTGTCTTGGCAGCCTTTACTCCGATGGTTACGGCAAGCTTCTTGCGGCTCATGTAACGGGAGCTGTCGGGAATGTATGTGGCGTAAAGATGTGGATTGGAACCGTACCGCTTGAGTACGTCCTCGTCGTCGGAGTCACTCTTCCACGCAACAACGATAATCTTGAAGTCTGCCGGATAGTCCTGATTCAGGAACAAGGACAGGTTCTTATCCAACTCTGCCGCATTGTCATGAGGGGTTATTATGACGCTGATAGGTGGAAATGTGAAGTCGTCCTCGGACTCGTCATCGTTCATTTTTGGCTTGCGGATAAAGATATTTATCCACGGCGTGACAATAGCCAGAAACAGGACAACAGCTCCACATATAATTGTTATGTTGTCAATGCTAATCATTCTTCAACTAAATCCTCTGTGATATATCCAATAGGAAGTTTACGGCAGTTGTACTGGCTTGCCATTATCTCACCGTATGCACCGGCTGAACGTATAGCAATAAGGTCGCCGCGATGGGTCGTATTAATGTCGATTGCCTTGGCGAAGACATCACTCGACTCACAAATAGGACCGACGACATCATACGTTGACAGTGGCTCGTCGCTCGTGATGTTCTCTATCTTGTGGTAAGCCTGATAGAGGGCAGGACGGATAAGGTCGGTCATGCCGGCATCGACGATGACAAACTGCTTGGCAGTGCCTTGCTTGACATAGAGGCAACGGGTAATCAGTGAGCCCATCTGTCCGACTACCGAGCGTCCGAGTTCGAAGTGGAGCTTCTGTCCGGGACGGAGTTTCAGATGGCGGGCGTAGGTGTCGAAATATGCCTTGAAGTCCGGAATCGGCACACGGTTAGGGTGCTGATAGTCAATTCCGAGCCCTCCACCGACGTTGATATTCTCAACTTTGATGTGCTTCTTCTCGAGCTCGTCCTGAATGTCGTTTATCCGATTGCAGAGAGCCTGGAAGTCTCCCATGTCCAGAATCTGCGACCCGATGTGGAAATGCAAGCCAATAAATTGGACATTCTTCATCTTAGCAGCCTCAGCGATGGTTGGCTCCATGTCACGCATGGCTATACCGAACTTGTTCTCGGCGAGTCCGGTTGTTATCTTTGCGTTGGTATGCGCGCCTACATCCGGATTGATGCGGAAGCAGACACGGGCTACTTTATTCTTCTTTTCGGCAAGTTCGTTGATTACTTCGAGTTCAGCAACACTTTCAACGTTAAAGCAGAATATGTTCTTATCGAGCCCAAGGTTTATTTCCCAATCAGCCTTACCGACTCCGGCATAGACTATCTTCTTGGGCGAGAAGCCTGTTTCAAGGCAACGCTCTATTTCTCCTCCACTGACACAATCGGCTCCAAGACCAGCCTGACTGATAATGCGCAAGACCTTGGGATTGGCGTTTGCCTTGATAGCATAGTGGACAACAAAGCCCTCATGCTTGCCAGCCTCATCATTGATTGCCTTCAGAGTCCGGCGAAGGAGTTCTGTGTCGTAATAGTAGAATGGCGTTGCCACATCCTGAAACTTATCTATAGGAAAATTACCTTTCATATTATTTGCTGTTAACGTGTTGTGTTGTTCACTTCCTTATAATATGTGGGACGTTTCTTATTTATTATTGAACAGTTTGTCGCTCAGGCTTTGCAAAGCCCGCTTCTTGTCAGACTCCCGGATGAGGAAGGAAATGTTGTAATTGCTGCCTCCGTATGAAATCATACGTACCGGGATGTCCTTCATCGCATCAGTTGCAAGTGTCTCAAAGCCGATATTGCTCCAGTCAAGATCGCCCACAACACAAACGATACACATGTCACCGTCGACAGTAACTGTGCCGTACTTCTTCAGTTCATCAACTATTTCGTTGAGATGGCTGTTGTCGTCAATGGTCATTGAAACGCCGACCTCACTGGTGGCAATCATATCGATCGATGTCTGATAGCTCTCGAATATCTCGAAGACTTTGCGGAGGAAGCCGCTGGCCCCAAGCATACGGCTCGACTTAATCTTTATTGCCGTGATGTTGTCCTTGGCTGCAACTGCCTTAATCTTTCCACGAACGAGAACATTATCGATGATTGTTCCCTCAGCCTCAGGGTCCATGGTGTTCTTCAGGCGGACAGGAATCCCGGCATATTTGGCAGGCTGAACGCATGTAGGATGAAGTATCTTAGCGCCAAAGTAAGCAAGTTCTGAAGCCTCCTCGAAGTTCAGCTGGCGCACTGCCTCAGTCTTGTCGACGACACGTGGGTCGTTGTTGTGCATTCCGTCAATGTCGGTCCATATCTGAATCTCGTCTGCGTTGATAGCTGCTCCGACAAGAGATGCTGTGTAGTCAGACCCACCACGCTGAAGGTTGTCTACCTCACCGTAAGCGTTTCGGCAGATAAAGCCTTGGGTAACGTATATCTGATAGCCTTTGTTATCATCTAGAATCTTACCGAGTTTATCCTTTACGTACTGAGTGTCAGGCTCTGCATTCTTGTCAGTGCGCATGAAGTCAAGGGCATTAAGGAGGACAGCCTTTGTACCGGTCTCCATGAGATAATTAGTCATCATGTTTGTACTCATTATCTCGCCTTGGGCAACTATGCTCTTAGCTTCGAACGAAGTGAAGAGATCCTTTGTAAAACTACGGAGATAATTGAATTCCTCAAGCAGGAACTGACGGGTTTTCTCCTTGTATTCATCAGTAGAGAACAACTCGTCGATATGCTTCATATATTTCCTTTCAAGAGTGTTGATGACCTCGTTTGCGCCCTCCGGATTCTTCTTATACAGATAGTTGCTTATCTCAATAAGAGAATTGGTCGTTCCGCTCATTGCCGAGAGAACGACAAACGTTGGCTCACCTGAGCGTGTAACGAGCTGAGCCACATCCTTCATTCTTTGTGGAGTACCTACTGAGGTGCCTCCGAATTTCATGACCTTCATATCTTGTAATATTTTAATTCTCGCCAAACCTCCATGAAAGAGGGATTGTTTGATTATCTTATCTATATTTAATGTTCTTCTACTATTTGCCCGACGATTACGTCAGTGTCCGTAGTTTCTTCTTCAACCGTTTCTTCCATTGTACCTTGTTCAATTGGTGTATGAGTGGCAGTATGGAAGTATTCGTCGGTAACATTGGTAAATGTACCACGACGACAGCGATAGACTGTGCCCGGGAACTTGTTCAGAAGATGCAGATTATGGGTTGACATGATTACAGCCGTACCCAACTCGCACTGATTGCGGAGCAACTGGACAATATTAGCAGCTGTCTCCGGATCGAGATTACCTGTCGGCTCATCGGCTATGATAATCTTCGGTTTGTTAAGAATAGAGCGAGCTATGGCAATACGTTGCTGTTCACCGCCTGAAAGTTCATGAGGCATCTTGTCACGTTTGTCGAGCATTCCGACTTCATTAAGAACTTGTTCGATACGTGCATCCATCTCTCCTTTGTCCTTCCAGCCTGTTGCCTGAAGGACAAAGCGAAGGTTCTGATAAACCGTCCGGTCATGCAACAACTGGAAATCCTGGAAGATAATTCCCATTTGCTTACGGAGAGCAGGCACAAGCTTACGCTTTATTCCAGCTACTTCTACACCGAGAACTTCGGCTTTCTCCTCGTCTCCCTTATCGACATCAAGTTCACAGTACATTGTCTTTAGCAATGAACTCTTGCCTGAACCGACCTTACCTATCAGGTAGATAAAGTCACCTTCATCGGCTTGAAGGTTGACATCTTTAAGTATCAGTTTCTCGTCTTGATAGACGTTTACATTCTTATAATCAATCAGCATTTCCTATCTTATCGTTTGTATGTTCCATTGAATTTAGCAATACGGCGGTCCTTGTCCCATTCGGGATTATGGCGCTTAAGCAGTTCCAGAGCTATATCATCGATGCTCAAGCCTTTATCCGACAGCAAGACGAGGAGATGATAAATCATGTCAGAAGCCTCATAAACAAGACTTTCGTCTGTTCCCGACACTGCTTCTATCACTGTTTCAAGAGCTTCCTCGCCTACTTTCTGTGCTATTCGCTTTGTTCCTTTCTTGAACAAGGCTGTAGTATAGCTTTTTTCCGGCATCTCTTCCTTCCGCTTGTCTATGAATTTCTGCAGCTCGGAGAGGAAGTTTATCGGCTCATAGACATTGTCCTCAGCCCAGCAGGTATCCGTTCCCTTATGGCAAACAGGTCCGACCGGATTGACACGAACCAATAGCGTATCGTTGTCGCAATCGTTCTTTATGCTAACAAGGTTAAGGAAGTTGCCCGACGTCTCACCTTTTGTCCAAAGGCATTTGCGCGAACGACTCCAGAACGTAACCTTCTTTGTCTCTATTGTCTTCTTATAAGCCTCCTCGTTCATAAACCCAAGCATCAAGACATTCTTTGTCTTTGCGTCCTGGATAATCGCTGGAACAAGTCCGCCCATCTTATCGAAATCTATAGTCATCTTACTTTCCAAGCCAAGCCTAGGTTTCTCCGCCGCCTCTCCAACTGCATGAGGCGTTAAGTTACCTAAGCAAATATTTAAAGTCTAACGTTTATTCCTTCACTTCTAAGATACTTCTTCAAGTCAGGAATCTTTATCTCACCGAAATGGAAGACACTGGCAGCAAGCGCAGCATCTGCTTTTCCCCTAACGAAAGCATCACGGAAATGCTCCATCTTACCGGCTCCCCCACTCGCAATGATTGGTATCGGAACTTCTTCCGCCAAGCGGGCAAGCGGCTCATTGGCAAAGCCTTCCTTGACACCATCGTGGTCCATTGAAGTGAAGAGAATCTCCCCTGCTCCACGGTCGCCGACTTCCTTAGCCCAGTCGAACAGTCCACGGTCGGTGCGCTCACGTCCTCCTTTGACATAGCAATGCCAACCATCTGCATCATTACGGGCATCGATGGCACAGACACAAACCTGTGAACCATATTCCGAAGCTATCTCATTGATAAGCTCTGGACGGCGAAGCGCAGCTGAATTGACGCTCACTTTATCAGCACCGGCATCAAGAAGACGCTTGACATCATCAAGTTCATTGATGCCTCCACCAACAGTAAACGGAATATTGATCTCTCTTGCTACACGCTCAACCATATCAGTGAACGTTTTTCTGCCTTCGAAACTTGCTGTTATATCGAGGAACACGAGCTCGTCGGCACCAGAATCTGAGTAAGCCTTACCGAGTTCAACAGGGTCGCCGGCGCTTCTCAGATTGACGAAGTTAGTACCCTTAACTGTCTCTCCGTTCTTTACATCAAGACAAGGGATTATCCTCTTAGCCAATCCTTTACCATTGTCAAAGCCCATCAGCTTACGGCAATGCTCAGCCGAGACTCTTCCCTCATACCAAGCCTTGCCAACAATGGCAGACGGAATACCGTCACGCTCGAGTTCTGACAGGTCATCATCACCTGATACTCCACCCGAAGCAATCAGGTTCAAGTGAGGATATTCAGCAATAATCTGCTTATATAATAATGTAGCAGGACCTTGTAAAGTGCCGTCCTTGCTTATATCTGTACACAGGACGTTCTTTACTCCAGCCTCAACATATTTCTTCAAGAATGGCAACAGCTCAACAGACGTATCTTCTTTCCATCCATTGATGCTCACTTTGCCATCACGGACATCAGCACCGAGGATAAGTCGGTCGGCGCCATAACGACCAAGCCATTCGATAAATAGTTCAGAATTAGTTACGGCTATACTCCCTATGGTAACCATCGACGCACCGGCTGCAAATGCTTTCCGAATGTCCTCGTCAGTCTTTATACCGCCACCGAAGTCAACCTTCAAACCGGTAGCACTTGTTATCCGTCTAAGGACATCATCATTGACAATATGCTTAGACTTAGCACCATCAAGATCGACAACATGTAATCGGCGGAAGCCATGAGCCTCGAACTCCCTAGCCTGCGCCACCGGGTCGTCGTTATACACTTTCTTCTGACCATAATCGCCCTTGGTAAGCCTAACACACTTACCGTCAATCAAGTCTATAGCTGGTATAATGTCTATCATAGCGCAAGAAAGTTTTTAAGAATCTGCTCACCAACCTTTCCACTCTTCTCCGGGTGGAACTGAGTAGTCCAGAAGTTATCCTTATGCAAAGCCGCCGAATAAGGGAGAATGTAATCAGCCTCAGCAATAGTCCATTTGCAGAGAGGGACGTAATAGCTGTGGACGAAGTAGGTATATTCAGCCTCACCAAGCCCATCAGCTTGGATGGGATGTTGATTACCTTTGTTGTTAGCGTTGCCAAAAAGGCAATCGTAATACTTAATGCTTAATGCTGAATGTTGAATTGGCTTTATTTCTTGCCACCCCATTGCAGGGACTTTATCCTCATGACATGAAGGCTGGAAGCGCTTGACATCGACATCGAATATACCAAGACAGCCGGTATCGCCCTCCTCCGAATGCTTACAGAGAAGTTGCTGACCAATACAAATGCCGAGAACTGGTTGCGTAAGTCCCTTGATGACCTCATCAAGATGATGCTCACGAAGATAAGCCATAGCAGTCTTGGCTTCGCCCTGACCAGGGAAAAGCACCTTATCGGCATGGCGGAGTTCATCAGCATCGTCAGTAAGGACAGGCTCTACGCCCAATCTCCTCAGTGCATTAACCACCGACCTAATATTTCCTGCGTTATATCTTACTATTGCTATGCTCATTGTTTAACCTTCACTTCAACAAACTTCCCTTTCAAAGGGATTGTGTAGGCTTATGTTATGAGAAGATAATCGTCTTGTTGTTGTATGTCAGAATCTTACGCTCAATATGCTTTTTGACAGCACGCGAGAGTACAATCTTCTCCAAGTCCTTGCCCTTTAGCACAAGACTAGCCGGAGTATCCTTATGGCTCACACGCATTACGTCCTGCTCAATGATAGGACCGGCATCTAGTTCGGCAGTCACATAGTGGCTTGTAGCACCGATAATCTTCACGCCACGCTCCCAGGCCTGATGATAAGGACGGGCTCCGACGAATGCCGGAAGGAACGAATGGTGTATATTAATAATGTGGTGGGGATAAGCCTTAATCATCTCATCACTGATAATCTGCATGTAACGAGCAAGGACGATGAACGTTACTTTCTTCTCACGGAGCAACTTCATCTCGGCTTCCTCGACCTCAGCCTTATTGCTATGGTCTTTCTTTATCGACCATACATAGTACGGAATACCGAACTGGTCGGCTACATACCTGAGGTCTTCGTGATTGCTGACGATGCAAGGAATGTCGACATTCCACTCACCTGCCTTCCATCTTGCGAGCAAGTCATAGAGACAGTGACTCATCTTACTGACGAAAATAGCCATCCTCGGGCGCACATCACTGAAATAAAGGTGGAACGTCATGTCATAACGCTGACCATAGAGCGTACGCATATAGTCCTCTAGCTTCTCCCTCGGAACAAGGAAATTCTCCAGTTCCCACTCTATGCGCATGAAGAACATACCGTCCTCCCTGTCGACATACTGGTCGAGATAGACAATGTTGCCATTGTTATCGGTTATGAATTTTGTCACTTCCGATATAATGCCCTGCTTGTCGGGACAGTGCAAGAGCAATATCGCTGTCGGTTTTATTTTTTCTTCTTTTGCCATACGCTAATTGCAAGCTTTTAAATATTAAGCTGCAAAATTACGAAAAATCTTCTAATTAGTTAGCGTTTACCCAATAATTATTATAATTTTAATAACTACAGGCGCTTTACTTCCTTCACTCCCTTGATGGTGCGGAGCTTCTTCATCAGGGCATTGAGCCTCGACGTGTCCTCCAGCAGAACCACAAGATTACCCGAGAAGAGACCATCATGGCTGTCGATATTTATCGAACGCATAATGATTTTCTCTTCCTTGGAAATGACATTGGTTATGTTGTTGACGATGCCAATATCATCATTGCCGATAACCCTCAGCGTTATAGCATACTGGCTCTCGCCCTTACCGCTCCATCGAGCCTTGACGATGCGGTAGCCATAACGCTTGCGCAACTCCGGCGCGTTAGGGCAATCCATCCTGTGAATCTTGATTCCGCCATTGACGGTGACGAAACCGAATATCGGGTCGCCATATATCGGATGGCAGCAGTTAGCCAGCGAGTAGTCAATGCCCTTAAGATCCTTGTCGATGACGAGCACATCCTCCGAACGTGCCTTCTCCTCATCAGGGTTCTCGAACTCATAGTTCTGGGCACTCTCAGCCGTCTTCGTCTCGCCGAGATTATGGTCGTGGTCGTAAACTTTCTGATACTCCTCAATGATGTTATTGACATCGAGTTTCTCCTCTGCTACCTGCTGATAGAACTCACTAGCCTCCTTGAATCCAAGATGCTTAATGAGATGAGCCATCACGCCGTCGTCGAACTCTATCTTACGGTTCTTAAGCCTGCGCTCAATCATCTCACGGGCATACGTACCGTTCTTCACCTGCATCTCCTTCAGGGCAAGGCGAATCTTCGACTTGGCTCGCGAGCTCTTCACTATCTTAAGCCATTCGAGCTTAGGCTGCTGGCGTGGCGAGGTGTTCACCTCGACCGTATCGCCGCTATGCAACTGTGTTCGGAGACTTACATTCTTACCGTTAATCTTACCGCCGACACAAGTATTGCCAATCTTCGAGTGAATATGGTAGGCGAAGTCGAGCACAGTTGCTCCTTTCGGGAATTTCAACAGATCGCCCTTTGGGGTGAAGACATATATTTCCTTGTCATAGAGGTCACTCTTGAACTGGTCCATAACCTCCAGGTTGTTGCCAGCCTCAAGAGCCGAACGGATACTTGCCAGCCAATCGTCGAGTCCGCCTTCAGCCTTTATGCCCTTGTAACGCCAGTGGGCAGCCAGTCCGTGCTCAGCTATCTCGTCCATCCTCTCGGTGCGGATCTGCACCTCCACCCATTTGCTCTCAGGTCCGAGGACAGTGATGTGCAGACTCTCATAGCCGTTGGACTTAGGCACAGAGAGCCAGTCGCGAAGTCGCTTAGGATTAGGCTGGTACATATCGGTGATGATGGAGTACACCTGCCAGCACTGCATCTTCTCCTTATCGGGAGGTGAGTCAAGGATAATACGGATGGCGAAGAGGTCGTAGATTCCATTGAATCCACAATGCTGCTTCTGCATCTTCTGCCAGATGGAGTGTATACTCTTAGTGCGTCCCTTGATGTGGAACTTCAGTCCGGCAGCCTCGAGCTTAGCCTTGACCGGTCCGATGAACCTGTCGATATAGGCGTCACGCGCCCTCTTTGTGGCATTAAGATCGTCCTTAATCTCATAGTAGGCATCGTGCTCCAAATACTTGAGGCTCAGGTCCTCAAGTTCACTCTTCAACTGATACAAGCCCAGCTTGTGGGCAAGCGGAGCATAGAGGTAGCTTGCCTCCTCCGACACCTCGTGGCGTGCCTCTTCATTAGGGGTATCACGAATCTGCCGCATAAGGTTCACACGGTCGGCAATCATGATGAGAATGACACGCATGTCCTCAGCGAAGCTCAACAGCAGGTTGCGGAAGTTCTCACTCTCTATCTTCGGGTTCTTCTTATATAGTTCCTGTATTTTTACAAGTCCGTGAATAATAGTACTGACTCCCTTGCCATAGTCCCTCTCGACGTCCTCAAGGGTCAGCGACGAACTCAGGACAGGAGCGTAGAGCATGATAGCCATCACTCCGTCGCGCCTCAGTCCTATATCTTCAATGGCAATCTTTGCCGTTTGGAAGGCATTGACCACAGGGTTCAACCCAAACGGGTCACGGACGAGCTTGCCATTTTCGATACATGACTGAAGAGTGTCGCGCAACTTCTGCCCGTCACCTTCCTGCAACGTATCTTTCAGCTTTTCGCTCAGCTCATTCCAGAGAGCCTGCGCCATTGCCTTTTCCTCCTCAGTAAATATTAGCTTTTCGTCCATGTATTCTTCGAGTTTGGTTACAAAGTTATGAATTTTTTCTGATTTAGGACATAAGTTTTTGGTATTTTAGAGTTTTTGATGTATCTTTGCTGAATAAAAGGGAATTTATCCAACAAAAAGTAAATAAATCGTTAAACCTAATACAATATTCTCTTATGTTATCGGAAAAAGACAAGAAACAGATTGCCGAGAAAGGCATATCTGAAGAGAAACTGGAAGAAGAGTTCAAACAGTTCAAGACTGGATTTCCTTTCCTGAAGCTCGAAGGACCAGCCGCAGTAGGCAAAGGCATCTACGTTCCTACCGATGAGGAGCGCGACAAGTACATCAAGACATGGCAGGAGTACAAGGACGAAGGCCACCGCATCGTGAAGTTCGTTCCTGCCAGTGGAGCCGCAAGCCGCATGTTCAAGAACATGTTCGCATTCCTCAATGGCGACCACGACGAGCCTCAGACCGACTTCGAGAAGGAATTCTTCGCAGGAATCAAGAAGTTTGCTTTCCACAAGGCACTCTGTGACAAATGCAAGGCTAACAACGGTAAGAGTCTCAAGGAGTTGCTGGCTGCAGGCGAGTACAAGGCTATCGTTGCCAACATGCTCAACGCCGAGGGCCTGAACTACGGTCAACTGCCAAAGGGACTGTTGCTTTTCCACAGCTATCCTGACGGACCACGCACTCCAATGGAGGAGCACCTCGTCGAGGCTGCGCTCTATGCAAGCTCCAATGGGAAAGCCCACGTGCACTTCACTGTCAGCCATGAGCACATCGACCTATTCAAGGCAAAGGTTGCCGAGAAGGCAGGCAAGTATGAGGAGCGTTTCGGAGTGAAGTACGACATCACTTTCTCTGAGCAGAAACCAAGCACCGATACAGTGGCTGTGAACCCTGACAACACACCGTTCCGCAATGACGACGGCTCTTTGCTGTTCCGTCCGGGCGGTCATGGCGCACTCATTGAGAATCTTAACGAGATTGACGCCGATGTCGTGTTCATAAAGAATATTGATAATGTGGTGCCTGACAGACTGAAAGGCGACACGGTAACCTACAAGCAACTCATCGCCGGAGTACTCGTTACGCTTCAGAAGAAGGCTTTCGAATACCTGCGCATCCTCGACAGCGGCAACTACAACCACGCTAAACTGGAGGAGATTATCCGCTTCTTGCAGCGCGACCTCTGCTGCCGCAAGCCTGACATCAAGGAACTTGAGGACGCTGAACTCGTCATCTATCTGCGCAAGAAGCTCAACCGCCCTATGCGTGTATGCGGAATGGTGAAGAACGTCGGCGAGCCGGGTGGCGGGCCGTTCCTCACTTACAATCAGGATGGCACCATCAGTCTGCAAATTCTTGAGTCGAGTCAGATTGACCAGAGCAATGAGGAATATGTAAAGATGTTCAAGCAGGGCACACACTTCAATCCGGTTGACCTCGTCTGCGCCACCAAGGACTACAAGGGCAAGCCATTCAACCTGCCTGACTATGTCGACAAGACGACTGGTTTCATCTCTTCGAAGTCGAAGAACGGCAAGGATCTTAAGGCTCTTGAACTGCCGGGACTGTGGAACGGATCTATGAGCGATTGGAACACTGTATTCGTTGAAGTACCACTGTCGACATTCAATCCGGTGAAGACTGTCAACGACTTGCTTCGTGAGCAGCATCAGTAATCAAGATAGCAAAAGGGCATCTTTTGAATCTTAATCGTATATCTTTCACTTTGCAGAAAGTTATCTATTACGATTGATTCAAAAGGTGCCCTTTTTACGTTTTATAGGGGGATCAGTCCCTTTCTTGTATACGTATTTATTTTACAAAAGCCTCTCTGAGATTCGATTGTAATCAACCGACTATTATTTTGGCTTGAGATTCGCGATTTTTGGGATCGAGCTAATACATTGCAGGTCAGACAGTTGAACTTTCCTGGCATCAGAGAAAGCGCCAAAATGCAGCTTAAAATGGCATTTAAGAGCTTGTAAGTAGGCATAACTTGCGTTGTAAACGGGTATCTTCTACGATGTGATTGGGTATCTATTGCATTGTAAAAGATGCCAGATTAGAAATTGAGAAGATATTACTGGCGGTTTCCTTTGTTTTCATTGACCAATTTTCTTCTAGATTGTGGAAAATCAGAGCATAGTTTATTGGCATATTTTATTTACATGTTCAGTGGGTGATTTAATTCCACACAGAGTCACAGAATCCACAGATTTTTCACAGATAACGGACTAGTAGGAGCGGCGAATCGGAGTTCGTCGCCCCTAAATTTGCCATTATGTCATTCTGTTTGAATAAAAAATAAACAGAATGCTTTCGGTGAATAAAAACTAATCACTACCTTTGCATTTGCAATGAAAACAAGGAATAAGAATAGTAATAGTAAGAATAGTCGGGGCAAGAACAACAAGAAGAAGTTTATGTCCAGACGTAAATATATAAAGTGGTTTTTCGTTATTGTGACTATCCTTGCCATCGTGCGGATAATGTTCCCGTCGGTTGTTGGCGGACGATACAGCGACCAAAAGCCTACTGCAAAGGCGGCGAAGGCTGGCGGTGATGTCGATTCACTGGGATCGAACAAGCACGCTCAGGCAGGAATAACCAAAGGGAAAGTTGTCAACTTCTTTATTGCTGATGGCTCGATAGCCGAACATAAGTTGAAAGGAGTATGGAGCTATAAGGACTGTGCTCCGGACTCTAATGCCTCACACCTTGTTGCGGCAAAGGAGTACGGTGTTGTTCCGGTAGAGAATATCGAGGATGCCGAGAAACGTAAGCATGAGTTGGTGTATATTGGTGCCAACCCTTATTATAAGGTGCGTAAGTTGCAGGCAAGCATTCCCTACCTTGTGCCCCGTGCCGCTGCTTTGCTTCAGGATATTAGTCGGAATTTCCTCGACAGCTTGGAGATAAAGCATATACCTCTGCAGAAGCTTGTCATTACTAGTGTCCTTAGAAGTAAGGATGATGTGGTTAAGCTTGGCAAGCATAATAAGAATGTATCGCCAAACAGTTGCCATGTTTATGGCACAACCTTCGATATTAGTTACACTCACTTTGAGCCGCTTGAGGCAAAGGTTGATGATGACCGATATAAGAAGACTCTTAGCGAAGTGCTAAGGGATTTGCGTGAGCAGAACCGCTGCTATGTGAAGTATGAGCTTCACCAGGCCTGCTACCACGTCACAGTGAGATAAAAGTCAGGATTAACTTCAGACTCATTGCTCTATTGGATGCGGAAGTCAGCCCATGATTTTCTTCACTTCTATTGTAAGTGCTGTTGCTCGCTGATAATATATTCCATATGGATGTCCCCATGACGAAAACAGGAATACCTTTCTGAGCAAGAATCAGCAAAAGACAATTATCTTCTGAAGACCTGCTGCCACAGAGTCATGTCACTGATAGTGATTTTAGCTGAGACTTTCAAGCCAGGCTGTACGTTTCTGCCGTTAGAGTGGATGGAGGCCTTGGCGGCAAAGTAATGGTTTCCGCGGATAATGAGCAGCTTGTCGTTGTGGCTGGTGATGGGGCACACGATTGGGGCGGCATCATCGTCCTGTCCTTCAAGGGTGATGCGTGCCGTGCGTGGCTCATCAAAGAGATAGAGGTATTTGTAAGGAACAAGGAGCTCTACAGAGTCGTTGCGCATTACCTTACCCTGCGCCTCTATCGTTATGGGATAGCGGATGGTGTAGAAGGCGATGGCAAGGGCGATGACGACAAGCGTAATGACCATCGTGCCGATCCTCACAAGGGCTGGAGGCACCTGCCCGATGATGTGGCGTACCTTCTCGCTCCGCAGTTCTATATTTTCTGATTCATTCTTGTTGTCCATGTCTAAAAAGTCTTTTTTGCTTCGTCGGCGTCAATTGCGATTGTTCATCAATCGAAATTAAGAGGACGGTCTATATATCAGTTACCCAACTCCAACTGATTCTTGACAAGATTGTAGTATGCGCCACGCTTTGCAGTCAATGTCTCGTGGTTGCCTGTTTCTACTACTTTGCCATGGTCAATGACCACTATCTGGTCAGCGTTTTTAACAGTGCTGAGGCGATGGGCTACGATAACGACTGTCTTTCCACGATAGAACTTGTCAAGGTTCTCGACTATGGCACGCTCGTTGTTGGCATCAAGTGAGTTTGTTGCTTCGTCAAGGAAGATATAGTCAGGGTTCTTGTAAACCGCACGAGCGATGAGGATTCGCTGCTTCTGTCCCTGGCTCAAGCCTATTCCGTCTCTGCCTATCTTGGTATTGTACTTTAGTGGCAATGACATGATGTATTCATGGATACATGCTATCTGTGCGGCTTTCAATAACCTATCCTTGTCTATATCTCCATCATCAACAGCGATATTCCTTGCTATGCTCTCCGAGAATATAACTCCGTCCTGCATAACGACACCACATTGTCTGCGCCACCACTTCTTGTTCAGAGTATTGATGTCAGTACCACCTATATTGATTTGTCCTTCCAAAACAGGATAATAACCGAGCATAAGCTTTACAAGCGTGGTCTTGCCACTGCCAGAGGCTCCGACTATTGCTGTTACCTTGCCCTTAGGGATATGAATGGTTACATCATCCAGTGTCTTGCTTAGCGCATGCGGGTCATATTTGAACATTATACTCTCTATGTCAATGCCTTTACTATTGTCGGCAAATGATGTCTTTAATCCCGTTTTCCCGTTCTCGTCATCCACACGGTGAATCTCATTTATGCGCTCAAGACTAATCTTCACGTCTTGAAGAGAATAGAAGAAGCTCATAAGCTGCTCAACAGGCGAGTTCAGCTGACCTATAATATATTGCACGGCGAGCATCATACCGAGTGTCAGTTGCCCATGAATTACGGCAGCAGCTGCAACAACGGTAATGACGATGTTCTTTACCTCGTTGATAAGAATGCTTCCTGCCTCTTGGGTCTGTTGCAATTTAAGCGACTTCATCTGCACTCCGAACAAATCAGCCTGAGTGTCCTCCCACTCCCAACGACGGCGCTGTTCGCAGTCCTGAAGCTTTATCTCCTGCATTGACGTAATGAACTCGTAAGTCTTATTGTTGTTGATGGCCTGCTGCTCGAATAACTCGTAATCAAGGACCTTCCTCCGCCTAAGAAACAATATCATCCATGCACCATAGAGTATGCTGCCTATAAGGAAAATGACAAAAATCAACCTGTTATACAGGAACAGCACTACGGTAAATACCACAAAGGTGAGCATTGCAAACGTTACGCTTAGTGCCTGATTAGTCAGGAAGTTGTTCACACGACTGTGGTCGTTCATTCTCTGCATGAGGTCGCCCATAAGCTTGGTGTCGAAGAACGACATCGGCAATTTCAAGAGCTTTATGAAGAAGTCGCTCACCAACGAAATGTTTATCCGCATGGAAATATGCAGCAATAGCCACCGGCGTATGAAATCAATAGCAGTACGGCTGAAAGTTAGCATTAGCTGTCCGAGCAGTATCAGCCAGATAAAGCCTATGTCCTGATTCTTTATGCCGACATCGACTATGGACTGGGTGAGGAATGGCAGTACAAGCTGCAACAGACTGCCTACGATCATGCCCAAGACGACTTGTCCGAAATAGCGCCTGTACTTCTTCACATAGCCGAAGAGGAAACGGAACGACCGTGGATTCTTATCTTTTTCACTCTCGCTGTCTTCCTTGTGAGAATAGAATGCCGGTGTAGGCTCCAAGAACATCGCTATGCCCTTCTCTTCCCCGTTAGACCGTGTGCTTATCCAATGACTCTTGAATTCCTCAAGGTTATACTTTACGAGTCCTTTTCCCGGGTCTGCAACATAGAATTTCTTTCCTTTCCAGACTTTATACAGGACAACGAAGTGGTTTTGATTCCAATGTAAGATACACGGAAGTAAAGAAGATGACAATGTTTTAATCCCGACTCTACCACCTATAGTATGAAATCCTATTTTGTTCGCAACATCGTATATCGCAAGTAAAGAGGCACCATTTTTAGAAACTGAGACAACTTTTGAGAGGAATGCTGATGAAACACGTTTCCTATAATATTTACATATAATCTGTAAGCAAGCCATTCCGCACTCCATCGAGTCACATTGCATAATGCATTCGATCTTTCTCATACTATAACCTTAATTTCTCAGTATTTCCAGCCCCCTTTCCTTTATATTTAGACTTGGAAATATTGAGTTTGTAACGTATGCTGAATTCAACAAGACGGGCATTAATATCCCTATTGGTGTAGAACAGACTATTGTCGCTGTATATGCTGAAATCAGTATTGCCTGACGTATTGAAGACATCGTTAAGCACAGCACGTACTTCCCAGTGCTTGCCAAACGTCTTCGTTGCTGCCAAGTCGATTTGCCATGTCTGTCCCAGGCTAATGTTCTCAGACTCTCCCTTTCCTCTCCAGCTTAAGTTTGATGTGAGCATGTAGTTATTCGGTAGACGGATGATGTTGTTGAACCGTATTGTTGGTATTGGATTGTTAAATTTCTTTATTCTGTCGCAATAGTCCAATTTATAGAACTGACCCATCAGTCCGACGGATAAAGATGGAAAATAGTTACGACCGAAGACAGTCGGTTGAGCTTGAAGCATCACTTGCCATTCATTGGCATCACTCGGAGAGTTGACTTTCTTCATCAACATTATCGACTCGTCCTCACTATATGGTGCGGAAAGTGAAATTATTCTGTCCTTGATATGATTATAGTTTGCTATGGCGATGAGCCACCTGTATTTGAATACCAAGGAAATAGCATCGATTAATGAAGGCTGCAAATACGGATTACCACTCTCATAGAAATAGCGGTTCTCATAATATACAGTGCTGTTCAACTGTGAGTATAGCGGTCTTTTGTACTTCCTGGAATAACTCAATTGAAGTGCTGAAACTTTAAATGGGACTGTCACCAGTAACGAGGGGAAAAATCTACCATAGTTTCGAGACTGTTCATCCTCCTTACTCCCATTATCATAATATCTGCTATTGACATACTCGTAGCGCAGTCCCAAGCGTGTGCTAACCTTTCCAAAGTTTTGAAGAAGCTCTGCATAAAAGGCTGTGGTTGTTTCATTTATATCATTATTACTAGAGACGAGAAGTTCCTGTGGATTCTTGAAATCATCGCTACGCTTACTGTCGACAAATTCCATTCCTAGATTGATATTACCTTTAAACAGATGATGGGAGAGATGTACCTCCGCCGCTATCATTCGTCCTGATGACTTGTCGTACGTAGCAATATCCCTGTCTACATTGATAGTATTATCTTCAACGGTCGTTCTGTCGTTTCTAGTATTCTTCCAAAGCAAGTCGAAAGTTGCATCCAAAGTCCATTTCTCAATGTTCCCAGAATAATATCCGTCAACCAGATGCTCATAGTTTTTGTTGCCATAATACTGTTGCATTATACTGTTCTCTAAGACTGAGTCGTTAAGGAATGTCGATGAATTTAATGAAGACATTACTGTTGATGGCGTCCGACTGTATTTGTAGTATAATCCGAACGACTGCATTTCCGCAGTAGTATAGTCAAAGCCCAACTGCCCTTGATATAACCGTGAGTTGTTCTTCTGATTTAATGCGATATCAGTCATATAATACGATTTCGTCCATGCCTCCTGAATGTTGCTACTTGATGCCTTAGCCTTGCTACGGTCATATTCCAGCATACCGAATACATCCAGCCCGTTGGTGCGGTAATTCCCATAAATGTTTTCCTTACCGTACCAATAATCGTGAAAGCCTGTTGCCGTTTTGGCATCTAAAGAAAAACCTTCTCCGGCATCACGTTCCGTATAGATTCTAATCACTGCATTAACCGAAGCATCATACCTTGATCCCGGATTGTTTATTACTTTTATCTCCTTTATTTTGTCGGACCTTATTTGGTCAAGTTCATTGCCGTCACGCATCTTTCGCCCATTTATATAAATCATTGGCGCACCTTTGCCAAACACCTCCACAGAGCCATTCATATTTGTCACACCTGGCAAATACCCCAAGACATCCCTAGCGGAGCCCAAATTTTCAAGAATGGAACCTTTTATGGTAGTGACTATTCCGTCGTCCTTAAGTTGAGATATTGGTCTTGAATTTTTAACTACCACTTCTCTAAGGGTTATCGTGTCCTGAATTATGGATTTGTCTATATCTTGTGAATGTACTTGCCCTAACAGCTGAGTCGTCTGCATTTGAAAAATCAGAAGCAATATGAAAGTAAGTTTCTTCTTCATATTAATCTTTAGCGAAAGGGCACTTGACATCAGGATAGTACCATTTATCAAATCCATATTTCTTTACAATGTCGCGATAGCAAACCTGTCGTTTATTCCTGCATTCTTTAAAATCTGCACATGAATGGCATAACGAATCCTTTGGTATTGACGACTGTTTTAAATAATATAGTGATTTAGCCTGTTTTGAGTTCCAAACTTCCATCAGACTCTGCTTTTTAATATCTCCAACAATAAAAGGCTTATGCCAATAAAGTTGCTCGCAAATTGTAACCTTGCCGTCTGGAAGTATATAAAGAGATGAAAATAAGCCACTACAGAATGCCCTGTTAAAGAACATGGCCTTGGCAGAAGAAGATTTAGGGGCACTTTTTGTTACTTCTTCATTGAATTCAAGAGGTTTAGATGAATTAGGATAAACCACCTTCATTTTTGCTGTTTCAGAAACATTTCTTAAATAAGAAGTCACAATATCAATTGAAGAAGAACTTATTTCTATCTCGTCATAATTTATCCTAGGATATAATGTTGGATCCCCTTTTACGATGTGCCATTCCTGTATGTTATCATAGTTTTTAATGATTTCGTAAATAGAGCGCATATCATCTACGGTACCATTATATTTTGTTAAAACCGAATGAATTAATACAGGAATATGATATTTGTTCAATAAGAGCAAGCAATTGTGCATTTTTTTTACATATCCTTCTCTTACTTTTATAGAGTCCATCAAATGCTTTTCTATCATTGAATCAATAGAAAGCTGGATATCTTTAATTTTAATACTAGATAAAAAATACACGTCAGACTCTGTTAAAGGCATTTTGGTTGACAAGAACGGATTAAAATCGTATTTTCTAAGCTCTTGAAGGACATCTTTCCAATGGCTATAAAGAAAAAATTCTCCTCCAATAACATCAAAAGTGTTTACACGAACGTCATGAGCCTCATGAATAAGACTTATAATTCTAGATAATGGAATAGAACACTGTCTTCTCATTGACTTATCTTCATAACAATATATGCAATCTGTTACACAAATATTGTTAACCATTAAAGTAATTGTAGATGGCGTTAGGTGTCTCCTCAAATCCGCAACCCTACTAAAGTCTCAGAGCGTTGCGGCCCAAACCGCCAAGAATGCGATTTTTCTAGTTTGGACTGACTTTTTACCATGTGTT
>OMZV01000036.1 GCA_900315635.1 uncultured Prevotella sp.
GCCATCCATAAGACCTAAATCGCCTGTATGGAACCAGCCATCACTGTCGATAGAAGCTTCTGTTGCCTCTGGATTCTTGTAGTATCCAAGCAGTACGTTTGGACCTTTCGTGAGTATTTCGCCCGGCTCGTTTTCCGGATCTTCACTGTCAATTTTCACCTTCATGTGGTAGGCAGCCTGTCCGCATGAGCCCTCGACGAATGTATGCCAATCGCGATAGCAAATAATCGGGGCACATTCTGTGGCTCCATAACCAGCGCTTCTATGTTGCATTCCAAATAATTGGCTTATATTTATTTTTAATTAACTCTGATTATCAACATTTTAGCATAAATTCTATCTTTGAGTATGGGCATAAAGCACCTGACAGGGTGTTGCCCTATCCGATAATTACGCTGTAGAACAATAGAGTTCTGTCAGCGTAATGGCTAGATTAACATTAATAATCTATACAATTGAGAAACACCACAGAGGCTTGCCTTGCGGCTGGAGGCGTGAAGCCTCCAAAGAGCACTCTGGGCGTTTAGCCAATGCGAACATAGTAACTTTTACGACCTTATTTATACCCGATAATTATACTGGTAAATATTTTTTCTCTAAAAGTTACACGCAATATGGAAATTTGTCTGAATTAATTTCGGTGGAACAATTTACCAAAGAATGATCTCTTCTTTGGTTCAGATTGATTATCATGGACATCTACCTGTGTTGCTTGTGAATTATTCTGAACTGATGTTTGAAGTTCACTCACGTCAACCTTAGGAATATCTTCGCCTTCGATAATACCGACATTGCCCCATTGTGCCGCAAGCTTCTCACAATCATCATGAGCAGTTTCACGGTCAACATCATACTCCTTTAAAATGATGTCGGTCATATCGTCAACAGTAAAGTTGTCCATTTGCTGTACCTGCTTCCAAATGTACGACGAAGTCTCATTCATGCTGATAATATTACTGAAGTCGATATTCTCTTCGCCCTCGGCAACAATAAGGTCCTGTCCACAGACATTCCTTATATTAAATCCAGGTTTAGTTTTCATAGTTGTTATTCTTATTGCCGACAGATTTATCGGCGTCTTATGATTATTACTAGTTTTTCAATTTCTTATTATATTGTTCCAAACAGAGGAATCCATATCCTTCGATATATTCCAAGCAGATACCTCCTTATTGGATTTAAGCGCATCCATATCCAAGAATATGCTTTCCATTTCGCTCCGTCTGTTCGGTCCAATGTGTTACGTCCTTTACGATAGAAACCTATCACTCCTCCACAAATATTCTCCAGTTTACAATGCTCGTCAGACAAATTGCCATCACCACGCAATGTTACGGATTGTCCATCTATCTTTACTATTCTATGAAGGACAAAATGACCGGGTTCTATTTCAGCTAAGACTGCATCTCCCACTTTAGGATTAAGAGGCTTGGTTAGCAGAGCCTTATCACGATTATCCTCAAGGAAAGGTCGCATAGAGAAGCCCTTGAGATTCAGGGTAACAGTATGCCCTTCTTTGAGCAACCGGACTATCTCTGGAATAAACTCGGCATTACTAAACTGTATCTCGTTAATTGGCTTCATCTGCTATAGCATTATGGCAAACAATTGCTGCCTCTTCGTTAGGCAAGCAATGCAGGGTATATATACCCGTTGTCTCGACAACCTTGGTTATTGTATCACAAATAGCATTGTATATGTCGATGTCCCATTTCATTGCCGAGCAACTGGGAAGGAAACTTGCAAAAGCATCAATAGGACCTAACTTCTCTATAGAATTAGCCGAAGCTCTGTCAATACGGGTTATTGCCCCCAACGGTGCTTTCACATTCCGGTAGCAAGGTGTCTTTCCGCTCCAAGGTCCACCATATATATAAGGTATACCATCTATAATTCGCAATATGGGATTATCGTCATTCATAAGGTCGCAATTCGGAATATATCGCAACCAAAGGCTAACCTGTGTGCTTTTGCCCGTTCCACTCTTGGCTATGAATGCATATCCACGACCATCACATCTAACAAGGGAAGCATGAATCAAGAGAGTTTGCCGACGAGCCCCGGCAAAAGCCATAATAAGCATTAATGCACTATTCAATCCAAAATCGCGCATTACGAAATTGCCATTCAACGCGCACCGACAATCATTGAACTCCTTGTCAGCTATCAACAGGCAACATTCCGCACCATCAATATTCTTAATGATATACTGATAGCCACCGTCATCAAGCTTGTCGACAATTGTGTCACCGTTTCCCGTATCAAAAGCCCTGATTCTGTGACGACGAACCTTTGGGACGGGACGTAAGGAATCGTCTATTGTGAGTCGGAAAAGCAAATCTTGCCCTACTTCTTCAACTCTGAAAGGCTCAAAAGAGTCAATAAGTGCCAGACTATTATACTTTGAGTCTTCAAAAATAATCTGTAAGTCGTGGTCAGCAACCCTATAGTTATTTATTTGCGGCATCCTTCGGTTTTCCTTTTGCCTTTTTTGAACCTTTGTCCTTGGTCTTTCTCTCAGCTTTACTAGCTTCCATCTCTGCTTCCTTCGGGTCAACATAGTAAGTGCCCTCATCAGGAGTTACGGTCTCAAACTTGAAATCATCGTCCGACAAGTATACAACGTCAAACTTGTTCTTTGATTTGGTGGTATACTTTTCCTTCAATTTCTGAAGTTCTTTTTCAGCCTTGTCTTTCTCTAGAGAATAGATAGTCAGGCAAGTTCTATGAAGTTGACCACGGTTTTCGAAGTAATTCCTCATTTGATAGGAGTATTGCTCTCTGTTAACTAGGAAATGGGTTCTGTCATCAGCAATATAAGCTTTCACCTCTTGGACAGGTGTAAAATAGACTATAGAATCATTGAATGACGCTGAAAATCCAAACATATATACTGTCCGTTCCTTGCTTCCCTTTGCAGAAGAAGCAATCACAACGAACATCATAGCTAAAACTAAAATGTATCTGACAAATCGCATTTTATTTATAAGTATCAGTATTATATATTAATGTATGAAATATCTATCACCCTGTCTTTGCTCACAGAAAGTAGCTCTTTAAAAGAGAACTAGCCAAGGAAAGACTTCAAAAGTCTGTTCTTTGTGTTATGTCTTAGCCTGCGGATTGCCTTTTCCTTTATCTGGCGGGCACGCTCGCGAGTTAATCCATACTTATCACCTATCTCTTCAAGGGTAAGCTCTGGTTGCCCCAATCCGAAGAACGCTTCAATTACCTCACGCTCCCTTTCGCTTAGGATCTGCAAGGCACGACCGACTTCCTCTTTAAGGCTTTCTTGTATCAATTGCCTGTCGGCACTAGGAGAGTTCTTGTTTGGTAAGACATCCAACAGTGAGTTGTCTTCGCCATCAGCAAAAGGAGCATCCACAGAGACATGCCGTGAATGGGATTTCATAGCCTGTTCGACTTTCTCCTCAGGCAGGTTGACATCATTGGCAATTTCATCCGCACTAGGCTTACGTTCATGCATCTGCTCAAATTTGCTTGCTGCACGGTTCACCTTGTTGACTGAACCCACTTGGTTCAAAGGCAGTCTGACTATACGACTCTGCTCAGCGATAGCCTGCAATATGCTTTGCCGAATCCACCACACAGCGTATGAGATGAATTTGAAGCCTCTTGTCTCGTCAAACTTCTGTGCCGCTTTTATCAGCCCCAGGTTTCCTTCATTTATCAAGTCAGGCAGACTGAGTCCTTGGTTCTGATATTGTTTCGCTACGGAAACGACGAATCGCAGATTTGCACGCGTCAACTCTTCAACGGCTTTCTTATCACCTTTACGTATCCGCTGAGCAAGCGCGACTTCATCGTCGGTCGAAATCATTTTCTCACGACCAATTTCCTGCAAGTATTTATCAAGAGAAGCACTCTCTCGATTCGTTATAGACTTAGTAATTTTCAGTTGTCTCATTAGTCAGGTAGTTTTAGCTATATGCAAATGTACGGGTTTTATTTGACCTGAACAAATTTATTCAACTAAATTTTTATCATTATTATACTATATCACGAACAGATGAAGAAATTTAAAACACAAACGTGAAATGTACAAATATCAACACAATTAATGTTAAATTATATACTTTACAATGTCATTGATTGAAATTAATTATTAATTTTGCAAGCGAAAACCGAAGATGTATATTTAAGTTTTCGACACAGACATAAAAAGAGAATAACAAATTTTAAAAAATATATTACCAGACTATTCGAAAATTACAAATTCATTTATAATAAAGGTATGAAGAAAAACTTTTCTATTCTTATCGCCGCTTTGGCAGCAGCGGTGCTTACCAGTTGCGGTGGCGGTCAACAGGGATTGCCTACAAGTAATGAGTACCCTGTCATAACCATCGGAGCATCAAATGCTCAGCTCAACACAACTTACCCTGCTACCATCAAAGGTATTCAGGATGTACAGGTACGCCCAAAGGTATCTGGTTTTATCACTAAGCTTAATGTTCAGGAGGGTCAGTACGTTCACGCCGGACAGGTTCTGTTCGTTATCGATAACGAAACTTATCAGGCAGCTGTCCGTCAGGCTCAAGCCGGTGTAAGCTCAGCAGCAGCTCAGGTTCAGACAGCCGAGGCTAGCGTTAACTCAGCAGCTGCTCAGCGCAATACCGCTCGTCTGACCTATAACAACAGCAAACAACTCTATAATAATAAGGTTATTGGTAGCTATGAGCTTGAGACTTCCAAGAACTCATACGAGACTGCTGAAGCTCAGTTGAACTCAGCTCGCACACAGGTTGAAGCTGCTCGTGCAGCCGTTAAACAGGCAGAGGCAGCCCTGGCAACAGCTAAGGAGAACCTCAGTTATTGCTATGTAAAGAGTCCGGCAAGCGGTTATGTTGGCAGCCTTCCTTATAAGGTAGGTGCTCTCGTTAGCCCGTCACAGGCTGATCCTGTTACAACAATCTCCGACAACAACACTATCGAGGTTTACTTCTCAATGACCGAGAGCGACATTCTGAAGCTCGCACGTACCGACGGCAATATCCAGAATGCCATCAAGAATTTCCCATCAGTACAGCTGAAGCTTGCCGATGGCACCATCTACAACCATGAGGGAACGGTTGTCAAGGCCAGCGGCATCATCGACGCCACCACTGGAACGGTGAGCGTCATAGCACGCTTCTCCAATCCAGAGCACCTGCTCAAGAGCGGCGGCTCAGGCTCCATAGTCGTGGCACAGAGCAACAACAACGCAATTGTCATCCCGCAGAACGCCACAGTACAAGTACAGGACAAGATATTCGTCTATACCGTTGACGGAAGCAACAAAGTCCACTATACCGAAATTCAGGTGAACCCACAGAATGACGGCAAAAACTACATCGTTACCAGCGGCCTGAAGATGGGCGACAAGATTGTCTCACAAGGACTGTCGAGTCTTCAGGACGGCGCGGAGATAAAGGCTGTTTCCGAGGCACAGTACAACGAGGATGTCAAGAAGGCCGAGAAGCTCGGCGAGAAGCAATCGTCAGCCGGTGGTTTCATCGATGCCATGACCGGCAAGGACGACGACAAGTAGGTGAGTTTTTAACGCTCTCAGTCCAGCAATCCGAGGCTTGCGCACAGGAAAGCCTTAGTCTGTCTACAACGACTGAGAGACATTCAGAGTAAAAGACTTATAAACAAAAAGAGAATATGTCATTTTCAAATTTCATAAAACGACCGGTACTTTCAACGGTTATCTCCATATTCTTCGTGCTGCTTGGTACGATAGGACTTGTGAGTCTTCCTATTGAACAGTATCCTGACATAGCACCACCAACTATTATGGTGTCTACATCGTACACCGGTGCAGACGCACAGACGGTGTTGAATTCTGTCATCACACCTCTTGAGGAAAGTATCAACGGTGTAGAGAACATGACGTACATGACATCTACCGCCACCAACTCAGGTATGGCTATGATAACCGTATACTTCAAGCAAGGTGCCGACCCTGACATGGCCGCTGTCAACGTACAGAACCGTGTGTCGCAGGCACAAGCCCTACTGCCTGCCGAGGTAACCCGTGTTGGTGTTACGGTGTCGAAGCGCCAGACGTCCAACGTTATCATGTACTCACTGACAACGGACGACGGACGATATGACGGTAAGTTCCTTACCAACTATAACAACATCAACATCGTGCCGATGCTTAAGCGTATCAATGGCGTGGGTGATGTGCAGAGTCCTTCCACATCAGACTACTCCATGCGTATTTGGCTTGACCCTGCAAAGATGAAAACCTACGGCCTGGTACCGTCCGATATCTCTGCAGCTCTTGCGGAGCAGAACATTGAGGCTGCCCCGGGTTCTTTCGGTGAGAACTCCGACATGAGCTACGAATATGTCATGCGTTACAAAGGACGACTCAAGACCCCGGAGGAATATGGCAACATCATCATTAAAAGCGATCTCAACGGACAGACGCTTCATCTGCGTGATGTGGCAAGAGTTGAGCAAGGTCAGTTGATGTACAACGTATTCCTGAAGAACAATGGCAAGCCAGCCGTAATGGGTATGGTTCAGCAAATTGCCGGTTCTAATGCTACAGAGATTGCGACGGACGTTAAGGCTGCCCTTGCAGAGGCGCAGAAGAGTATGCCTCCAGGGATGAAGTATACCATTGAGCAGGATGTTACAGAGTTCTTGTTCGCATCAATCCACGAGGTTGTACGCACACTTATCATCACCTTGCTTCTGGTGTTCTTCGTAGTGTACATATTCCTTCAGGATTTCCGTTCAACTCTCATCCCTATGATTGCCTCGTGGTCGTTGAGGCTGTTCACGCCAAGCTAGACCAAGGCTATAAGTCGGCACAGACGGCAGCCATAGACGCCATGAACGAGATATCAGGTGCTATCATATCCATTACACTTGTAATGTCTGCAGTGTTCGTGCCTGTGTCGTTCATTGGCGGTACATCAGGAACATTCTATCGTGAGTTCGGTGTTACGATGGCCGTGTCAATCGTCATCTCGGCTGTCAACGCCCTGACCCTCTCCCCTGCCCTTTGTGCTGCATTCCTGAAGCCAAAGAATGGAGAGGAAGGAGAGAAAAAGAAGAGCTTCATAGACCGCTTCCATGATGGCTTCAACGTACAGTATGAAAAGGTACAGAACAAGTACCGCAAAGGAGTAGAGAAGATTATTAACCGTCCGGTTATCCCTGCGTTGGCAGTAATCATTGGCATCATCGGCCTTGCCGTATTGATGTCAACAACACGCACAGGACTTGTTCCAGATGAGGATACAGGTACACTGTTCGCAACGATGTCAACGCCTCCGGGCACATCTCAGGAGGAGACCCAGAAGGTAGCAGACAAGGTTGACGCAATGCTGGCCTCCAACCCGTACATCGAGCGACGTGAGCAAATCGTAGGTTACAACTTCATAGCCGGTCAGGGCTCTGATCAGGCAACATTCATCATCAAGCTCAAACCATTCGCAGAGCGTGAATATGGTCTGTGGGACCGCATCAAGAGCGTGTTCACAGGAGCAGGCATAGCAGGACTGTTCGTCGACCCAACGACATCTACTTCTGTCCTGGGTATGATATATAAGCAGACCTCAACCCTCAAAGGCGCGCAGATTCTTGCATTTGCACCGCCAATGGTTCCCGGCTTCTCTGTTACCAACGGTCTGACCTTCTCGCTCCAGGACAAGACCGGTGGCGATCTTAACAAGTTCTACCAGGTGGCACAGGACTACCTCAAAGCACTTAACAAGCGGCCGGAGATTTCGAACGCCATGACATCATACAATCCTGACTATCCACAGTATATGGTTGATGTCGACGTGGCTAAGACCAAGCAGGCTGGGACATCGCCATCAGCTGTACTCGGAGCCTTACAGGGCTACTACGGAGGACTCTACGCCAGCAACTACAATGCATACGGAAAACTCTACCGTGTGATGATTCAAGGCAATGTGGAGAGCCGTATGAACGAGAACGGTCTGAACGATATCTACGTGAAGACCAGCAACGGCATGTCGCCGGTGGGCGAGTTTGTTACTCTCCGCCGTGTTTACGGTCCGTCAAACATTGCACGCTTCAACCTGTTCACCTCTATAACCGTCAACGCATCAGCAGCCGACGGCTACTCTTCCGGTGATGCCATCAAGGCTGTAGAGGAAGTGGCAAAGACAAATCTCCCGACAGGTTATGGCTATGAGTTCTCCGGACTGACACGTTCCGAGCAGGAGTCTAGCAACTCCACAGCACTTATCTTCCTGCTCTGTATGGTATTCGTATACTTGATTCTTAGTGCACAGTATGAGAGCTATCTGCTGCCACTGGCCGTGATATTGTCATTACCGTTCGGACTTGCCGGAGCTTTCCTGTTCACGACAATCTTCGGACACTCCAACGATATCTACATGCAGATCTCTCTGATTATGCTTATCGGACTTCTGTCAAAGAATGCCATCCTTATCGTACAGTACGCCTTGGAACGCCGCAGGACTGGTATGGCCATCAAGTATGCGGCAATCCTTGGCTCGGCAGCCCGTCTGCGAGCTATCCTCATGACGTCTCTGGCAATGATTATCGGTCTGCTACCTCTTATGTTCGCATCAGGTGTCGGAAGAAACGGTAACCAGACCCTTGGCGCTGCTGCCGTGGGAGGTATGCTCATCGGTACGTTCTGCCAAATCTTCGTCGTACCTGCACTGTATGCCTTCTTCCAGCACTTGCAGGAGAAGATTAGTCCTATGAAGTTCGACGACGAGGAGAACAAAAGTGTTGAACGCGAGCTCGCCCAGTATATCCCTAAGAAGATTCTTGAGGCAAAGGGCTTAGTACCAAAGAAGGATTAACGATATGAAAAGTAGAAACATTATTATATCTGCACTCGCACTGCTCGCCATGAGCAGTTGCGGGAGCGTTAAGAAGTGGAGCGACTCGCTCTACGGGAAATATGAGCGTCCTGACAGCATCATAACACAGGGCATCGTACGCGACCCGGTAAACGACAATGCGACCCTTGAGGGCAACGGCGACTTCGGCAACCTGCCATGGCGCGAAGTCTTCACCGACCCACAGTTGCAAACACTCATTGAGAAGGCTCTGGAGAACAACACTGACCTTCAGAACGCCATACTCAACGTCGACATGGCGGAGGCACAGCTAAGCTCAGCGAAACTAGCCTTCCTGCCTACAGTGGCATTCTCGCCGCAAGGGACGCTGACACATTTTGGCACACACTCCGAGACAAGCAAGGCATACACCCTGCCCATCGTTGCAAGCTGGAACGTGGACCTATGGGGAAACATCAAGGCAAAGAAGCGTGCGGCACAGGCGGCACTCCTCCAGAGCCAAGACTATCAGACAGCTGTTAAGACCCAGCTCATCTGCAATGTTGCAAACCTATACTATACCCTTCTCAGTCTTGACCGACAGATGGAGATAGTTACCGACATGCAGAAGCTGACGAAGGACACCTGGGACATGATGAAGTTGCAAATGGAATATGGTTCAGCGCGTTCTACCAGCGTGCAGAGTGCAGAGGCGTCATACTACAGCGTTCTGACCCAGACCAACACGCTTAAGCAGTCCATTCGGCAGGCTGAGAACTCACTGAGCCTTCTGCTCGGTGAGCCGGCACAAGCAATCGCTCGTGGAAAACTCGACGATCAGAGCCTTCCAACGAACTTCTCTGGAGGCGTTGATGCAAGCATACTCGACAACCGTCCTGACGTACACGCCAACGAGATGGCTCTTGCCTCATGCTTCTATGGCATAGAAAGTGCCAGGGCTCAGTTCTATCCACAGCTCACCATCACAGGCACCGGCGGATGGAGCAACAGCAATGGTCTCGTGAACCCAGGCAAGCTCCTTCTCAGTGCCGTTGGCTCTCTCGTACAGCCAATCTTCCAGCAGGGCAAGTTGCGTGCGCAGCTCCGCGTGTCGAAGGACCAATACCAACAGGCTCTGAACACTTGGCAGCAGAGCGTGCTCTCGGCAGGCTCGGAGGTCAGCAACGCGCTGGTATCCTACAATACTGCCGATGCCAACGATAAGCTGGAGCGTCAACAGATTGAGGTTCTGAAGAAGAACGTGGAACAGACTCAGATGCTCTACAAGCAGAGCTCAAGCACATACCTTGAGGTCATCACTGCTGAGCAAAACCTTCTCAACGCCCAGATTTCTCAAGTTCAAGACCAGTTCTCCAAGATGCAGTCGGTAGTGAACCTCTACTATGCTCTTGGTGGCGGAAGAAACTAATAAAAAGAATAGATTATGGCAAGTGAAATAAGTCCAAAAGCATCGGTCTCTCCAAAAGCAAAGATTGGAGACGGCTGCAAGATATATCCGTTCGCTTATATCGAGGATGATGTCGTCATCGGCGACAACTGCATCATATATCCGTTCGTAAGCCTCCTTAACGGCACACGCATGGGTAACGGCAACAAGATCCACCAAGGTACTGTAATAGGTGCCCTGCCGCAGGACTTCGAGTTCCACGGCGAGGCAAGCGAGTGCGTATTAGGCGACAATAACACCGTACGCGAGAATGTTGTCATCAACCGTGCAACGCATGCCGATGGAAGAACAGTGATAGGAAGCAAGAACTTCCTAATGGAGGGCGTGCACATATCGCATGACACAAAGATTGCCGACTACTGCGTCTTCGGCTATGGCACAAAGATTGCCGGTAACTGCAAGATACAGAGAAATGTAATCTTCTCGACAAGTGTCATCGAGAATGCTGGAACACGAGTGGGAGAATGTGCCCTGATACAGGCAGGAACGACGTTCTCCAAGGACATTCCGCCTTACGCCATTTTCGGCGGCAACCCGCTGAAATACGGGGGCGTGAACTCAACCCTCGGACGACTCCTCGGAGCCGACGATAAGATTATAAAGCATATTGCCAACGCTTACCGTCTGGTATTCAGAGGACAGACATCCGTCTTCGATGCGACACTGCAAATAAAGCAGCAGGTTCCCGACGGACCTCAGATTCGCAAGATAGTTGAGTTCCTGTCAACGACAAAGGCGGGCATCGTTACGAAGATGTCGTAGGAAACGATATAATTTGTAAAAAACATTTAGTAAATTCATACCTTTAAATTTACTCTTGATAAGGGGGAGTGACCGGGAGGCCGCTCCCCTTTTTTGTGCATAAAAAATCCCAACAACAAAGTAGTTAGAATCGACTTAACGTCTAATCACTTTGTCATTGGGTATCTTTCGTATTCTGATTGGGCGTCTTTTACAACTTAAAAGATACCCAATCAGAATGCGATTCGGCATGTTTTAGAAGCCATCTGACCATCAACCAGTTACAGATTAGGCTTCCAACGTTCAACTTCCTTTACAAGTCCCAGCCGATAGCTGAAGCTCCGAGGACTGCTGCACTGGCATCATCAAGAGTGCTGACGATGAACTTTGCTTTGCCACGGAAGATGTTCATTACGTGCTTGTTGTACTCCTCCTCAATAGGTTTCATGATGAGGTCGCCAGCCTTTGTCAGACCGCCAAAGAAAATGAATGCCTCCGGAGAGCAGAATGCAGCAAAGTCAGCACAAGCGTCACCTAGCATCTTTCCAGTGAAATCATAAACGCGCTTTGCCAGTGGATCGCCCTTAGAAGCGGCAATACTTACATCGAGAGATGTAATCTTCTCGGAGTTGATACTGCGGAGAAGACTTTCCTCAGTGCTCTCGATAAGGAACTCACGTGCTGTGCGAGCCACACCTGTTGCTGAACAATATGCCTCAAGACAACCCGTACGACCGCAACCACAAGTACGTCCGTTATGACGAACCATTGTAACGTGACCTAGCTCACCGGCGAATCCATCGCATCCGTAAACAAGTTGACCGTTGATAACAATTCCTGAGCCTACTCCTGTGCCAAGGGTAAGCATTATAAAATTCTTCATTCCGCGTGCTGCACCATACTGCATCTCGCCGATTGCTGCTGCATTAGCATCATTGGTAATGCCTACAGGGACGCCAAGCTGGTCGCTGAACATCTGAGCCAGTGGTACGATAGTATCGTGAGCCCATACAAGGTTTGGAGCATATTCTACAGTACCGTTATAGAAGTTGGCGTTAGGTGCTCCTATTCCCATTGCCTTAATTTGCTGAATACCACCTACCTTCTCAATAATAGGCCGCAGGCATTCAACACCGGCTTTGACGAACTCGTCGACTTTCGTATATGACTGAGTCTTAATTGAACTTGTGGCAAGAATCTCACCACGCTGGTTGACAATTCCAAATACAGAATTGGTTCCTCCTAGATCTAAACCGATAACGTACGGTTTTGGCTGCTGCTCTTCCATTGATAATTGGTTTTAGTTAGAAATATCTAATCGCAAAGTTATTAATTTTTGTGGAAGTAACAAAGTTTTGGTCATAATTTTTACATATTTAAAATAAACTTTCTGTTTTTTCTTTGTAATTCCACTCATTTGAAGTAACTTTGCAGTCTAAATTATGAATACACTGCTCGAGTCATATTTGCAGATAGACGTGCTTGCACTCATCATCAAGGGCATGATTATTGGCATAGCTGCATCAGCGCCCATGGGTCCTGTAGGCATTCTTTGCGTCCAACGTACACAGAAGAAAGGTCGTTGGTACGGATTCGTGACAGGTGTCGGTGCTGCTTGCAGTGACTTGTTCTATGCCATTATCACAGGCATAGGACTTAGTTTTGTCTTCGATTTCATCAATAATCCTGTTTATAAGTTCTACTTCCAGTTGGCAGGAGGACTAATGCTTCTCGGATTCGGTCTTTACAGTTTCCTGAGCAATCCATTGCGGAATGCCCATAAGGGAGGACAACATAACAAGGGAACGCTGTGGTACAATTGTTGGACGGGATTCCTGATAACCTTCAGTAATCCGTTGATAGTATTGCTGTTCATGGCGTTGTTCAGTATGTTCAACTTCGTCATCCCTGACCATCCCGTTATGATGTGCATAGGATATGCCAGTATTATATCCGGCGCCGTTCTCTGGTGGTTCGGTCTGACATGGCTTATCGACAAGATCCGGGAGAAATGGGATGAGCAGGGCGTCGTTATCATCAACCGCATCATTGGCGGACTGGTGATAATCTTCAGTTTGATAACTCTTATCGGAACTATATTCAATATCTATTTGTTGCCTATTCATATAGCCGAATAGGACAATGATATTTTTTACTTTGCTAAGGAAAAAGAATGTTTGTAGCTAAGGAATTAAGAAAGAAAAGCATCTCTGAATATCTGCTGTATATGTGGCAGGTAGAGGACATTATCCGTGCCTTCGGGTGCTCATTGCCAGCTATAGAGAAGAATTACATAAGCAAATTCGACTATACTGACGAACAGAAAGAGGAAGAGACCGACTGGTATGGTAATCTTGTGCGGATGATGAACGCTGAGGGAAAGCGTGAGCAGGGACATTTACAGATAAACCAAGTGGTTATGGACGATCTGGTCGACCTACATAAGCGTCTTCTCGACTCAAACAGATACCCATTTTATAGTGCCGAGTACTATAAGGTATTGCCATTCATTGTCGAGATTCGAAGCAAGAACAAGCGTGCCGAATCAAAGATTAAAGAGGAAGGCAGCACTGAGGCTCCACTTATTGAGGCAAACGAAAACGAAAGTGAGATTGAGACTTGCTTCGATGTTCTCTATGGAATTATGCTCCTTCGCTTGCAGAAGAAGCCGATTACTCCCGAAACTGAGCATGCCGTAAAAGAGATAACGACATTCATCGGAATGCTTTCCGACTATTACCAACAAGACAAGGAAGGCAAGCTCAAGTTTGACGACTAATAGATAATTATTAATGATTAGTGATTAATGGTCAATGGTTTATTATTAATGGTCAATCAACTCAAATCTCTAATCACTAATTTTTAATTTCTAATTTGTAATTTTTAATTTAACTATGAATATACTAGTTACAGGTGCCAACGGACAACTTGGCAATGAGATGCAGATAGTCTCTAAGAACAGTAAGGACAACTATATCTTTACTGATGTATGTGACGGATACCAAAAGCTCGATATTACCGACATTGAGGCAATCCGTAAGGAAGTGAAGGACAACGACATCAAGTGCATTATCAACTGTGCCGCATGGACAAATGTCGATAAGGCAGAGACTGCAGGCGATATTGTTGAGACTCTCAACGCCACTGCTCCTGAGAACCTTGCAAAGGCAATGAAGGAAGTAGACGGTCTGCTCATACATATCTCTACCGATTACGTCTTTGGTGGTGACCCATACAACACCCCTTGCCGTGAGGATCAGAAAGGCACACCAACCGGTGTCTATGGTCTGACGAAACTGCATGGCGAGCAGAAGATTCAGGCTGTAGGCGGACACTATATCATCATCCGTACAGCATGGCTCTACTCTGAGTTCGGTCATAACTTCGTGAGGACAATGCTCAACCTCACTGCAACAAAGCCACAGTTGAAGGTTGTATTCGACCAGACCGGTACTCCGACATACGCAGGCGACCTTGCTGACGTCATCTTCAACATCGTCGAGAGCCGTAAGTTTGAGGGCAATGACGGTATCTACCATTTCTCCAACGAGGGTGTTTGCTCATGGTACGACTTCACAAAGAAGATCGCCGAGCTTGCCGGACATACAGAGTGTGATATTGAGCCTTGCCACAGTGACGAGTTCCCTTCACCGGTTAAGCGCCCTGCCTACAGTGTCCTTGACAAGACAAAGATCAAAGAGACCTTCGGCATTAAAATTCCGTACTGGGTAGACTCACTAAAGAAGTGTGAGGCAGAACTATTGTCCCACTAACTCCCCTCTAACTCCCCTTTAACTCCCCTAATGTTAACTCCCTAAATTAATAAATGAACGAAAAAGAAATATCTCGCCGTCGCACCTTCGCCATTATCTCACACCCTGACGCCGGAAAGACAACACTGACTGAGAAGTTCCTGCTCTTCGGTGGACAGATTCAGGTGGCTGGTGCCGTCAAGAACAATAAGATACGTAAGACCGCAACGTCCGACTGGATGGATATTGAGAAACAACGTGGAATATCCGTCTCGACATCTGTCATGGAGTTCGACTATCTGCCGGAGGGTCAGACAGGCGAACCATATAAAGTAAACATCCTCGATACTCCTGGTCACCAGGACTTTGCCGAGGACACCTACCGCACACTTACTGCCGTCGACTCAGCAATTATCGTTGTCGACTCAGCCAAAGGTGTAGAGGCTCAGACACGTAAGCTCATGGAAGTTTGCCGCATGCGCAACACTCCGGTTATCATCTTCATCAATAAGATGGACCGTGAGGGTCGTGACCCGTTCGACCTTCTCGATGAGCTCGAGCAGGAATTGAAGATTCATGTCCGTCCGCTTTCATGGCCTATCAACCAAGGATTCCACTTCAAGGGCGTATACAATATTTATGAGCACCAGCTCAACCTCTTCACTCCTGACAAACAGCGTGTGACCGAAAAGGTCGCTGTGGATGTAGATTCATCCGACTTGGATAAGCATATCGGTGAAGAGGATGCACAGAAGCTCCGCGAAGACATGGAACTTGTTGACGGAGTCTATCCCGAGTTCAACGTCGAGGATTACCGTAATGCCGAGGTTGCACCGGTGTTCTTCGGGTCTGCCCTTAACAACTTTGGTGTTCAGGAATTGCTCAACTGCTTTGTCGAGATTGCTCCAAGTCCACGTCCTACAAAGGCTGAGGAAAGAATTGTTGAACCGACAGAGCCAAAGTTCACAGGTTTCATCTTCAAGATTACGGCAAACATCGACCCTAACCACCGTTCATGTATCGCCTTCTGTAAGGTTTGCTCGGGCAAGTTCGTCCGCAACACTCCTTATCTGCATGTTCGCCTTGGCAAGACCGTTCGTTTCTCCTCGCCTACCCAATTCATGGCTCAGAGGAAGAGCACTGTCAATGAAGCTTACCCCGGTGATATTGTCGGTCTGCCTGACAATGGTATATTTAAGATAGGTGATACTCTCACCGAGGGTGAGGACCTGCACTTCCGTGGTCTGCCTTCATTCTCGCCGGAGCTGTTTAAATATATTGAGAACGATGACCCAATGAAGTCGAAGCAGTTCCAGAAGGGACTGGAGCAATTGATGAACGAGGGCGTTGCACAGCTCTTCGTCAACCAGTTCAACAACCGTCGAATCGTTGGAACCGTTGGACAACTACAGTTTGAGGTTATCCAATATCGTCTTGAACATGAGTATAATGCCAAGTGCCGTTGGGAGCCCGTCCACCTCTACAAGGCTTGCTGGATAGAGGCTGACGATGATGCTGAGCTCGACGACTTCAAGAAGCGCAAGTACCAGTATATGGCTAAGGATATTGAGGGGCGTGATGTCTTCCTTGCTGATTCAAGTTATATGTTGCAAATGGCTCAGCAAGACTTCAAGCACTTCAAGTTCCACTTCACTTCAGAGTTCTAGTTTAAACTGAATAACATGTAGGGGAGACCATGCGCTTTGCTTAGGTCTCCCCTACTAATTATCGACGAATTGGAAATCGTCGCACATAGAAAATCTAAATCTTAATAAAAAAGTTCGGGTAAGTTTTGTTTTATTCACGGAATTCCGTAACTTTGAGGCGAATAACTAAACACTTAAAGCATAACACTATGAAAGTAGGAATTCCAAAAGAGATTAAGAACAACGAGAATCGCGTTGGTATGACTCCCGCTGGAGTACACGAACTTGTTAAGCACGGACACACCGTCTATGTTCAGCACACGGCTGGCGAAGGAAGTGGCTTTGCCGATGAGCAGTACACGAAGGTTGGCGCGAAGGTTCTCCCCACCATCGAGGATGTATATGCCCAGAGCGATATGATCGTAAAGGTGAAAGAGCCTATCGAGCCGGAGTACAAGCTAATCCGCAAAGGGCAGGTGGTCTTCACCTATTTCCACTTTGCCTGCGACCGTCCTCTCACCGATGCAATGCTCAAGAGCGGTGCCATCTGCATTGCTTACGAGACAGTACAGAAAGCCGACCACAGTCTTCCTCTCCTTGCGCCAATGAGTGAGGTCGCCGGACGAATGGCAGCACAGAATGGCGCTTACTACTTGCAGAAAACTAAAGGTGGCAAAGGCAAGCTCATGGCTGGCGTCCCCGGAGTAAAGCCAGCTAAGGTTCTTGTCCTTGGTGGCGGAACAGTTGGAGAAGCTGCAGCAAGGATTGCCGCTGGAATGGGCGCCGACGTTACTATCACGGATATTTCCATTCCTCGTCTCCGTCAGTTGTCGATAGAGTTGCCCACCAATGTCCATACTCTTTATTCATCTGAACACAACATCAAGAATGAGCTCCATGATGTTGATGTCGTCATTGGCTCAGTCCTTGTTCCTGGCGATAAGACTCCAAAACTCATAACACGCGACATGCTCAAGCTCATGGAGCCGGGCACTGTCCTCGTTGATGTTGCCATCGACCAGGGCGGTTGCTTTGAGACTTCCCACCCTACTACTCACTCTGATCCAGTCTACACCATCGATGGTATCGTCCATTATGCTGTGGCAAACATCCCTGGGGCTGTGCCAAACACATCGACAACGGCTCTCACCAATGCTACTCTCTCATACGCTGTTGCCCTTGCCGATAAAGGCTGGAAGAAAGCCGTCACCGATGATCCTGCTCTTGCCAAGGGCGTGAATATGGTTGATGGCAAGGTAACCTTCGAAGCTGTTGCAAGAGTCTGGAATCTGCCGTACACACCATTAAGTGAAGAGATTTCTAAGTGAAGAGTGAAGAACGAAGAATGAAGAATCAATCGCTTAAGTGAAGAATGAAGAACGAAGAGTGAAGAATCATAAACTATGATAAACGAAAAATCCCCTGCTAAGATTAAAACCTTAACAGGGGATTATTAATATTCTAAAGTTAAGTAATTGAAGAAGTGAATCACTCTTCACTTAAATTACTTTACCTTTTCAACGATAGCCTTAAATGCATCAGGATTGTTGACGGCGAGGTCAGCGAGGACCTTACGGTTAATCTCGATACCATTCTTGTGGAGGGCGCCCATCAGCTGGCTGTAGCTCAGGTCATAGAGGCGAGCGGCAGCATTGATACGCTGAATCCAGAGAGCGCGGAAGTTGCGCTTCTTGGTACGACGGTCACGATAAGCATAGGTAAGACCCTTCTCGTAAGTATTCTTTGCTACTGTCCAGACGTTCTTGCGGGCACCATAGTAGCCCTTCGTCTTCTTCAGAATTCTAGTTCTCTTTGCTTTTGAAGCAACGTGATTTACTGATCTTGGCATAGTTTTTCTTTCCTTTTAAAAGTTCTACTGATAAGTTACTTAACGCAGATTCAGCAAGTCGCGTACCTGCTTCATGTTGCTCGGATCAACAATTGCCTGATGATCGAGGTTTCTCTTCTGCTTCTTGGTCTTCTTAGTCAGAATGTGACTGTGGTAAGCGTGATGACGCTTAATCTTACCAGTACCGGTGAATGTGAATCTCTTCTTTGCGCCGGAATTTGTTTTCTGCTTTGGCATTTTTACTTGTGTTTAATAATTAATTATATAATAAAAGGTGGCAACGTATATACCAGGACGGTACCACACAGTTTTTTCTATTTAAGAATTAAGAATTAGGAATTATTCATCGCGGTAAGCGACAAACTTTTCATTCTTCATTATCAACTTTTAACTTCTTAATTGCCTCTGCTCCGCCTTTGGCATTAGCAAAGAGACCGGACTTCTCAGCGCGCTCTTCCTCTGCCTCCTTCTCGGCAACCTTTGCCTCGGCTTCCTGCTGCTCACGGTCACGCTTCTGCTGGCTCTTCTTCTGGATACCAGCCTTCTTAGGCGCAAGATAAAGGAACATCTTCTTTCCTTCGAGCTTAGGCATCTGCTCTACCTTGCCAAGTTCCTCAAGGTCGTTGGCGAAACGGAGGAGAAGAACTTCACCCTGCTCTTTGAACAGAATGCTACGTCCGCGGAAGAACACGTAAGCACGAACCTTGTTGCCCTCACGAAGGAACTCCTCGGCATGCTTGAGCTTGAACTGATAATCGTGCTCATCTGTCTGCGGTCCGAAACGAATCTCCTTGACCTCCTGCTTTACCTGCTTCTGCTTCATTTCCTTCTGACGGCGCTTCTGCTGGTAAAGGAACTTTGAATAGTCGATGAGACGGCAAACAGGCGGTTGGGCGTTAGGTGAAATCTCTACCAGATCTACTCCCTCACGGCGTGCCAAATCAAGAGCCTTACGCGTTGGCATCACTTCTGAGCCATTATCGCTGACCACACGCACTTCCTTGGCGCGGATATGCTCGTTCGTGCGGTACTTGTACTTTAAATCGTCTTTTTTACCTCTCATTCAATTATTTTAAGTTCATGTTTTTGTAGGGCGTAATCCACCCTATCTTATAAATCGGGTGCAAAGATACTAAAAATCAAGTAATTGAACAAATTTTTTTGTTCCTATTTTCCCTAATTGTTAAAAGAAAAATCCGTTTCCACTACTTTCTACATAATGGAAACGGATAAGTGTTTATTATTGTCCCTCATCCCCCTCACGATATGGGAGGTGGGCAAGAGTGTGGGTCTTTACTCATCAGCAACCTTCAGCTGCTCTGCAACCTTGTCGTTGATACGCTTGCAGAACTCAGCCATTGGCATAGTAGCCTGCTCGCCACCGCCCTGCTCACGCATGCTGACGAGACCATCAGCAGCTTCCTTCTCACCGACGATTACCATGTAAGGAACACGCTTCAACTCGTTGTCACGAATCTTACGTCCGATCTTCTCGTTACGGTCGTCAATATAGCCACGGACATCGTTCTTGTCGAAGAACTTCTTGACCTGCTGTGCATACTCGTTGTACTTCTCCGAGATAGGCAGGATAGCCACCTGGTCAGGAGCAAGCCACAATGGGAAGTGACCGGCAGTATGCTCGATGAGCACTGCTGTGAAGCGCTCAAGTGAACCGAACGGTGCACGATGAATCATGACAGGAGTCTTCTTTGAGTTGTCCTCGGCTGTATACTCAAGATGGAAGCGCTCAGGCAGGTTGTAGTCGACCTGGATAGTACCGAGCTGCCAACGGCGTCCGATAGCGTCCTTAACCATGAAGTCGAGCTTAGGACCATAGAAGGCTGCCTCGCCCTCCTCCTCGTGGGTCTTCAGTCCCTTCTCCTTACAAGCCTCACGGATGGCGTTCTGACTCTCCTCCCAGATCTCGTCTGAGCCGATGTACTTCTCCTTGTCCTTAGGATCACGGAGAGAAATCTGAGCCTCATAGTCGTTGAAGCCGAAGATACGGAAGACTTTCTGTATAATATCGATAACGGTCTCGAACTCTGCTTTTACCTGGTCAGGGCGAACGAAGATATGGGCATCGTCCTGTGTGAACGTACGAACACGTGTCAGTCCGTGAAGCTCACCGCTCTTCTCATAGCGGAACACTGTTCCGAACTCAGAGATGCGCAGAGGCAGGTCTTTGTAAGAACGTGGCTTGCGGGCGTAAACCTCACAGTGGTGAGGGCAGTTCATTGGCTTCAGCATGTACTCTTCGTCCTCTTCAGGTGTGTGAATTGGCTGGAAAGAGTCCTTGCCATAGTGAGCATAGTGGCCAGAGGTGACATACAGGTTCTTAGAACCGATTCCCGGAGTGATAACCTCCTGATAGTTGTAAGGCTTCAGTACACGACGGAGCAGGTCCTGAAGGCGCAGACGGAGCTGTGTACCCTTCGGCAACCAGATAGGCAGGCCCTTACCGACACGCTCTGAGAACATAAAGAGTTCCATCTCCTTACCAATCTTACGGTGATCGCGCTTCTTGGCTTCCTCAAGCATAACGAGATACTCGTCGAGCATCTTCTTCTTCGGGAAGGTGATACCGTAGATACGGGTCATCTGCTCGCGCTTGGCATCACCACGCCAGAATGCTCCGGCAACACTTGTAATCTTGATAGCCTTGATGGCACCGGTCGACAGAAGGTGAGGACCAGCGCAAAGGTCAGTGAAGTTGCCCTGAGTGTATGTTGTGATTGTACCGTCTTTCAAATCCTGTGAGATGTGCTCCACCTTGTAGGTCTGACCCATCTGCTCGAACTCCTTGATGGCGTCGGCCTTCGAAACCTCACGGCGTACAACAGGCTCGTCCTTCTTGGCGAGTTCCTTCATCTTAGCCTCGATCTTAGGGAAGTCGTTCTCACTGATGACAGTGCCCTTAGGAGGCATTACATCGTAGAAGAATCCGTTCTCAACAGCCGGACCGAATCCGAACTGGATACCAGGATAAAGCTCCTGCAGAGCCTCTGCAAGCAAGTGAGCAGAAGTGTGCCAGAATGTATGCTTTCCTTCCTCATCGTCAAACTTGTACAGTTCGATGGTTGCGTCCTCATTGATTGGACGGTTGAGCTCTACAGTCTCACCATTTACTCCGCAACATACAACGTTGCGAGCGAGAGCCGGCGAGATACTCTCGGCGATTTGTAACCCGGTTACGCCCTGCTCGTACTCACGAACTGAGCCATCCGGAAATGTGATTTTTACCATGACAAATTAGTATTTTATTAAATCGAGGGCAAAAGTAGTGCAAATAAATGGAAACGCAAAAGAAAATCGTGAAAAAACGTATAATTACGACGCTTTAATTTACTCATTACGATCTAAACACGCAAACGAAACAGTGCTTCGAAGTAATGAAAGCACCCAAAAGAAGCCTCAAAAGGCCCAAAAACGTTTCAAAAATGTTGCATGCAACACAGGTGCAACATTTTTTAAATCACTTATTTACAATTAGTTACAAATAAAAATGTTTCATTTCATCAATTTTGGAAATTTAGAATCAGAGTCTCGAAATGTTTTTTAAGCATCTTGGATTTTTTTTACATAACGCGAATTCAAATAGCAAGTGCAAATTTACGAAAGCTTTTCGTAAAAGCATTCTATAGGTGTGGCAAAATTTAATTTTTCTCTTGGTCGCCTGTTAATT
>OMZV01000037.1 GCA_900315635.1 uncultured Prevotella sp.
ACTTCTATTTGCGAAATGTTAATAGATTGTCAATCAGTATATTGCAATGTTTGATTATTCGCGAAAGCCAGTAAAATGGCAAGTGGGAAACTTTAGTAATGGATTTATAAAATTTATCCCCTCCCATATAAGGAGGGGATAAATGTTTTATTAAAGGTTCTCGAAGAACCACTCAGAAACCTGTCTCAGCAGATGGTTGCGTGTGTTTCCACCATATATGCTATGGTTTCGGTTGGTATAGTAGTTCTCTTTGAAGTCCTTGTCAGCTTGTACAAGAGCTTCGGCATATTCAAATGTATTCTGTGGATGAACATTGTCGTCGGCTACTCCGTGACAGATAAGCAGCTTGCCGTGTAGTGCCTTGGCGCGGTTTATCGGGTTGATGGCATATCCGTCATGATTCTCCTTTGGTGTACGCATATACCTTTCTGTATATATCGTGTCATAGAACTTCCAGTTTGTCGGAGGGGCTACAGCCACACCAGCCTTGAAAACAGGTCTGCCTTCGCTCATACTCATTAAGGTATTGAAACCGCCATAGCTCCATCCCCATATTCCAATGCGTGTAGAATCGATGTAGCTTTGCTTTCCTAGCCAGATGGCTGTCTCTACTTGGTCTTTAGATTCCAGGTCTCCAATCTTTAAGTATGTGCACTTCTCGAAATCAGCACCACGTCCGCCGGTTCCTCGTCCGTCCACACATACAACGATATATCCGTGCTGTGCGAAGTAATAATCATACATTCCGCCATTGCCCATAGAACCAACGCCCCAGTTATTGATAACTTGCTGATTGCCGGGACCGCTGTATTGGAACATAACGACTGGATATTTCTTGTTTGCATCGAAGTCGGTTGGCTTAACCATCCATCCGTTAAGCTCAACTCCTTCTGATGTCTTGAACTTGAAGAACTCCTTTGGACGAAGGTTGAACTTAGAAAGCTTTTCAACTAATTCGTTGTTATTCAAGACTTCACGAATCTTCTTTCCGCTGTTATCCTTGATGGTATAAACGTAAGGATGGTTAGCATCACTCCATGTATTGAGGAAGTATTGATAATCGGCGGAGAACCGTGCAGAGTTCCATCCTTCCAAGCCTGTAATGTCGTTGGAAGACTTTGGACTTACAATGCTTACCGTTCTGTCCATTGGTGTGGCTCCTACGGTTTGAATATATGCCTTCCCGCTATTCTCATCATATCCATATACGTCGGTAACTTCACGTTTGGTAGGGTATTTGCCAAGTAGTTTGCCATTAATGTCATATAGATACAAACTCATGATTCCGTCACGGTCGGATGGCAGAAGGATACGTTTCTTGCCAATGACGATACCTTCCATTGCTTCTTCCTTGACATATTTCGGGTTTGTCTCTTCAAGAATAAGCTTACAACTGCCGTCTGCCGGGTTGGCAGCATATATCTTCAAACTGTTCTGATGGCGGTTCATAGTGAACAGAACGATACGGGCTGCATCATTAGTCGTCCGTATCCTTGGGATATAACCGTCAGAGTCGAGTGGGAGAGAGTACTGAATGGTCTTTCCGCTGGCAAGGTCGTAACTCCAGGCTGATACCTTTGAGTTGTCTTGACCGGCTTTAGGATACTTGTAGCTGTACAGACCCGGATAATCAGAGTATTCGTCTAACTCAGGATTTGAGCCCTTGAACATCTGAAGTGAGTAGGTTTTGACCTTGCTTTCATCATATTTGATCCAACTAAGAGTCTTTGAATCCGCACTCCAAGCAAGAGCATTGTTGAAAGAGAACTCCTCTTCGTTGACCCAGTCGGGCAGTCCGTTAATTATCTTATTGAACTCGCCGTCAGTTGTAATCTGCTTTTCTCCATTGCCATCAGTAATGAAGATGTTATTCTTCCGGACGAAAGCAATCTTCTTTCCGTCAGGTGAGAACGTCGGAATCTGCTCCGAACCATTCTCCGAAAGCTTCTTAAGATTCTTTGTCTCTACATTATATATATAGTAGTCTGCGGTGAACGAACGGCGGTAAATGCGTTTGTAGTTGGTTTCGATAAGCAGGAACTTACCGTTGTCGGTCATCTCATAATCATCGAAAACATCTATTTTTGCGCCTTTGGTGTCATTGACATCAAACAAGACCTTGGTCTGTTTGCCGGTTTTGAAAGAGAAAGCAACAATCTGTTTGCCGTCACCGGAGATTTGAGCAAACTCCGATGTCCCGCTAATTGGCGTCATGCCGGATATTCGTTTTGCGGCAAACTCGCCGTCGGTGAAGGCTTTAAGTGAAATGGAATCGCCCGCATGTAGGAGCGTTGCCGTTAATACAGCTGCACACATAAGTAAAAATCGTTTCATTTTCGTATGGTTTTATGTTTGCAAAAGTACTAAAATTTAGTATCTTTGCAAAGCAAATGGATCAATTATATAACGATTTCAGTCATTGGATTCGCCGTCAGTTCCCATTCCGTGTTCAGAAGCTGTCGGTTGATGCGGGCTTTACCTGTCCTAACCGTGACGGCAGGCTGAGCACGGGTGGCTGTATTTATTGCGACAATAATACATTCAATCCAGCATATTGTGACCGCAAAAAGACTGTTGCTGAGCAGTTGGAAGACGGCAAGAGATTCTTTTCCGGAAAATATCCGGAGATGAAGTATCTTGCATACTTCCAGGCTTTCACCAATACTTACGGGTCAATTGACCATTTGAAAATGCTCTATGAAGAGGCGCTGAACGTTGAAGATATTGTTGGAATAGTCATCGGAACACGACCGGATTGCGTCAGTGAGGATTTACTTGATTATCTTCAAGAGCTCAGCAAGCATACATTTGTCCTAGTGGAATACGGAATAGAAACGACAAATGACGATACTCTCCGACTTATAAACCGTGGTCATGATTTTGAATGCAGCCGTCGGGCGATAGAAGAAACGGCTAAAAGAGGAATATTAACAGGTGGACATATCATACTTGGGCTGCCCGGTGAGGATGCATCAGAAAGTATTCGTCAGGCTTCCGTCATATCTTCATTGCCACTTAATATCCTCAAAGTCCATCAACTTCAAGTCATCCGTGGCACGAAGTTGGCTAGAATGTATAGCGAAAAGCCATTCCATCTCTATTCTGTCGACGAATATATTCATCTTATAGGGGAATACATTCGTCACCTCAGGCCATCGCTGGTACTGGAACGCTTTGTAAGCCAGAGTCCGAAAGAATTGTTGATTGCTCCGAAATGGGGCTTGAAGAATTATGAATTCACCAATCTTCTTAACAATTACCTTAAGAAGAATGGAATTTATCAGGGTGAATTATTTGCCGAGCATGTGTGAGAAGTCATCCATCTTAAGAAGCTCTTCAGTACTAGTCTTTGAATTCTTCTTCATGAAAATGTTGACCTTGTCGATGTTGTCACTGCTAAAGAAATTGTGACCCATCGACTGGTTGACTACCCATTGTATGCGGGCAACATGCATGTCACGCTCAATCTGACTGCGTGCGTCGAAGCTCTTGAGTGGATATTGGCTCATAAGATAGAACACTACACAATCAGGAACAATATTGTCACGGGTCATGGCTTTCCGCTGTTCGGCTGAATAGTATTTCTTATAGACCGGATAATTGGCTCCGAGATACTTGTCCAGAGAGATTCCGATAGTCTGATCGCCCACAATTACACTTTGGTCTAAAGCCGAAAGCTGTGCGTAAATGCGTGGAATCTTCAAGTCCGGAAGCAACTTCTTCAAGTGAGTGAACACTGAATTGAACTGAGCATTGAGTGAATCCATGTTCGCATACTGGGTCTCCGCGTCTGTCATAAGACTCTGTAGACGAGGATCTTGATAGAAGTTGATAAACTTATTGTTGATGTCAGGGTCTGTTGCATCGCCCAACTGCAGTACATCTTCAAGCAACGTACGGGTCTCCATAGGATACTCAGTGTTCATCTCCTGAAGTGCAGAGTAGTCGGCAGTAGTCAGATAGCGGTATTCCAGACGGTCATAGCGCTCTACTTTGACAAGTGGGGCATTCTCGTCGTCGTCGGCTTGGAATTTCATCTGGCAGCCAACGCAGAGTACTATCATCAGAATTAATATGGAATAAAGCTTTTTCAATGACAATCAGTTTCTTTATCGATTACGACTGCAAAAGTACTTAAATTAATTTTAAAAGCCAAACATTTTGCTAAAAAAGTTAAATTTAAATCCGCTAAAATGTCGTTTAACTTTAAAATAGTGAAAAATATAGTATCTTTGTAGACCAAATAAAGATACAAAACAACTTGAAATGAACAAGCGCAAACTAACAACTATTCTATTTGCTGCCCTCGCTTCGACAATGATGGCGGCTCAAAAACAATTCACTGTTATTGTGACAAATCCTTCGTCAAAGGCTAAGGAAGACGCTCCGGTAGCAGTTACAATACCCCATGACGGTGCATGGCAGAGTGCTATCGTCACACTAAATGGTAAGGAAATTCCTTCACAGTTGGACGATTTAGACCAAGACGGATGGATGGACGAACTGGCTTTCACGACAAATATCGCAAAGAAAGAAACTCAACGTTTTACCGTCACACTGAAAGATGAACTGCCGGATAAGGCTTATCCGGCACGTACATTTGCCGAGATAGTTCTCCGCAATCCTAAAGTAAAGGAGAAGAACAAGCACAACTACTACTTGCAGGAGCTTTCGCTCAACAAGGAGTGCTATGATCCATACCATCTTCCTCATCATCATGGAGTGGCATTCGAGAACGAACTTATCGCAATGCGTATCTATTTTGATGAACGCCAGACCATCGACCTATATGGAAAATATCACAAAGGACTGGAGCTGAAGGAAACTCAGTTCTATACAGATAAGGCTCAGAAGGCCGCAGGCTATGGTGATGATATTCTCTGGGTTGGCAAGACTTTCGGCTTCGGAGCACTCCGTGGCTGGGACGGCACTAACTCCCTGATGATAACCGATGTTGAAAACCGTGACCAGCGCATCATCAGTCAAGGTCCCGCAAGGACAATTGTCGAGGTGGTAGACAGAGGCTGGAAACCTCAGGGAAGCAAGATCAGAATGAATATGACAATCCGTTACACATTGTGGGCTGGTCATCGTGACATGGACGTTGATGTTCATTTGTCTCACCCGGCAGCCAATGTCGGATTCTCAACAGGTCTGATAAACGTCAAGAACTCGACAGAATTCTCCGACAAGCACGGTCTTCGCGGATTGTGGGGAACCGATTGGCCTGCCGGAACAAGCGATACCATAAACTGGAAGCGTGAGACTGTCGGCATGGGAATCTATATTCCCGACAGCATTCTTAAGAAAGAACTGCCGGCGAATAGCGATAACTATGGTTTCGTGATTGGCACAACCGGACGTGACATGAGGTATAAGTTGACTTATACCAGTGATGATGAGGACTTTGGATACCATAACTCAAAGGATTGGTTCAACTTCCTTAAGGATTGGCGGAAGGACGTTGAGAGTCCTGTAGAAGTCAAGGTAGAAGGCTAGTAAATTCATATCAGAAAACAAGTAACGGCTAAACGCTTTGTAAAAGATGCCCAATTGGCTTGTAAAAGATACCCAATTAGCTTGTAAAAGATACCCAATTAGAAGCTAAAAGATACCCTTTTACAAACCAATCAGGCACGTTTTAGCAAAGAGGTTGATAATCAACAGTTTATAATGATATTCTATTTTTCAGGCACAGGCAATACCCGTTGGGCGGCAAAAGAGGTTGCTAAGGCAACAAATGAGCAGCTGTTTTACATCCCGGATGTAATTTCCGGCGACTGTACTTTTACCCTTCAACCGGACGAGAGGATAGGATTCGTCTTTCCGATTCACGGCTGGCGACCTCCGGTACTTGTCCTGAAATTCATCAGCAAACTCCACATAGACCACAGCGGGCACTATACCTACGCGCTTGTTACGGCTGGCGACAGTATCGGATTGGCTATGGATTATCTCTCCCGACCACTGGCTGAAAAAGGAATGCACATTGATTCAGCCTTCTCGCTCATCATGCCGGAGAGCTACGTCGGTTTGCCGTTCATGGATGTTGACCCGAAAGAGCGTGAAAAAAGAAAGAAACAAAAGGCAGCGGCTGACCTCCAAAGATATATAAGTGTTATAGACAAACGGGAGAAAGGTGTTAATGAACTTATTTTCGGACCATTGCCGGGATTCTTCTCAGGACCCGTTGGCAGTTTCTTTGTCAAGCACCTTATTACAGATAAGCCATTCCATGTTGACAGTGACAAGTGTATTGGCTGCGGAACATGTGAGAAGGTCTGCCCTGTTGATGACATATCGCTCATTGACTATCAGGAAAAGAAAGTACCGGAGTGGAATCACAATGGTGAATGTCTGACATGTTTCTCTTGCTATCATCATTGTCCTGTCAAAGCGATAGAGTACGGACACAGGACAAAGCATAAGGGACAGTACTTCTTTAAATTATAAATCAGAAATTATAAATTAGAAACAAGAGTATGAGAAAGATTCTACTTTCGATTTGTTTTGCACTGATTTCGCTTGGCATGCATGCCTCGAAAGCGAACTCTCTGCCTGTTGTTGTAACGCAACCTGACGGAACTACACTCACCGTTATGCTTCATGGCGATGAGAATGTAAGCTGGTACACGGCTCTCGATGGTACATTGCTTGTCAATGAAGGTGGTAATTATTATGTTGCCGAGGTATCAGACAATGGCTCACTGACGGCTAGCAGTATTCTGGCTCATGACCCATTGCAGCGCACTCAGACAGAAGCCAATCTCGCTCTGGCGCAGGATAAGTTAGCATTCGTCCGCTATGCATCCCCTCTACTAGGTCAGGCAGGAGCTCCTTCCTTGTTTGCTCAGCACCATGGACTGACAAAGCAGATGCAAATCCGCAATGACAGTACGCTTTTCCCACATGTAGGCAGCCCTAAGGCACTTGTTATCCTTGTGGAATTCTCTGATTCTTTGTTTACCATCAGTAATCCTAAGGCAAGCTTCAACGATTATCTCAACAATGAATCCGGAGACATTGCCAATCGTGGAAATGGCGAAAACAAAAACCCGAAAGGCGTAAGAGGATATTTCAAGGACATTAGCTTCGGTAAGTTCTCGCCGGAGTTCGATTTGGTAGGACCAGTCCGCTTGCAGCATCCGATGTCTTACTATGGAGCTGGCAATGACAATACAAACGCTTTGGTACGCGATGCTTGCAATGCCATTGACGATAGCGTTGATTTCAGCCGGTATGATTCCAACAATGACGGCTATGTCGATTTGGTTTATGTTATCTATGCCGGGCATTCAGAAAGTGAGTCGGGCAATAACAGAAATGATATATGGCCTAAGTCAGGATACGGCAGTTTCGGCACTTATGATGGCAAGACGGTATACAGATATGGAGTCAACAATGAGTTGAACGGACGTGAGACCAGCCGCAATAAATATATAAACGGTATAGGTCTGTTCTGCCATGAGTTCTCACATTGCATGGGACTTCCTGATGTTTATGCGACAGACGGCTCAGTTGGCTACAACGCCGACAATTTCGGAATGGAGTATTGGGACGTTATGGATGGCGGAGAGTATGTCCGTAGTGGACGTTATCCGACAGCTTACACCGCTTGGGAGAGAGAAGTAATGGGCTGGACTTCAGTCGATACTCTGTCAGATACTACCCATGTTGAGATGGCTTATATTGACAAGGAAAATGACTCATTGGCCCGTGCGTATAAGGTTGTTAACCCGTCTGTCAGCAATGAAGCATTCTATTTGCAGAATATCCAGAACCAAGGATGGAACAGATATTTGCCAGGTCACGGACTGCTAGCTTATCGTGTAAGCTATTCCAAGGACGATGTGTATTTCCTGGACAATCCGAATAACGGTTCGAAACCACGGATTGTTTGCATTCCGGCTGACGGACGACTCGGAGCAATGGCAAGTTACTCGGGCGACCCGACACCTGAAAACTACTATGCCGATATGGCAGGGGACACTTATCCTGGTACAACGGGCAATGACTCTATACCTTTCTTTATAACTTATGCAGGAGATTCGATTGTAAAGCCACTGCTCAATATAAAGGAGGAAAATAAAATAGTGTCATTCGATTTCCTTGGTGCTAAGCGAATTGTTGACGCTATTGCCAATGTCAAGGTAGACAATAAGGCAGACGGAAAGATATATAATATCAATGGTCAATTTGTCGGTACTGACCCGGCACGTTTGCCGAAGGGATTATATATCATGAATGGAAAGAAAGTTATACTGTAAATAACATATAACCAATAAAAAGAAGAATCCCCATCAGGCTAACCAATTAGTTGTGCTTGGTGGGGTTCTTCTTTGCTTAATAAACTCTTGGACCGAATATTGCGGTGCCAACCCGTACCAAAGTGCTCCGGCACTGGACGGCTATCTTGTAATCGTGAGACATGCCCCAAGAGCGTTCCTTGAACTCATCGTCATCGGCGAAGTATTTCGCTTTGACTTCGTCAAAGAAGTTAGCGGCTGTCATCATCTCATGGCGGATCTGTTCCTGTTCATCGACATTCGATGCCATCATCATCAATCCGCAGATATGGACGTTCTTCAGGTCTCGCCATTCGCCATCAGCCAACAGCTGGCGGCAGGCATCCAAGGTCAATCCGTACTTCGTTTCCTCTTCAGCTATGTGAAGTTCCAACAGAATCTTTATGACTCTGTCGTGCTTTGAAGCTTGCTTGTTGATTTCCTTCATCAGCTTCATGCTGTCGACAGCCTCTATCATTGAAATATATGGGGCTATATATTTCACTTTGTTTGTTTGCAGATGACCGATGAAGTGCCACTCAATATCCTTTGGAAGAGTCTCTACCTTCTTCTGGAGTTCCTGCTCATGGCTCTCGCCGAATACCCTCTGACCGGCTTTGTAGGCAGCTTCGATATATTCATTGGGATGAAATTTACTGATAGCTACCAGACGGACGCCGTCAGGCAGGTTGTCCAGGACATCATGTAAATTCTTAGCTACGTCAACCATTCGTTAAACCTCCTTGGTGCTCTGTGCCGTGTGCTCGAAGACATCCATTATCTTTGTCTCAGTGACAGCGGCAATGACATAATCAATGGCAGTGCCATTCATGACTTCCTCGACATTCTTGACGGCTGACTGTACAGTGCCGCCCTGAACTAAGTAGGTCACGCTAGTGCGCTTCTCTTTCTCTGTCTTCTCGTCTATGGTAATGAATGACAGCTTTGCCTTGTACCAACGGTCGTCGGACTCGGCATCACTAAAGAATATCTCTCCGTATGAAGCAGGTGTGATGGCTTTAACTTCGAATTCGCCGCTTATGTAGTGGCTCATTTCCTTAGTTATCCGCTCCTCAGCCTCGCCGAAACTTAACGCATCGACAACATACTGCTCGATTACTTTCTTTTGCTGACCGTCCTCCATCATCTTGTCATAACGGACTCGCGTTTCAAACCATTGTGCGGTTCTTGTTCTCATATTTCTTGTGTTTTACTTATTTTTTATCTTTTCAGCGTGCAAAGATAATAAAAAAATCTGTACCTTTGCAATTCAGTAGAAAAGAATAAATTATTATGCCAGAAATTTCAGTACGCGGATTAGAGATGCCTGAGTCGCCAATCAGAAAGTTGGCGCCACTTGCAAACGATGCAAAGAAGCGTGGCATTAAGGTGTATCATCTGAACATAGGTCAGCCCGACCTTCCTACACCTCAGTGCGGACTTGATGCATTGAAGAAGATTGACCGCAAAATACTTGAATATTCTCCAAGCCAGGGTTACTTGAGTTACAGGCAGAAACTTATACCTTATTATAAGAAGTTCAATATCAACATAACTCCTGACGATATTATCATAACAAGTGGAGGCTCCGAGGCTGTGCTCTTTGCTTTCATGGCGTGCCTTAATCCCGGAGATGAGATTATCGTTCCTGAGCCGGCTTATGCCAACTATATGGCTTTCGCTATATCTGCCGGAGCAAAGATACGTACTATCACGACAAGTATTGAAGAGGGATTTGCCCTGCCTAAGGTTGAGAAGTTCGAGGAACTTATCAATGAGAAGACAAGAGCAATTATGATATGTAATCCTAACAATCCTACGGGCTATCTTTATACTCGTCGGGAGATGAATCAGATTCGTGACCTTGTCCGTAAGTATGACCTGTATCTTTTCTCTGATGAGGTTTATCGTGAGTACATCTATACAGGTTCGCCTTATATCAGTGTGCTGAATCTCGAAGGATTGGAAGATAACGCAGTACTTATAGACTCTGTTTCAAAGCGCTACAGTGAATGCGGAATCCGTATAGGAGCCCTTATAACCCGTAATCCTGAGATTCGTCGGGCTGTGATGAAATTCTGTCAGGCTCGTCTTTCTCCACCATTGATAGGACAGATTGTCGCTGAAGCTTCATTGGATGCCCCGGAAAGCTATTATAGAGATGTCTATGATGAATATGTTGAGCGTCGAAAGACACTCATCGATGGCCTTAACCGTATTCCGGGAGTCTATTCTCCAATTCCAATGGGTGCTTTCTATACAGTGGCTAAGCTTCCTGTCGACGACAGTGAGAAGTTCTGCCGTTGGTGTCTTACCGACTTCAATTATGAGGGTGAGACGGTTATGATGGCTCCTGCATCAGGATTCTACACTACTCCGGGTGCCGGAATTAATCAGGTCCGTATAGCTTATGTCTTGAAGAAGGAAGACCTGCAACGTGCTCTGGTCGTTTTACGTAAGGCGCTTGAGCAGTATCCGGGTCGGGTAGACTCTGATTTGTAGTCCATTTTATTATTAATTGTAAAGTATTTAGTATTTAAGCATGAACTTACCATTATTCATCGCGCGTCGAATTTACGGCAGTCAGGACAACCGAAAGAAGGTTTCTCGACCTGCTATAACAATTGCTACTATCGGTGTGGCAATCGGACTTGCTGTGATGATAGTAACGGTAAGTGTAGTGCTGGGGTTCAAGCATTCCATAAGGGATAAGGTCGTAGGCTTTGGCGGACATATAACGGTTGCCAATTTCCTTACTTTGCAGTCGAGTGATCAGTATTCCATTCAGATGGATGATTCGATGACCACGGTCCTGAAGAAGATTCCCGGTGTAAAGCATGTTAGTCGATATGCCTTGAAACAAGGGATTCTCAAGACTGATAATGACTTCCTTGGAGTCATGCTTAAAGGTGTTGGCCCTGAATATGATGAGTCTTTCTTGAAGAAGAACATGGTAGAGGGAACTTTGCCGGTGTTCTCTGACAAGGAGAGTCAAAACAAGATAGTAATCTCCCGGCAGATGGCTGATAAACTTAAAGTTAAGTCGGGTGACAAGATATTCGCCTACTTTATCAGTGCTCAGGGAGTCCGTACTCGTCGGTTTACCATTAGTGGCATTTATGAAACCAATCTCCAACGGTTTGATGAGGCTATGTGCTTTACCGACTTATACACCTGCGTAAAGCTTAATGGCTGGCTTGACGGCGAAGCGAGTGGGGCAGAGCTTGAGGTCAATGACTTCAACCAATTGCAGCAAGTGGCGGATAATGTAGCCAATCGGGTAAACAGAACGCTTGACAAATATGGCAATACTTATTCTTCGGCTACTGTAAAGGAGATGAATCCACAGATATTCTCATGGCTTGACCTTATGGATTTGAATGTCTGGATTATACTTGGTCTGATGATAGCTGTGGCTGCCGTTACAATGATTTCCGGTTTGCTAATCATTATCCTTGAGCGTACAAAGATGATTGGAGTACTCAAGGCTCTTGGCGCACGTAATAAGACAATACGTCATATATTCCTCTGGTTTGCCACATTCATCATCGGAAGAGGACTGCTTATTGGCAATGCGATTAGCTTAGGCATAATTGTCTTGCAGAAGTATACTGGTTTCGTGAAGCTGGATCCACAAACATATTATGTAAGTACAGTTCCAGTTGAATTGAATTGGCCGATAATCATTGCCATTAATCTTGCCACATTATTTATATGTGTCTTTATTCTTATAGCTCCTAGCTATCTTATTTCCCATATTCATCCGGCAAAGAGCATGCATTACGAGTAGTGTTTGCACAAAAAAGGACGATTTGAGCAAAAAAGAGACGAAACATTTGGTCATAAAGAAATAATGTAATAACTTTGCACGAAATTTAAGAATTTGTGCAATTATTATGGAATCACCGACGAGTTTCAACTCACTTATTGAAGACACTATAAAGAACCATTGGGACCGCGATGCGCTTACGGACTATAAAGGAGCTACACTGCAATTCCACGATGTAGCTCGCAAGATAGAGAAACTTCATATTCTCTTTGAGCACAGCGGAATAAAGCAAGGCGACAAGATAGCTCTTTGTGGACGTAATTCCGCAATGTGGGCAGCTGCTTTCCTTGCTACGCTGACTTACGGAGCAATAGCCGTACCTATACAGCATGAATTCACTCCGGAGCAGATTTACAATATCGTGAATCACTCAGACGCCCGTCTTCTGTTTGTTGGGGACGTTGTTGCCACAACAATAGATGCTGAGCAGATGCCGGCACTTGAGGGAATAGTATATATTCCGGACTTCTCTCTTGTATTATCACGTTCTGAAGACCTTACATACGCTCGTGAGAACCTCAATGCCCTCTATGGTCATAAGTATCCGAAGTTCTTCCATCAGGAGCATGTCAACTACTTCAAGGACAAGCCCGATGATATTTGCATGATTAATTATACCAGTGGAACCACCGGATTCTCCAAGGGCGTAATGTTGTCTTATCGGGTTATGACAAGCAATATGCAATGGGCTTTCCAATGCATAAGGCCTCATGTAAAAGACGGCAGCAATGTTCTGAGCATGTTGCCTATGGCTCACATGTATGGACTTACGTGCGAATTCCTTTGCGAGTTTATATTTGGTAATCACCTTTTCTTCCTCACCCGTCTGCCGAGTCCAACGTTTATCGCCCAGGCTTGTGCTGACATTAAGCCGGCAATGGTTGTTGCCGTGCCGATGGTTATTGAGAAGATTATCCGCAAGAAGATATTCCCTAAAATCCAGAGTCAGCCAATGCATTTGCTGATGAACATGCCGGTTATCAACCGTAAGATAAAGGACAGAATCCGTCAGGATGTATTGGATGTTCTGGGCGGAAACCTCTATGAAGTTCTTGTAGGTGGAGCTGGACTTAACCCTGAGATAGAACGGTTCCTTACAAATATAGGATTCCCTATCACAATGGGCTATGGTACAACTGAGACAGGCCCTATGATTACCTATAGTGACTACCATGACTTTGAGAACGGGTCGTGTGGAACAGCCGTTATCAATATGGAAGTTAAGATTCTTAGCCCTGATCCTGAGAACATTCCGGGGGAGATTGTCACCCGTGGCGATAATGTCATGAACGGCTATTTCAAGAACCCAGAGGCTACCAAGGCAGTTCTTGACGACGAGGGATGGTTCCATACAGGTGATCTGGCTACTATGAGTGCTGATGGTCACGTGTTTATCAGAGGCAGAATAAAGAATATGCTGCTTGGTGCCAATGGTCAGAACATCTATCCGGAGGAGATAGAGAATAAGCTAAACTCGATGACTATGGTCAACGAAAGCCTTGTTATCCAGCATGGCGATAAGCTTGTCGGCTTGGTACATCCTGATATGGAGACTGCCCACAACCTCGGTCTTAACGATAATGACATAAATGAAATTATGGAGCAGAACCGTGTTGAGTTGAACAAAACCCTTCCTTCATTCTGCAAAATTTCAACCGTTAAGATTCATCCGGAGGAGTTTGCCAAGACACCTAAGAAGAGCATAAAGCGCTATCTTTACCAAAATGCAGTTTAAATATTTCAGTTATATTTCATTTTCGTGCACAAAAAGTTTTGAAGTGTGTAATTAATATTGTATCTTTGCACAAAATTTGAAAAACTGTGCAATGGAAACAATTCCAAGCTTTAACGCCCTAATCGAGAAGAGTATTATCGATCATTGGGATTTGGACGCGCTAACCGACTATAAGGGCAAGACCCTTCAATATCATGATGTGGCGCGCAAAATAGATAAACTACACATTATGTTCGAGGCAAGCGGTGTGCAGAAAGGCGATAAGATAGCCCTCTGCGGCCGCAATTCATCAACATGGGCAGCTGCTTTTCTGGCTATTCTGACTTACGGAGCCGTGGCAGTGCCTATTCTTCATGAGTTCCTTCCCGAACAGATTCACAACATAGTCAATCATTCCGACGCAAAGATTCTTTTCGTTGGCGATGTCGTCGCTACTCAGATTGACGCCACGAAGATGCCAAAACTCGAGGGAATAATCTATCTTCCTGATTATTCGCTTGTAGTTTCGCGCACCGACAAACTTACTTTCGCCCGTGAACACCTTAACGAAGTGTTCGGGCAGCGCTATCCGAAGTTCTTCCGTCAGGAGCATGTCCACTACTATCATGAGCAGAGTCCCGACGAACTTGCTCTGATAAACTATACGAGTGGCACGACAGGACATTCCAAAGGAGTGATGATTCCTTACCGCGCCATGTGGAGCAATGCCGACTTTGCAGAGCATGTCCTTGGCAAAGTCCTCAAGGCGGGCGATAATGTCATAAGCATTTTGCCTATGGCCCACATGTATGGCATGGCTTTTGAGTTTATATTCGAGTTCCTCAAAGGTATGCACATCTTCTATCTCACCCGTGTTCCTTCTCCTGCAATTATATCTCAGGCATTGGCAGAAGTCAAGCCTGTTATAATGATTTCAGTTCCACTTGTCATAGAGAAGATAATACGAAAGAAAGTATTCCCAAAGATACAAAACAACCGAATGCGCATTTTGCTGGGCATGCCGGTCATTAATAAGAAAGTCCGTGAGAAGATTTGCGAGCAAGTTCTTGAGGCTTTTGGCGGAAAGCTGTATGAAGTCATCATTGGCGGAGCAGCTCTGAACGGCGAAGTCGAGCACTTCCTCAAGCAGATTGGGTTCCCTTATACAGTAGGTTATGGAGCCACAGAATGCGCCCCGATTATTTGCTATCGCGATTGGCATACATTCGTCGAGGGCTCATGCGGACAGGCAGCCTACCACATGAAGGTGAAAATTGACAGTGCAGATCCGGAAAGCGAGCCGGGCGAAATACTCACGAAAGGTCCTAACGTACTGCTTGGATACTACAAGAATCCAGAGGCAACAGAAGCTTCTATCGACAGTGATGGCTGGTTCCATACAGGCGATTTAGGTCTTATGGATGGC
>OMZV01000039.1 GCA_900315635.1 uncultured Prevotella sp.
AAACAGCTATGAAGAACGGAAATTCGAAATACAACGCATTCCTTGCTGTAGTACAACAGCAAGACAACTAATCATGTAATAGGGTGCTGAGTAGTTACCGTCTATCCCCACAAAGTTAAAAGTACTTAAATGTTTTAACATAATTATCTTTAATAAAAATAATTCAATACTTTTGCAACATGTATTGATGAAACCTAAAAGGTTAAAAGACAAATACAACGTAAATCAACTAAAACAAAGCAAAAGGAATAAAATCTACTATATTAATAAAACCAAATTTATGAAAAAACATCTACGTTCAATGCTGACCATGCTGTGCATGGTAGTATTAGGTATCGTGGGAGCAAACGCGCAGACCACGTACACGGTGTCGTTCAATGGAGAAGACACACAGTCTACAAAAGACTGGTTTACCTTTGAAGGTAAACATAACTTTAATCCCAAGTATACTGGTACTTATGGGGGAGTAACTTATACTAAAGGCCTTAAGATGGAAGCTACAACAAAGATTAAGTTTACAACCGCTGCTAAATCAAAAGTTACGATTGTTCAATCTCTTGCTACTAATGATACTAAGTATCCTAAGCTTGATGATAAGCAATTTGTTGCAACAGACAGAAAAGATGACGCAACAAACAATGTCGGAGTCTATACTGTAAACGATGTCGCAGCTGGAGTACATTCTATTACTCGAGGCACAGGTGAGAATGGTCTGCTTTTCGTTCAGGTCGACGAGGAAGCTGTTACAACTACTCAGCTTGCAACACCTTCAATCACATTCAATGCTTCTAATGGCTTAGTAACCATTGGCTCTGTTGAGAATGCTGACGGAGTTTATTATACAACTGATGGTACAGACCCATCTGTTGACAATGGTACAAAGTATACTGAGCCATTTACAGTTGAGGATGGAACAGTTGTTAAGGCTATTGCAGAGGGCGATGCTACTAAATATCGTGCTTCTGAAATCGCTTCTGTAACTGTTCTGCTTGACAATGTTACTATTGAAGCTCCTACATTTACAACATTCAATGGTACTGTAGGCTTGTCAACTGAAACAGCCAATGCTACAATAGAGTATAGTCTTGATGGTTCTAATTATCAGGCTTATACTAAGCCGTTCACTCTTACAGAGAATGGTACAGTCTATGCTCGTGCTACACGTGCAGGAAAGACTTCTGAAGTTGCTTCTCAGGAAGTAACTGCTATTGCTAAACCAGAGGGTACAGAGACAGTTGTTCTTTCTGGTGAAGATATGGTGTCTGAGGATGGTACAACTACAACCAATGGCTCTGCAACATTCACAGGTGAGGAAGGCTATAAATTGACTATCACAAGTGTTCTTAATAAGTCTTACTCTAAGCAAGGTTCACTTACTATCAATGGAAATGCAACAGCATCTATCAAATTGTCTAATGGTGCTCAGAATACTCTGACATTGCCAGAGGGTAAGGTTGCAAAGAGAATCACTATCTACAGTTCAGCAAATGGTGACTCAGGCTTATTTGGATGGAAGGAAGTCGCTGGTGTTTCTTATGAGAGCGGCGATGGTGACTATAAGTTGCTTCCGATGGGCTCTTTCGGTCAGACTTCTACAGACCCTGATGTTCGTGTTTATTCTCTTGACGATGCTTCATCAATTACATTCACTAGTGCTGGACAGTTGTTCTTCGTTATTGCTCTTGATGTTGCTGACGCTTCAACTGCAACCACTGAGACTGCTTCCATTACTTCTGCCGGTTACGCAACATACGTAACAAAGAATATTGTTGACCTGTCATCAAATGCTAATGTTAAGGCATTCACAGCAAAGTACGACGCTGCTAGCAGCACCATCACACTGACTCCTACCAAAGCAACAGTTCCTGCAGGAACAGCACTTGTACTCAAGGGCGCTGAGGGTTCTTACGACTTCACAGTAGGTGCAACAGCCGAGGAAGTTGCCAACAACGACCTTAAGGCTACTACGGAGCCTCTGACTGCCGACGGTTCACAGTGGATTCTCGCTAAGCTCGGCGACCAGGTTGGTTTCGCTCCAGCTACTCCTGAGACAACAATCCCTGCTGGCAAGGCTTACCTCGTTATCAAGGGAAGTGCTTCTTCTAAGGGCTTCATCGGCATCAGCGACGGCGACGCTACCGGTATCAACCAGATCTCCGCTTCTCAGAACACTCTGAACGAGAATGCTCCAATGTTCAACCTCGCTGGTCAGCAAGTCACCAAGGCTTACAAGGGCGTTATCCTCCAGAACGGCAAGAAGTTCATTAATAAATAAAAGAATGGGGTACATAACAATAATAAAAAACTAAACAGAAATAATAAAATGAAAAAGAATTATATTGCTCCTTCAATGAAGGTGCGCGAGATAGATGTGGAAAGTTTAATGGCTGCTAACAGTCCAACAGCTGGATTTACAGAGAATCCCGATGGAACTTTATCACAGCATGTCGATAATTCTGGAGAGACTTTCGATGGTAGCACAGCCCTCTCTAACTACAACGTCTGGTCACTTGACGAGGACGAAGAGTAAGCAACCTCTATTCACTCAATATATAGGCATTAGTAGCTTGTGATACAGCTACAGAATGCCTATAACAACAATGTGGCGGATCTCACTGTTGTGAGTCCGCCACATTGCGTTTATAACTGTTGCTTCTTGATGTAATCAGGGAACTTGGCGGCAAGTTCCTTATATTTTTCAAGCACGAATAACACGAGCTTTACGATTCCACTTAATGTGTAGCGACGAGGAGTAACCCTAAAAACACAAAACGTGCCGAATTACGTTCTAAAAGATACCCAATCAGGACGTAATTCGGCACGTTTTATAAGTGACTGATTGTCAGTTACTTCTTGACAACCTTCTTTCCATTGACAATATAGATGCCCTGAGGCAGAGTAGCGAAGCGGTCGGCACTGTCGAGAACCTTGCGGCCCATGAGGTCGTAGACTGCTCCGTTGCGTACGGCAGCTGCACCGTTGATGGTGTCTATACCGTCAGGGATAATCTTTGTCATCTGAATGTCGAGAGTAGCGTCGGCATTGTCGAAGGTGATTGTCGACGAGCTTGCGTATGGCTCATAACCCTCGGCAGTAGCTGTGACGTTGTACTCCTTCTCATCCTGAGCGACACTGATAGAGTAGTTGCCCTCGGCATCGGTAGTGTCAGAGTAGATGACATCGCCGCTGGTCAGGGTAACGACTGCTCCGGCAACGACATCGTTGTTCTGGTCGGTCACCTTACCGCTGAGTGTGCGAGCCTCGGTCTCAACAGTCAGCACAACGACAGGCATAGGCTTGTAAGACGGAGTGATGTTGTTGAGGTCGTAGTCGGTGCTGCGTGCGATGGTCTTGTTCATCTGTGAGTCGTCGACATCGAAGTAGAGGCTCTTGAAGCCCTCGCCCTCGGCATGTACGATGACACGGAGAACATTACCGGTGTACTCGAACGGAGCTGTGAGCGGCAGGACGAGCAGAGGCTTTGAGTTGTTGCGTGAGCCAACGACAGGAATGGTGTAGTCGCTGTCGTAAACCTTTGTCATGTTCTCAGTAGGAACGATGGCGAGAGTATCGAATGCAGTGTCAGCGATGTTCTCCATCCATACGGTGATATGGCGGGTAACCTCGCCACTGGTGTTCATACCATTGTAGGTAATCTTGTCGATCTTTGTTCCGGCAGGAATACCGAGAAGCTCAGGTGTATAGTGGGTCTCGCTCTCACTGTTCTTGTCGTAAGTGTAGATTGGGATACCGCTATACTGTTTTGCCGGGTTGCCGACAACGACGTCCTTCTGAGCCGACTCCTCACTGATGGTGATTGTCGTGGTGTCGCTGGTCTGCTTGTAACCCTCGGTCTCGAATGTGACGTAAGCCTTGAACTCACCGGTCTTGTGCGGTGTGAACGCAAACTCGAAGTTGCCTCTTGTCCATGCGTCGAGGTCGACAGATGTAGCTGTAGCCACCTTCTCGTCGCCGAGGTAGAGGTTGGCGGTGTAGCCGTCGGCAGCCTCGTTCTTATCGTTGACGTTGTGGAATGTAGCCTTGGCTGTTACCTCACGGTTGACTGAGCCTGCGAGAGGAATCTCTGTTGAAGAGATGTCGATGTCGTGGTCGAGGTCAACCTTGTGGAATGCGAATACATTATCGATAAATGCATAGCCGCTCTCGAAGGCGATGTACCACTGTCCCTCCGGAATCCGGGCGGTGTAGGTCAGCATCTTGTAGTAAGGTGCGCCGTAGTAGTCCTGACCGGCTACGTCCTGTGAGAATTTCTCAGCATCGGTAGCTGTGGTGTCGGAAGTGATGGCGAGAACCTTTGTCCACGACTTGCGGTCGGCACTGTAGTAGACGTTGAGGTAAGAGACGCCACCCTGCTGGGCTGCGTCGAATGAGAGCTGTTCGCCCTGAGCAACCTCTACCTTCGGCAGGATGATTCTCTCAGGAGTTGTCACTGAGCGTGCTGCGAGGCAGTAGTTGTTGTTAGGCAGACCGACCTGGCGAGGATAGCTGCTGATGGCCCACTTGTCGGAGTTGTAGATCATGTCGGTAGGCAGGTCGCCGCTCTCGAAGTCGTAGAACATCTGGTCGGCAGCAACGGTGAATCCGGTGATAGGCAGAGTGAAGTCGACAGAGTCGCCGGTGATGGTGATGTTGCCGCTCTTCTTTCCGGCTGTCTCGTTGGTCATGGTGACGTTGAGGGTGATGCGTGAGTGAGCGTCAATGGTCTGTGCGCCTGTCCAGTTGCTGAAGAAACCGTCAGGAACGGTTACGCTGCTGATAGCCAACGGCTTTGCACCCAGGTTGCGGATGTAGAAGCTGCGCCGGATGGAATCCTTTGATACGCCGAAGTTGATGAGGGTATCGCTGGTGAGAGCCTTTGTGTCGGTGCTCTCGGTGAAGCGGAACTCTGATGTGTATGGGTAAGGACGGATAGAAACCGACGGACCTGTAGTGCCGGTGATGTTCTCACGGACGGTGTAGGCGTTGATGTCAGGATAGTCCTTGATGTTCAGAGTCTTGCTGATCTTGAATGTAGTAGTGCCGTCAACATCCAGCGCTGTCGGGATGTCGTATGTGCCGAGCACACGTGTGCTGTCGACATTGAGCAGTGTGACGTTGTAGTTGGCGGTTGTTGAGTCGAGAGCCACGTCGCCGGTGTTCTTCAGCGATACGTTGAATGTCAGGGTGTAGTTGCCGTCGGCGTCGGCGTCAGTCCATCCGTTGTTGGTCGAATAGAGGGTAACGTCGCTGACGGTGAGCCCTGCCTTCTTGTTGATGATGGCACTCTCGGCGGTGAAGTTGTCGATGTAGACATACTCGCCACGGATACCGATGTAAGAGTTTGCCTCGGCTGCCGGAAGAGTTACGGTTACGTAGTTGTCGGTCTGAATCTCAGGAACGTCAACAGCTATGGAGTCGCCGCGTGTGAATGTGCCGTCGTCGTTGCGTGTAACCTTCCAGAAAGAGATGTGGCTGTTGTCGGCGTTGTACCATGATGTGCTCTTCACCTGCAGGGTGCAGACACCTGTTACAGGCGGAGTGACGAGCAGGTCGTAGGCGCGCTTGCTGACATTGCCGAAGTAGTCGGAGAGGTTCTGGCTGCCGATGCGCAGGCAAGCCGACCCGTCGACACCGTTGTATTTGTTGTAGCTGTATTCGACGTATGATGTCTCGCTGCCATACTGCAGAGAGTCGACGATGTGGCTCCAGCCTGAAGGCGCGAAGTCGTGCTTGGTGGTAGCCTGAGTGCGGTTGAAGTCCTGGAGGTAGTTGGAGACGACCTCGCCGCCAGGAGCAGGTGCTTCGGCTTCCTTGTAGGTGATCTTCGATACCGGGAGCTCTATAGGAGCCGATGTCTGGCTCGTCCTGCCTGGCCAGTCGTCGGTCTGCTCATAGTCGGCAAAGGAGACTTCAGAGCTGGTGTAGGTCATTGCCTGCTTCTTGCGGTCTTTGTTGGCGTAGAAGTTGAAGTCGAGGTTTCCGCCGCATGCTTCGCCGTCGAAGGTGACGGTGACGAGCAGGTTGTTCTCGCCGGAATAGTAGCCCGGCTTGCTGAACGGCAGGTTCAGCTCGTAGGACGAGTAGGCATAGTTGAGGAACTCATCGTCGGAATACTGATAGTCGCTGAGGACCTTTGTTCCGTCGGTGTAGTCGAAGAATTTGTTTTCTCCTGTCTCCGCATCGGTGAATGTGCTGCCCGGAATCTCCTTGACGAAGATGTTCACCGTTCGTGAAGGCTGTTCGAAAAGACCGTTGTTATAGCCGAGGAACGAGATTCCTGTGATGGAATCGCCTGCAAGGGCGGCAAGGTCTTCTTTGGTGTAGATGAGCTGTGAACCGGTGTGCTCCATGTAGAAGGTCGTCGGGGCACGGTCGTAGAAACTGCCGGCATAACCGTCGTCGTCAGAGCCGCTTTCCTTCAGATTGTCATAGTCACCGATGGTGACAGACTTCTCGGAGTCGGTTCCACTCTGGGCTGCTACGCCCAATGTCATGAGCGATGCTGCCGCTAAAAGTAGAATTTTCTTCATTTGCTTATTAATTGATGTGATAAGTTAATTGTTTGTCGATTTACTTCACGGCGACTTTCTTGCCGTTGTGGATGAAGATGCCGTGCTGCGGATGGCTGACACGCTGTCCCTGCAGATTGTACCATACGTTGTCGTTGCGGAAATCGGCTGTGGCGTTTGCCTTTACGGATGTTATTCCGTCGACAACCTCAGAGGTGCGGTCGTTGAGGTCGACCTTGACCAGCTGTGAGAAGTCGCTGGTAACATAGGTGTATGGTGAGCTTCCGTCAGGGTGCTTGAAGTCGTGGGCTGCGGCATAGAGGTTATAGTAGAGCGTCTTGCTGGTGGTGTAGCTCGACGGATAGGTGAAACGGCACGATGTAACGCTGTCGTTGAGGTCGTCGTCGAAAGCCATCACAGCCTCGTTGCTTGCCACCATGGTGTTGATGACATCGCCTGCCTTGAGGTCCTGCAGCACCTGAACGCGGTCGATAAAGTCGGCCTGAGCCACATTGGCGGTGAGGTTGATAACCGAGAAGAACAGGTCGCGCGAGCCGTCGTCGCAGGAGAGAGTGTCGACGCTGATGTCGCTGCCGCCGTTCCGGAAGTGGATAGGAATCTCGTGGACTTGCTCGCCACGGCTGCCGTGGGTCCTGACTTGCAGTGTGTCGCCGTCGTTGGCATAGCTCCGGACGACTATCTTGTATTTGCCGTCATTGCCGCGGAGGTCGAGGTAAGGCGAGTAGAGCAGTCCGTCGACCATGCCCGGAATGAAGTTCGGATAGCCGTAAGCCGACCAGCCGTAGGTGCTGGTATAGCCTTTCTCCGATAAGTCGACGTACATCTCGTCGCCACCGGCAGGCTCAATGACGCTGCCCTGGTTGATGTAGGGGAAGTCCTCGTCGATGATGACGGTCTCGCCGTCACGGGTGACCGGCTTCTGGTCGTAAACGAAAACGCAGTAAGCTTCTGCGCTGTCGACACGCTCCCAGTTAGCGGTGAAGCCCTTTGCGGTGATGTTCGTGGCGGGCTTTGCCTTTGGGGTGTCCAGCGACTGCTGCGATTTGGCTGTCATGGCTGTGAGAGCCAGCAGCATAAACAAGTAAATCTTTCTCATATATAACTTTTAGTTTTTGGGTTATTCGATATTGTTTTCTTGATAAATTAAAAATTTATTATGCTGTTATTCAGCATTTACGAAACATCAGTTATCTGTATATGGTCTTTGCTCTGCCGTCGGCATATCTGACGATGTAAATGCCTTTAGGCAAACGGGCGGGCTGACTGCCGACGAAGCGTCCGTCGATGGTCCATATTCCGTTGATGGATTGTGAGTCGCCGCGGCGGATATTGGCTATTGCCGTTGGCTCCGGCTCTATTGCCTGAGGCATGTAGACGAATGACGAGTAGCCGAGGGAATCTGTGGCTATGTCGTAGATTGGCTTGCCGAGGTTCTTCGTCCCGTCGAGATTGGCATTGTACAGCGTTGTTCCCGGTGAGGAGTTGTCGGTCAGGGAGTCGAGCGTGAAGCGCTTGCCTTCCATCGGGAAGGTGTAGTAATAAGTCTCGTTGTTGACCGAGCGTATCTTGCTCAGCGGATACATGCGGGCGTGGTCGTTGGTGAAGTCGCCGTCGTAGCCTTTATCACGGGTGAACGAACCTGTGGAGTTGACGATATTGTTGGCGAAGAGCACCGAGTCGTAATCGACATGGATAACGAGCAGTCCCTTTTCAGGCGTGTAGGCGTCCCATCCCTTGCCGTCATGATTCTCCAGAAGGAAATACTCGTCCTTGTGACCGTCGTTATATATTATATAAGGTGTACCGCCGTTGCACAGCGAGCGTACTCCACGGATTGTGTCGCCGGGCTGAGGCTCAACCGGCTCGAGCCATCCGGCAAAACGGCGCTCATAGCTTGTCCATGGGGCAGGGCACCAGCCTATGTCTTCAGGACCGTTGTAGCTGCCGTGAGCCATGAGGTCCCATTTGCCCATTGTCGGCGTGCTGCCGTAGTTGGTATCGTAGACGTCGGGCAGTCCGAGACAGTGGGAGAACTCGTGGCAGAACACTCCCATTCCCATCTTCTTCGTTCCGGTGCTGCCATAGAGCTCGTTGCTGCATGCAAAGCGGTTGATATAGACGTTGTCGAGACTGAACCCGCCATGACCGTCGGAATACTGCCCTGCTTCGTCGAGTGTCCATGCGCACGGCCAGATTGTGCCTGTCTCTCCGCCCGTAGCCTGACCATAGCCAGCGTAAGCGACGAATACCTGCTCGACTTCGCCGTCGTTGTTCCAGTCGTATTTCGTCCAGTCGATGTCGTAGAGAGAGTCGGCTGCCTCGATAGCCTCGGTAATGAACTCGCCTACGTGGTCGGTTCCACCGAAGTAGTATGACGGTCCGCCATAGTAAGTCGCCGACTTGCTGACACGCACAGGACCGATAACGTCGAACGTAAGCTTGAACTGTCCGCGGCTCATGTCGCTGAAGTAGTCGGCAACACTGCCTCCGGCGTTGTTCTGGCTGTAGCCGGGCTCGTTGAGCATGCGGGTGTAGAAGTCGTTGATAGTGGCTGAGTCGCCGTCGAAACGCTTGTCGCTGAAGTAGGCGAGGATAACCGGCGCACGGTGCTCGCCCGTCATAACGCGGTGTGACTTTGGCGCAGCCTTCTTCACACGGGCTAGCGATATGCCGCTCTTATGGGCGTTGCTGATAAGCCGTGGACTGGCGGCAATAGCCTTCAGTACGGCGGCTTTGTCGCTGTTCGGGCGTGTGGCAGCCTCATGGGCGAGGACATGCGACGAGACAAGTCCGTCGGCACGGGTAATGGCGTAGCACCAGCCTTTGGCGTCGGAGCCAACGACCGGGACGTTGTCACGGGTAGTGTAGCAGTGGAAACGCTCGTCGCCGCCAATGGCGATGTCGATGGTTGTGCCGTCCGGCTGGCTCACAGTCCTCCATATCCGCTTTGCCGGAAGCGCGAATGTGTTCTGAATGATGAATAGCAGTAATGCCAAACAAATGACGCGATGTTTCATTTACTCAAACTGTTGTGTCGTAATGGTTTAAACCTTAAAGCAAAAATCAATATCCAATTAAAATCTGGTTACTTTTTAACGTTTGCAAAGGTATTAAAAAAATTCCGCATTCGCAATATCTTATTATCGGTATTTGTGTGAAAGGGTGTCTTTTTTTTCGAAGTTATGATTAATATTTTCAGCCAACCGTGAGTATTCTAGATAGTTTTTCTTACCTTTGCGACATTTATATACAAACACATTATGGAATATCAAGAGCGGAACAAGGAAATTATCAGGACTAGCGCAATAGGAATATCTACGAACTTACTGCTGGCGGCATTCAAGGCTGTCGTGGGCTTCATTGCCGGCTCCGTGGCTATCGTCATGGACGCTGTCAACAACCTCAGCGATGCGTTGTCGAGTTTGATAACCATTATCGGAACCAAGCTCTCTGCCGCGCCTGCCGACAGCAAGCACCCGTTCGGTCACGGGCGGATAGAATATTTCTCGGCTATCATCATCTCCATTATCGTCATACTGGCTGGTGGAACATCACTCGTCGAGTCGGTGAGGAAAATCTTCAAGCCTACAGAACCTGAATACACCACGCTCACCCTCGTCGTCATCATCGTCGCAATAGTCGTCAAGCTGTTGCTCGGCAGATACGTAAAGACAAAGGGCGAGGAGCTGAACAGCGATTCACTGATAGCATCGGGCACTGACGCCACGTCGGACGCCGCCGTTACACTGACGACACTGGTGTCAGCGGGCATCATGCTCATAGCCGGTATTAACCTCGATGGAATACTCGGAACACTCATCTCCCTGGTCATCATCAAGGCAGGTCTCGGCATGCTACGCTCACCCATCAACCAGTTGCTCGGTACCGGTGTGCCCCTCGAACTGACAAAGGAGATAACCCAGGAGGTGACTTCTCACCCTCAGGTCTATGGTATGCACGACCTGATCCTCAACTATTACGGTCCGAACACCATCATAGGCTCATTACATATCGATGTCCTCGACACAATGACCGCCCGTGAGATCCACCGGCTTACCCGTAGCATATCCGAGGAGATGTACCGTAAGCATGGCATCATCTGCACCGTCGGAATATATGCCATCAACACCAGCGGCAAGCTGGGCAAACTGCAAAAGGATGTCATGACTTTCATAAAGAACCAGCCCGATGTCCTGCAGTCGCATGCTTTCTACTATTATTCCGACACCAATCTTGTCACTGTCGACATCATCACCTCCGAGTCTGTCCACGATAATGATGCCTTCGCCAAGGAAATGAATGACAAGCTCTCAAAGCAATTCCCCGGGTATAAGTTCAACATCGTCATCGACCATTACTATATTGCGAAATAAATCATGTGGGAATAAAATGTTGCTTGATTATCAAAAAGTTACGTGGTAAATGGTACAAAAAACTGTAAGTGCAATCTTGAGGATTTTTTTTTAATTCAAGTATATATAGTTAATATTAGTTGGGAAATATTAATATTACAAATGTGTTAATTAACCAATTGTAACACATTTCTTGTGGGTGCTCTATTTGTTGCAAAATTGTGGCATGAACATAAAATTTAATGACGGTTGAAAAAGTCGGTGTTTTTTTTGGAATATTCATTCTAAAGAACTATCTTTGCAAAGTAGTATTTTGAAAATATACATTTTATGGACTTTGTCGACAGGAAAAAGGAATTAGGTCGCTTGGAAACGGCAATAAAGGGTTGCAAAGGCAAGTTACTGGTTGTCTATGGACGCAGACGTCTGGGTAAGTCCAGACTGATAAAGAAAATACTAAAAGAGGGAGATGTCTATTATGAGGCAACTAAAAGCGAATCCTCCACACAGAGGATTGGCCTTGCTGCTTCTGTCGCTTTGTCATACAATGATTTCGATAAGCCTACATACTCCACGTGGAATTCACTTTTTAGTGCTTTCAATAATCAATGCAAAGAAGGAGCAACGCTAATGCTAGATGAATTCCCTTATCTTGTAGAAAGAGACCCCTCGCTGCCGTCCGTCATTCAAAGTATTGTGGACAGTGGAGCCATGCGATACAATCTCCTGATATGTGGCTCTTCACAACGTATGATGCAAAAGATTGTCCTTGATGGTTCAGAGCCGCTCTATGGCCGTGCGTCAGAGAAAATAAATCTCGGTCCTATACGTGCCCAATACTGGTGGCATGCACTTAATCTTACTGCAAAACAGATGATTGAAGAATACAGTGTCTGGGGTGGCGTGCCACGTTACTGGGTTCTTCGTGAGCAATACAGTTCTTTTGACGATGCCCTGGAAAATCTTGTTCTTGATGAGCATGGGGCACTTGCAGAAGAGCCTGAGGCTCTGTTTCTTGATGATACGAATGTCATCGCTCCTTATATATCAATAATGACAGCAATTGGTCAGGGGAACGCAAAGTTTTCTCGTATTGCTGATGTTGTTGGACATAAAGTGTCAGAACTGGCACCAGTGATGAAAAATCTTATAGCCATGCATTACGTCCGCAAGGAAGTGCCATTCGGAGAGGATGCAGAGAAGTCTAAGAAGACGTTGTATGTGATAGACGATCCTTTCCTTGACTTCTACTATAGGTTCATTGTTCCAGCCAGACCCTTACTTTCAATAGACCGAACTGATGTCGTTCTGCAAAACATTCACAGTCACATGGCCGAATACGTGGGACATATTTGGGAACGTCTGTGTCAGATTGCGGTTTCCGGCAACAATTTGTTTGGTCACACCTGGAATGTTGCAGCCCATTGGTGGGGAAAAGTACCTGTGTTCAAGGACGGCAAGAAGACCCCGGTGGGCAACCGTGAGCTGGAGTTTGACGTCGTGGCAGAGTCGATGGATGATAAGGACACCATACTTGTCGGTGAGTGTAAGTGGAAATCGGCTGACCATGCAGAGCGTATCTTGGCTCAATTGCAAGAGAAAGTCAAATATACTTCGTTTGCGAAAGGTAAGAAAATAGTTTATGCTCTGTTTCTCCGTGAGCAACCGCTTTCAATAACTGATTGTGAAATGATGTTCCCGGAAGATGTCCTTAAAAATTTGCCAAAGTAATTATTACTTCCACCATCTTGTTCTCCCCGATCTTATAGCTTCTTACCATGTTCTTGTCATCTCCTGGCGGAAATCTTCGGGGCTGAGCGCGATGACCTTCCGCGCATGCCACAACAATTCTTGCTCGAAGTTGCGCATGGTACTGACACAGAACTTATAGTCGGTATAGCTGCCATCAGCCGTATCACGTATTTTGTCTACCTCTCGTGCTGCTGCCGCATTAATGACGTAGCTAGGTAGAAGGCACGGGTACGTTTCTTGCGTTCTGTTGCGATTATTTACTTATAGTAAGGCTGGAAAATGATTTTCCTGTGCCAGGGGTCGAAGGAAATGGCAGCTTTATGGAATATTTCCTCACCTATGGAGTCTATGTGATCTGGACGATTCTCAATAACAACGGCATCCTTTATTATGAATGACTTGATGGCAAAGTCACACTTGTACCCCCTAGCCTTTCTCTTAACGAGAGTGGTATCGCAAATATAACTTTCTGAGACCATCTTCTCAAAGGACTTACAGTTCTTGAAGTCTTTATCAGTATTCTCCCACTTATTTAGAATACTTGAACTAACTGTACAAAAGTGCGCGGCACCCGAATCGAGAGCTATCCTCATTTTATGTTTCTTGCCAATGGTCACATTGAATGTCGGGAGAGCATTACATTTCATGTAGCTCACCTTAATTCCTTTTGTTTGCTTGACCCAACGGTGATCGTTGGACACTATCATTATACCTTTTCTCAAATCTACTTTGACAAAATAGCCAAGCCCTCTTTTTATGAGCGGACAGAATCCCATAGTTCCATCCCCTATACGGCCCCACTTGTCGTTCATTTTATCAGGGAAAATAAGATAACAAGCAATAAGCGAATCGCATTGCGTTCCGAAAGACACAAGTTCTCGGCCCACTTCCAAATCGGTATTCGTTACTTTTTTTACACTATCGGAACTGTTGCGAATAGACTTCATTTTAGAAGTGATATCTTTGCTCCACAAACTTAAATACATACTTCCGGTGTCAAAAACGAGATGTTTGAGTTTGTGATTTATCGTTACAGGCATCAATATATGCCCTTCGTGTTCAACGATAGGTATTGTATCGGTAAAGACATGTTCATTGCCTGCCTTTACGGTAGAAACTTCTAAGGCAAAGACAACAAGTAACAACAGAATCTTGCAGTATACAAGCCAAGCAAACGAACTATTATTTGCTTTCATTATTCAAAAGATATTATTAAATATGTATTGTAATAACGACATGCTCGACCATATATTGTTTCTTGATGTTACATAATCACCCACGTCTATACGTGAGAAAATAAAAAGAAGAGCGAATACGAAAACGACCAGCAAGAAGAGAAATATTTATGTGGAAATAAAATGTTGTTTGATAATCAGATAGTTACAAGGTAAATGGTACAAAAAGTTCACGTTGAATTCCAGTAATTTATTGACATTCTATGCTATTGACACGTTGCCGCATTAGCAAACTTTAAAAGTTGATACTTGAATTTTAAATATTATTTTATGTCAGAGATGGCTCCTATTTTTAAGAAAATGGCCCTTTATGCTTGCCATTTCAAAACAAAGGGTTACCTTTGCAAAAAAGAAAGGAAGATTATGGCAATAGAAATTAAGGCAATACCTACCTTGGAAGGTAAGGATGCAGAAAGATTCATAGAACGTGCTGATGAAGCAGAACGCAAGTTCAAGGGCTTTGACGGCATAGAGAATAAATAATGGGACGGCGTTATATTCCTGTTAACGTTGTAGGAGCTGGAGCTTATCTATACAGGCGGTAAGAAGTGGCGATCCCCTCGAGTTAGATACGAGACTGATGTATTTTGATTTGATGGATTTATCTACTTCAGATGCAGACAATAACAGATAAACTCGTAATAGAGAAATTGCTTACGAGGCTCACTACGTACATTGCCAATAAGCTGCACCTGTCAACCATGGCAGCTGTCGGTGCAGTATGCATGTCAAAGGTAGCCAATGAGTTGGCTGGTGGAAAGATACCAGAAGGAACTACATTTGATGAGTTGTCGGAACGACTGTTCAAAGAAGTGACGATGGCTGGCAAATGATACCTGATATTTCTATTTGAACAAGCCATACTCAAGAGCTTCCTTTAAAAAGGATCATGAAATCCTTATAAAAGAAGACAACCAGTCTCTAGAAAACTAAAAAAAAGTATGTACGAACATACATCACTTTGGAAATAATGTTGTACCTTTGTACACAAAACAAAACAGTATGGCTACAACAAAGACATTTATCTCTTCTGTCGGCGCTAAGTCACAAGGCAGATACAGCTATTACAAGATGTTGTCAGAGGCCAGGCAAGGCGACTTGGTCAAGGTAAAGCGTGGCGTATATGCAAGTCCCGAACAGCTGGCAGACACGATGGTTGACATAGACACGCTCGTGCCAAATGGTATTCTTTGCTCTTTCTCTGCATGGAGTGTGTATGGCTTGACCACAGTCATTCCTCAGGCCTTTCATGTGGCTGTCAAGAGGGGAAGAAAGGTGACGCTACCGGACTTCCCTGCCATTGAACTGCATTATATGACGGACAAACTCATGGAACTTGGCTTGACGACTAAGGACATCAATGGCTATCAAGTCAGAATCTTTGATATGGAGCGTAGTGTCTGTGACGCTATCAAATTCCGTAATAAGATTGGGCAGGATGTATGTTCTGAAGTGGTCAACAGTTATCTCAAATTGCCGGAAAGGAATCTTACCAAACTTGTTGATTATGCCGAGAAACTGCGTGTAAAGAATACGTTGAACCACTATCTT
>OMZV01000015.1 GCA_900315635.1 uncultured Prevotella sp.
GGTACTACAAGGAAAGCCTGAGCGGTTTTAATGACTGGGAGCAGAAAGACCATGCCGTTTGACATCCCGTTCTTCATGTACCGTCTATGCACCATATTCTGGCTGGCGGAGCCATGCTCCAAACACGGCAGAATTAAACTGCGCCGTTCTTCTCTTATATTGTAGAAGTCTGCGAAATACTTCTCTGACACTAATAAAAAATATTCATAATGTTTTTTAACAAACGCTTTCTGCTCATTAAAGAGTTTTATTGATTGTACAAAACATTGATGTGCCTTTTGTCTAAGAGTGTGATTCTTTGGCAAAAGTAATCTTATCCATTTGTTAAAAGTTTCTACAATATACTCTATATCATAATATCTTTCAACATTGGACCAAAACATTTCAATCTCTTGATTAGTAGACTTCCTCACATCCCAAGGGGAAGCTTCTCCTCCTATATATAGCCTTCCATGACCTTCTGTACCATAATGAGGGTCATCTGCCCAACATACATTGAACCACCCCTTTTCACTGTTTATTTTCTCGATGATTCCAACACCCATTAGACTCTCATCGTAGAAGTAGCTTTCTGAATTCAGATCATAGAAATAGGCACTTCTATGTAACCTTTCATGACAGTTATGGCACAAAGTAACCAAATCACCATCATCATAGTCCCACGGCTGTCTGCCGTCTATATAACGTAGATGGTGAACATCCAATTGAACATTTGTTGCGCCGCAGATTTGGCATCTGTTTTCATCTCTTTTTCTAATGTTATTCGCTTTCAGCTTCCATCTAATGTCTTCAAGCTGCCTGTTGTATCTTTTTTGCGGTATTGATAGAGATAATAATTCTTTTTGTTTCATATATCCCTTCTTTTTATTGCCACAAATATACGATAAAGATTTTAAATATGAAGAGATTTTGTTGTTCGTGCCAAGAGAAACACCAGCATTGCCGTAGGAATATTTTTGATTGATTTTTGAGAATTTTGGGAGGATAAAGCTAGAGGCATTGGCAAAGGCAACGTCCGTGAAAGTCAGTGGACCTCCGTGGACAATCTCCTAGTTCTTATCCTCCAAAAATTGTTCAAAATCGTTCAAAAATAGTGGGAGGAATAAAGATAGTGGGAGGAATAAAGAGGGTGTACCAAAATTCCATTTTCGTGCGGGCATAATGAATTATGCCCCTACTGCTGATAATCAAAGTCCCTCTGGTAGGGGCTTTGATTTATCAAGCCCGAAAATGATTTTTGATGCACCCCCTTTTTATGTTGCAGGAACCCTAAAGGAACAGGCTACTTAACCTGAAGCTTGAAGGTCTTGGTACCAACCTTAACGAGGTAGACACCGTTCTTCACCGGCATTGCTACCTGCGCTCCCGAGGCATTGCCCACGAGGGCACCGCCAACAGTGTAGACCGAGACAGGAGCCTCGGCATTGCGGACGATGATGCTTCCGTCGGCAGAACCCACATAGAGGACTCCCGAGTTGATGGCATCGATAGCCGTTACCACCTTAGCCTCGTTACTGAGGTCGCTCTCGCCTTCAGCATAGACAACGGTGACATAGTAAGAATGCTGACCGTCGGCAGCAACGTCATCGGTGTAGGCTGTTACTCCTGCGCCAACGTTGGCAACGAGTTCGCCGTCGCGGTAGATGTTGTAGCCATTGATGGTGAGCAGACCGCTTACGTAGCTGATGTCGTCGAGCATGAACCAGTACTTGTCAGGGCTGATTGCATGGATGGCGAAGTGCTTTGCGCCCTCAGGCAGCGAAGCGGTAAACTTAGTCCACTGAGCCTGAACAGAGTCGGTGTATATCTTCTGGAAGTCGGATACCTGCGTACCGCCGGTGCTGTAGAGAACCTCGAAGGTCTCAGGAGCCTCTGTGTCGATAAGGGCACGGCACCAGAAACTGATGTCCTGTGCGCGTCCGTCGAGCTGCGGCGAGATGAGCCAGTCGTCCTTAGGAATGGTCTGGAAGGTCTCCATGCTCAGCGGCTGTGCGCTGATGAGGTACTGGTTGCCGGAGTGAGGAGTCATGGCATCCCATCCACCCTCAGTATTGTCGAGGTCGACATCGGCAGCCGTAGGGTTGAACACCTGGAAGGCGAACGGCTGGTTAATGTTGCGGTAGCCCATATTGCCCGGGGCATGGGTATAGCCGCCATCGCCGTCATAGGTCTCCCAATCGCCGATACCGTCGATGATGAACGGATCGTAATCCTCGAAGCCGTCGATAACGACATTGTTGAGATTCTCAGGAGCAGTCCACTCGAGCGATACGTTGCCACCCGAAGCCGATGCCGTGAGGTCGTCGACGACAGGATAGTCAGGACGCTTCATCGTGACTGTCACGCTGTCGGTGTTGTTCTCATCGTCGAGGTCGTTGTCCATCACCACCTCAGCCTTGAAGTTGAGCTTGTCGGGGTCGGTAGGCTTGGTAGGATAATCGAGGAAGTAATACTTGTAAGCATAAGCGTCGATAGGAGCGACATCCTGCTCGTCAACGAGCATGCCGTTGAGGTAGAACTTAACCTTTGCGGCTGCCGACTCATTGTCGGCATGGTTCTCTATGCGCGCCGCAACACGTGCCGTACCGCCCATATTGACTTCGGCGTTCTCATACTCAGTGTGCAATCCGAGGTCGGACTGTGGAACGTCGCATACCTCTATATCGTCGAGGAGAATAGGCATTGAAAGCGAGCCTTCCTGAGCCGTGAACTCAACCCAGATGTAAGGCAGATCCTTATACTCGTCAAGAGGAATGACAACTGTCTGCCAGCCCTCAGGGAGCGTAGAGTCCTTGAACTTAAGAACGCTGACGGTATCTTTGCTCTGTGTTGCCGCATTGATGACAGCCTTGAGGGTCATGTCGCTGTCAGGAACATTATAGTAACGGAAGATGAGTTTCGGATTAGCCATTCCAGCCATGCTTATCTTGCCCGTTCCGAGACGTGCCTCCTCGTCAGGGTCGTAGTTGGAGTAGAAGCTGGCGCAGCCGCCGTCATAGTCGTAAGCCATACGCGATGTTACGCGCCAGTTGTCATCGCCCGTGGTGAGAGTCCATATCATACTATTTTGCGGCTTGGCACCTGCAAACGACTCCTTGAACGGAGTGCGCATAGGAGCACCGGTAATCATGAAGTCGGAAACGGCACGCAGGATAGGGATAGAAGGATCCTCGGTGTTGCGGCTGTTCTGACCGCTGACAGCATAGTAGAGGAATTCCTGGTCGCCATTGTCGTGGTTGTCGACGCCGTCAATCTGGTAGCTCTCGCCCTCGATGCCTGTAGCCAGGACTTTCGACGGACGTCCGTTGTCCATTCCATAGGCAGTGTAGCGGATAGAGTCAGGGTTGACGAAGAATCCATAGAATCCGGTGTGAGGAGCATCCCACGACATCTCGACGGTTCCGTTGTAGTTGTCGGTGAGGTGTACATTCTGCGGATAAGGAGGACGGTCGACGCCCACGAATCCACGTACATCGGCGTGTGTGCCCTCGCCGTCGGCGCTTGTAGGCACTACGGTGTACTTATGCACGTCGTCGGTCATGCCCTTGTCGGTAACGGAGTAAGGCTGACCCGGCTGTACGCTTGTGAGCGAGCTGACGAGAACGCTGTCGTCGCGGTAGACATCAATCTTATCAAGGCTGCCGAGGGTATTGCCATTAATAGTCTTTGCCGGAGCGGTGAAGGCGATTGTAGCCTCGCGGTTGCCGAGGGCGTTAGGAGTGAGGGTGAGCGCGGTAACGCTGTCAGGAGCGTCGAGACTTGCACGTGTGATGCGGATATTGTCAATGATAAGACCGAAACCATCCTTACCGCTGAGGGCCTGGAAGCCGACACGGTAGAGTCCTTCTGACGATACCTTTATGACCTTGGACTCATGCTCGTTCTCAGGCATGTTGTTGAGGACGGTAGGCTCCACAAGCTGTGTGAACGTCGTGACATCATCGCCGGTACCAAAGGCAACGGCATACTCCTCAGGCACATTGCTGATACGAATGCCAACATCGTAGGTGAGGGTGTAGGTATATTCTGGGCTCAGCTCAAGATAAGGGGTGAGCAGCCAGTCGTTGGCCTTGAAGTCGGCTCCTGCCGACCAAGGAGTACTGTACATTGCACGTCCCTCATGATCGTCCGACCAGGTGCTCGGTCCGTCCTGTTTCCATGTCGTACCATCGCTGTCGGCATCGATAACGGTCATTAGGTCGATGTCGCCTTCATCATTGAAGTCCTGGAAATATGGGATTGTAGCCGTAGTGCCTGATACGAATTCGTCGGTAGTGGCAGCCTCCGAGTTCAGTCCGCCTGCCGTGGCAATGACAGAGAACGAGTAGCGGTTGCGCTCCGCAGGGATGGTTGTGGCATAGGTCGTTGATGTCAGACCGCTGGCAAGCTCCACATTGCCCGGATTGCGCACAACGGTGTAGGTGAGCTGTGAGAGGTCGGCATATCCGCCATGCTGCGTGGTGGCAGGAGCCTTCCATGAGAGAACGGTCTTGCCGTTGACCTTTACCATCTGCAGATCGGTGACGGCCGACGGAGCATCGGGACCTGCCCAGATGGAGACTGTTGCGCTGCGTCCGTGACCGGCATCGTTGTCGGCATATACCATGATGCTGGTCTGTCCGCCTTCAGGAATGGTGACGCTGGCTGTCGTTGCCTGACCGGCTACGCCCGTGCCGCTAGCCACCTGCGTACCATTGGCAAAGACCTTGTAATCGACGTTGCCGCTGAGCGCGGTGCTGTCGGCGAGAACGTCAGGAAGGGTGAAGTTCACGGTTCCGGTAAGGCTGCCGTTGGCAAAATCGGTCGTCAGGTCGGTGACGGCGCCAGGAGCCTTGTCGACAGGATGCCATGGTATATATAAATAGGTAATTTCCTCAGCATCGGGGAAGTCGGCAACCTTTGTTGCCTGGGCTGTCTGCGGGTCGACGGTGTAGAGGGCGCTGGTGGTGTCGCTGAGCATCGCAGCCCAGTAGATCTTGCCCGTAGCCTCATCGAAGGCGGCTGCCTGCTGGTAGGCGGCAGGCTTCACGCCTGTATAGCCAACGGGTGTGAAGGCGCCGGTGGACTTGTCGATTTTCGACAGAGTACCACCCTGGCTGATACCGTACCAGTTGTCGCCGTCGATAGCCATACCTACGAAGAGGGTATCGCAGTTGGCAAACTTGGTGCGCTCGAAGGTCTCGAAGTTCATGGTGCCGAGTTCCCAACCGTCACCGTTGGACTGATAGTATAGTCCGTAGTTAAGGCCGGTGGTGGCATCGTAGGCACTTGATACGGCGAGATACTCGGGATTGTCGGCTGTATGCGAATTGCCCTTTACCTCAGTCCAGTCCTTTGTGCTGTACTCCCAGTAGTTCCTGTAGTAACGATTGTCCGAGATGAAGTGGAGAATGTCGTCGTAGATGGCGGCGCCACCGTTTATAGGGAGATAGTAATCCGAAAAGAACTGTGTGAAATTGTCGCACGACGGTGTGAACGAATAGAAGCCTCTATCCACATTATAGTTTTTTGTGCTGTAGACGGCTCCCCACAGTTCGGTCTCGTTGGCAACCTTCCTTGGCACGAGAGCCATCGGGTTGCGGCGTACCGTAGGTTCAGCCGACAAGAGTTGTGGACGGGAGTTTCTGTTTGGCGCGGTGCCAACAAAGGCACGCTTGCTGATGCGTGACATCATTCCGCTATGGGCAATGCCCTGGTAAGGGGTGGCAGGAGCGAGCTCATTCTGGGCTTCTACCACTGACGATGCCAATAGCGAAACGGCAAGCAACAGTGCTGAAAGTAGATTCTTCCTCATACTTGAAACTTAATAGATTTAACAATAATGCAATAAATATGCTGCAAAATTAAAGGAATATTAGTAGATATACTCAAAAAAGGTATAGACAAGATATAGACAGATGAGTTAAAATAGTTTAACTAAAAATACATAACGCTTATTTGCGGATATTCGACCTTTTGAGTATTTTTGCAAACGAGAACCGCAACAACAATGAAGCAAATCGTAGCCCTTACATTATTTATAATACTGCTCTCGGCTTGCCGGAATGGAAATTCGACCATTTCGAAGTCGAGAGCCGACTCCATTGTGAGCGTATCGTTCGCCTACGACACTACATTGTCGATGAGCCAATACCTCAGCGACATCGACAAGGCGCAGAAATTCTATGAGTCGACAAACGACCGCCGGGGCATTGGCAACGCGTTCATCAAACGGACAATAGTTCTCTTTGAGGCAGGACAGACCCAAGACGTGCTCGAACAGCTCACCAAGGTGAAGCCGTATCTGTCCGACCTCGACACGCTAAGGCTCCTGACCTACTACCGTGCGCACGCTATTATGCTCACCGAGACGGGCAAGGAGCCGAAAGTTGCCGAGAGCGACATGCGGCGCGCCATAAAGCTGGGACTGGAACGCTACGACGTGTACCGTGCCGCCGTCGACATGGGAAACCTTGCTGAGCTGTACATAAGGCAGGGACGCTACGCCGACGCCAAGAAGACGCTGCTGACGATGGAGCCCTACACCAAGGGGAAGCCCGCCGGATTTCAGGTGCAACGCTACTACTGCATAGGGCTGGTCTGCCTGCATGACGGGCAGAGGGACAGCGCTTACGCCAACTTCACCAGATGCTACAACGGAGCACAGACGTGGAAGGTTCCGTCGCTGGAGATCTCGGCTGTGAAGGAGATGGCTTCCATCGACTCGGCGCGCGGCGAATACCGTGCTTTCGCTATGCATTACCCACGGTACATTGAGCTTCGCGACAAAGTTATGGGGCGGCAGACCGTTGAGCAGATAAACCTCATGAAGGCACGGCAGAGCATGCAGCAACTGGAGATGCGGCACAAGGAACAGGAACGGGTGTCGAACCTTCTGCTCATACTGGCGGTGGTGGTGACGCTGTCGCTGTGTGTGCTGGCATGGCAACTGGTGCGCCGCAACAAGCAGAACCAGCAGATAGCGCGGCTCACACGTGAGCAGATAGAGAACAAGATGCACACGCAGAGCCTGGAGAAGGAACTGCTAGAGCTGAAACTGAAGAACTACAAGAGCCGCATAGAGACAATGCAGCGCGAGAAGGCGTCGATAAGCGTGCAGTTGGCAGCAATGGAGAACAGCGGCAGCGAGGAGGGCAAGCAGGTACGCAACTACGCACGACTGCTGGAGAATCTCGACCCGACGTTCGCTCAGGAGTTGGAGCGGCGGTGCCCCACCATCAGCAAGGCCGAGATTCGCATGGCGTCGCTCATACGCATAGGGATGAACGCATCTGAGATGGCACAGGTGCTGCACATATCGTCGTCAAGTCTATACACCCTGCGTTACCGGCTGCGCAAGAGACTAAACCTCAAGCAAGACCAGTCGCTGGAAAGTTACATAAAGGGTGTAAACATAATTCAAAAATAGGATTTTCCGATTTTCAGCTGTAACGCATTGATAGACAGAGCGTTATAAAAGATACCTTTTTACATTCTAATATGTACCTTTTTAGCGTCTAATAAGGCTCAACTGCACGGAGTGGCTGACATCCCGTTCTTCATGTACCGTCTATGCAACATATTCGGCTAACGGAGCCATGCTCCAAACACGGAAGAATTAAACTGCGCCTAATCCACCTGAAAATTATCTTTTTCGACCTTTACCATACAGCTCTGAATGCGAGCCAAGACGCACAAGCTTTATGATTGGCTTGGTCTTGTCAATCCATATCAACAGGAAATCATCTAGGACATGGCATTCCATACAGTCTTTGTAGTCCCCATGCAAAGGATGAGGTAGATATTCTTCTGGAACCTTACCATTATCCCTTAACTCTTTCAGAACATTTTTGAGCTCTTCAAGCAAGTCATGGGCATGTTTGTAACGTTTTAGATCCCTCTTAAATTGGGTGGTCTGCTTTAATTCCATTTTAGAGATTCTTTACGTATTCATCGAAATTGTCAAGATCAAGAGTCTCTAATTCTTTCCCTGAACGTGCCTCGTTGATAGCCGACAAAGTTACATCGTTAGGAATCTCCTGCTCCTTGCTAATAGAATTGACAGCACGCTCAAGAAGAGTCTCTGTAAAGTTACTCAAACTTCTATTCTGGCGTTTCGCCATATCCTTCAAATGATTCACTAAATCGGAATTCCAACGGAATGATACCGACTGCTTTGGGTGTATTACTAATGCTGTTTTCATAATTCTTTTCTTTCTAATTTACGTATGCAAATGTAATACAAAGTATTTAACCAACCAAATGTTTTGGAAGTTATTTAGCTTTGAGTATTATTTCCTGCAATATAAACACTTCTTATTGGTCGAAACGTTTCATATAACGGGCGGTGGTGCTGCCTGCAATATCAATGTATGGTTTCATTGCCTTGTAGCTGCTGTGACCAGTCCACTTCATGATTACATTTGGCGGAATACCGCAAGCGAGGGCAGTACAGATGAATGTGCGGCGACCTGCCTGCGTGCCAATTACTTGGTATTTTGGATAGACTCGTTCTATGCGCTTGTTGCCACGGAAGAATGTGTACTTCACCGGCGTGTTTATTCCGGCTTGCATACACAGCTCCTGCAAATGCTGTTCATTTTCTGGTTGGAAATGACGGGAAAGACTTTCTTACCTTTATAATGAAAGTTCGAGTACTTTTCAAGTAGTGCTTTCGTCTTGCGGTTGAAGTCTATGATCAAGCGGTCGGAAGTCTTTTTCGTCACGATTTCAATTTTGTTGTTGTGGATGTCGTCCCATGTGAGCTTTGCGGCATCTGAATATCTTAGCCCTGTATAGCAGCAAAAGAGGAATACATCACGGGTGTCACTAAACGCGTCACGACCTGCCGGAATCTTATAGCTCTCCAACTTTTTAGTTCATTCCCATCAAGGAATACAACTGGCTTGCCGACGCATTTCAATTTTGGCCTGTAACTCTCGAATTCTGTGTTCCTTCAATATCCTTTCGCACAGCTCCATTTAAGGAAAGTCCGCAGGAAGTCCATCTGCTTGCCGACTGCGCCAAGTAAAATATTTCCAATAATAATTTTGAATTACACGTAATTCTCTGTAACTTTGCATTTTGGAAGACTAGAAATAAACACAATATGAAAAGGATTCTCTCAGCAATAATACTCTTCGCGGCTATCGCAATGAGCGCTGCCGCACAGTCCGACGTGGTAAGTGTTTCCGACGCACTGGCAATATTCCGGAACGGAAAACAGGCTAACGCCAAGAGCGTATTATCCAAGCAGGGCTACGCCTACAAAGGCATCTCCACCCTCGCGGGAAAGGACTATTGCTGGGCAAAGAACGTTGAGCTGTCGAAGGACTTCCTGCCGCAGAGCTACGGACGCGGCAACTCAAGCATATTCCTGCTCTCGACCGACGGAAAGGCGGCTTTCCTCTATGTCTACAACCAGAAAGCCTACAGCGGTCTGCAGAGCCAGGTGCGCCAGAAGGGATACAATGTGCAGAAGGAAAAGGACGGCACGCTGTTGTGCACCCACGACAACATGCCTACCATTTCATTCATGCAGTTCCAGATGCCCTACCCCTTCTGCATGATGATAACAGAGTAAAAAGATAAAATGCAATTCAGGAACAACCGCCCGCTCACGGCGCACGTGAGCATCTTAGCTGCCGAAGTCTGCTGGGGTCTCATGTCCCCAATCGGAAAAGACGCAATGGCTCACGGCATTCCAAACATCGACTTAGTAACATTCCGCGCCATAGGAGCAGCCATGCTCTTCTGGATAGCCTCGCTATTCGCCAAGCGCGAGCACGTGCCTCTGCGTGACATACTGCTGCTCGGAGCGGCGAGCCTGCTTGCCGTGGTCTTCAACCAGTGCCTCTTTACCATCGGACTGAGCTACACATCACCGGTCAACGCAAGCATCGTCACCACATCACTGCCGATCTTCGCGATGATATTCTCATTCCTCATTCTCCACGAGCCACTGTCGGCAAAGAAGGTCAGCGGTGTTCTCGTGGGATGTCTCGGAGCCGTTATCCTCATCCTGACGAGCGCACAGGCTGCCAACGCCAAGGTCGGCGACATCCGGGGCGATCTGCTGTGCATGGCAGCGCAGTGCTCATTCGCACTCTATCTGTCACTGTTCAGCCCGCTCGTCCGCCGTTATTCGGTATTCACAGTCAACAAATGGATGTTCCTCTGGGCAACGATATTCATCCTGCCGCTCTCCGGCAACAGCCTTGCCACAAACGACTGGTCGCTGGTTCCTGCATCGGCATGGCTTGAGGCAGCCTACGTCGTCGTCATGGGAACATTCGTCTGCTTCATGCTCATGATGGTTGGACAGAAGACTCTCCGCCCGACTGTCGTCTCAATATATAATAATGTGCAGCCGATCGTCAGTGTTGCCGTGAGCGTTGCAATGGGACTGAGCATCCTCCGCTGGAGCCAGGGCCTTGCCATCGTCCTAGTATTCACCGGTGTCTGGATGGTCACCAAATCAAAGAGCAAGGGTGATTTGGCGACACAAAAGGAGCATTCCGACGACAAATAGGGAACCCACAGCGACATATTAGTAAGTTACCTGCGACAAATTGGTAACTTACTAACGACATATTAGGAGTTTTCCAACGACAAGTGGGGAACTTACCGCGACATATTAGGAACTTACCGGCGACATATTAGGAACTTACCGGTTCGGAGACCGCCGCCCCTAATCACATATCATGAAAACAAATTCAAAATAATTTACAGAATCAATCAGTTTTCGGCATTTTTAGATTAAAAATCAAACTAAGCGTAAATTCATTAACATGTTTTTACACTTTTTTGTCGCCGCAACTTCCGAATATTACACGATTAATTTTCATTTGCGACATATTGGGAAACAACTCAGCCCGAACCTGAACAAAACTACGACAGATTAGTAGTTTTTTCCTTTTTTATTACAATACAACCCATTAGACACACCTTCACAACCCGCTATTTCCCCAAAAATACACTTTTTAGCATATAAAAATGAAAAAAATCGCCCAAAAGCTTGCACGGTCAAAAAAGAATCACTACCTTTGCACCGCGTTTGACAAGAACGTCTGGTAAGGAACGCCTAAAGTCCCAAGGAAGGATGGGTGAGTGGCTGAAACCAGCAGTTTGCTAAACTGCCGTGCGCAATTACGCGTACCGGGGGTTCGAATCCCCCTCCTTCCGCCAGGACAAGATTCTCAATCTTGGCATAAGAGTTCGATTCTCTTACCGACTACAAATCGACAACAACCAAAGCGTCACTGACATCTGTCCGTGGCGCTTTTTTTATTAGCTTTAAGTTTAATTACAGAAATGACCAACTCAACCAAAGTCAAGGGATTCGCAGCCGGAATCCTTGCAGCCATGTTCTATGGCACCAATCCCCTGGGCTCCCTCCCGCTCTATGCCGACGGAATCAACTCGGCGTCAATCCTCTTCTATCGGTATGCCATCGCGGTAGCAGCCTTCGCCGTCGCCATGCTCATCATGCACGAGCCGTTCCGGGTGAAGCGCGGCCATCTCATCCGACTGGCATTCCTCGGCGCACTTTTCTCACTATCGTCGACAACCCTCTACGTCGCATTCCTCTACATGGATGCCGGTGTCGCCTCGACGATACTCTTCTCCTACCCTATCATGGTAGCCGTACTCATGGTCGCCGTCTTCCACGAACGCGCCTCATGGCTCACAGCACTGTCCATCGGACTGGCGACAACGGGCATAGCTCTCCTCTACCGGGGCGACGGCGGGGCAAAGCTCTCAGCCACAGGACTGGCGCTGGTCATCGTTTCGTCGCTGCTCTATGCCATTTACATCATAGCCGTACAGCGGTGGAACCACCCCTACTCGTCTGTCACATTCACCTTCTGGATAGTCCTCTTCGGACTCGCCACAATTCTCCTCTTTTCCCTTTTCACGGGCGAACAGATACAACTTCTGCATGGTGTCAAGGAATGGGCCTGCGGCGTCCAGCTGGCACTTCTGCCGACGGTTCTATCCCTCTTCCTGATGAACATCGCCATCCGCAATATCGGTTCGACACCATCGGCTATTCTCGGAGCCCTGGAGCCGGTCACAGCGGTCATCATCGGCGTCACCATCTTCGGCGAGAACTTCTCCTGCCGCCTCGCCATTGGCATTGCCCTCATCCTCAGCGGTGTCATCATCATCGTCGCCAAATCAGCGAAATAAAAATACTCGATATTATCTATAAAACCAATTTGTCAAACAACCCGAGGAATTTCCTTTTTTGTCGGACAAGAGTAAAAACAAGGTGCGACAACTTACTACTAATTTGTCGCACCATTCATAATCTACTGATAATCAAATAAATAAAAACCTAAAATCAAAGACAAATTTCCTACTTTTTATTTCTAATTCCCTTCCACAATCAAGGAAATTAGTCAAAAAATCATTTTTTTGTAAACAAAAACAGCAAAAAAGCTCTCCAAACTCCCAAAATGTCGAACATAAACTACTAATTTGTCGCATCAGCCCATCATTTACTTACCAATTTGTCGGCTTAACCCTACCCTATTGTCGCCCGGTTTTACTAATTTGTCGTCGCTAAACTACTAATTTGTCGTCGAACATCGCTGCAACAATTTCACTATCAATAAGTTACAAGTACCTAAATAATCTATTATAAAGATAAAAATAATGATAATCTAAACCAAGAAAATTTTTATTTTTTTTCTATTGGATCTATTCTTTTTTGATTTTTCCAGCCTGATTTCAACAGCCTTCTCTTTCTTCTGTTCCCCATGTTTCTGTTTTTTCAACAGCGCTTCCTTCTTCTGTTCTCCATGTTTCAGTTTTCTTCTTTTGCTTATCCCTTTTTTATAGTCTCCGTACTGGAGATGGGGACGCGCACCTTGGGTGCGTCCCTACAGTGATGATGTTAAATATTTTCTTTTGCTCTTTGATCAACTGCTATATAACTTTGTGACATACAAATGTCCTTTAACCTCTATTTTTTGAATGTTCCTTTTTTGTCGCACCCACATATTTCTCTCAGGAAGAAGTTCCATTTTTGTCGCCGGTAAGTTTGCTCCCTATTTGTCGCTATTATATTATCTCATATTCTATAAATACCCAATTGGATTTTAAAAGATACCCAATCAGAATCTAATCCGGTATCTTTCACTAGTTAAAAAAGACCCAATTACAGACCAAATAAACGTTCGCGAAAATCAATCTATTTATATATATATTTTAATTTATTTTTCGCGAACTACTTTATTTTTACCCCAAGCATATTTTACCAATTATTTTACAAACTTCTATACTCCCTATTTGTCGGAGTTTTCATTTTCTACTTCTGTAATCCCCTACCCTCTTCTCCCTTATTTTCCCATTTTCAGAGAAATTCCCTTTTTGTCTCCTTCAATTTTCATTGATTACATTCCTGCGACATATTGGGAACTTATTTTCTTCTCCTTTTAATTTTATCAATTAACTTTAATTTCCATTCTATCAACTACTTATCTTCTCTCTATTCGATTAAAAATTTAAATTTAACTCAATTTTTCACTTTTTTGTCGCCAAACCACTTTAAGGTACAGCTTAACATTACTGAAAATCAATCTTTTAAAGGCTCTTTTGCTCACCTATCTTTCAGTCTTCAGAATTAAGTTTATTCCCTACTTGTCGCAATGTTCCTTTTTTGTCGCATTTAAGCTTTATTTTTGCCTCAGAGGCATTTTCTTGCTCATTTGAATCCGTTTGTGCAGACTTACTCCTTTTCCTGGTTTCGGCTCTTTGAGTTTTCTATATTTATTGACGGTTTTCTCAATTTGCCCATTTTCGGCGTTTTTCGGGTATTCCCCCACTGCTTTCTCGAATACCGCCGTTTTGAAGGCTCTTTTTTATGTTTTTGGAGGCTTAAACTGCCTACATCCTTCAGCTTGATATAGCCGTTACTTTATATTATTTATGTTCTTACTTCTTCTCTTAATGACACATATAGTCCGGCTCTTTCCCGCTTGATATTTATTCCATTATTAATCCTATTTTCCCGGCTTTACTTTTTCGAAGTTAAGAAGTAATTCTCTGCTTTCCCAGCCTTTTTTTATCGCAATGACATTCTTATCTCCTTCTGTTTTCTTACTTTTGTTAATAATTTTCTTATTTCTTGTTTTTTCCTGTAGGGGAGACCTAAACGTGGCGCATGGTCTCCTCTACTGGTTGATGAGTTTGATATACCTGGTATATTTTTAATTTATACGCATCACTGTAGTGGCTCACCTTATATATATATCTATATAATAATAGTTATATTTCAATATTTCTTTATTCCTTTATTTAAAAGTCTCCATATATCTTAATTTCTATATTTACTTACATCTTTATTTATATGTTCCTTTATTTCTTTATTTTACAATCTCTATATATCTTTATATCTTTATCTTTTTATTTTTTTATGTCTTTAAATCTTTACACTTTTATATCATTATAACTTTATATCCCTAAATCTTTATATCTTTATTTCTTTATTTCAAAATATCTATATACTTTTATATTGTATTTATTAATTTATCTATTTCAATATATCCAAACATATTTACTTTTATATACCCATAAATTTATAAACCTAAATATATCTATATACCTAATTACCTATCTTTTTATTTATCTAATTATCTGTTTTTATATATCTTTATATCTAGGCATTTCTATATAAACATTCAAAAGTTCCTTTATATATAAAAACCAATGTTTTTATATTCAAAAACACCTATATACCTATATACCTATAAATATATAAGCCTATATATAAATAAATCTTTTTGTTTTCTCTAAATTTATTGTGTATATTTCTGTTTAACTATACAAATATATAAATAAATAATATATCTTTCCATCTTTATTTTTATGTATAAAAAAATAAAGACTTACTTGTTTGTTTACGTTTTTATTTGTATATTTGCAGTCGAATTCTTCATTATAGCTTACGCATAATACTAGATTCTATATATTGATATTTAAGTATAAATATATATTAAATTCTAACTAGTTGAGAATAAAGACAATATGTCAAATACTAAAATTGGAATTTTCGATGTTACGCAGAAGAGTAACAAACAACTGACTTGGGTGCTGGCTGTTTTATTGGTGCTCGAGGCACTTGTCTGTGTTGGTGATTACATCGGATTAGTCGGAGTCTCTCGTGGACCTTTAGTATATGGCATAAGCAGAATAACTCAATCCGGAGTGGGGAATGTGCTCCTGCCAATTGTGTGTTCGTATTTTTTTATTCATATTTGGTTCTTTTTTCGAAGATCGTTGGCAGCTGCTAATTCCATGCTCCGGTATTTAGTTTTGGCAATAATTGCGCTTATTGTATGTGATATGGTGCTAGGTTTAATGCCTGACAGCTTCTCAACTTTAGAGCAAATTCAGCATCCTTCGAAGTTTACTTCCTTTGCTTCCAGCTTTATGTCGGTCAGTTTAGGTCTTCAGATTTTGCTTAAAACAGTTCTGAGTATTGGATTAATTGTGAAGTTTACGGGCAGAATCCGTACGTTTGCCTGGGTTACATTGGTCTGTGTACTGTTAATTGGTGATGGTAGATATTTATATACATATTTATATAATGCAGGAATTAACGCTTCGAATCAGGGATTAGCCCTCGGTATGATGGTATTTAAATATCTTACAGTTGTTATTCCTGTTATTTTCCTTCGCCGAACAATGACATATACTAATGTAAAATCGGCTGATGGTGATACTGATATTAATTAAACATTTTATTATTTCTAGATTCTTATATCTACATAATGATTTATTTAAATATATATAGAATTAAAAATATTAATACATTTATATGTTATGAAGAACAGAATTGTAGTATTTGCTAATCAGAAGGGTGGAGTAGGCAAGTCGACCCTTTGTATTCTCTTCGCAAACTATCTTGCTTATAAAGGTATGCCGGTTTGCATCATTGATACCGACTTGCAGAAGACTATCCTCTCACAGCGTAACAAGGATTCTGAAGTTTTTCTTGGTGATGATGAACCTTACTCTGTTCAGGGATTTGATGTTTCTGATCCGGAGACTATGCAACAGCTTATGGATTCTGCCCGTCAGGTCGATGGTTTTGTGCTGATGGACTCTCCGGGTAATGTTTCCGAGGATGGACTCGTTCCGATGTTCGCAGGTGCTGACTTTATTGTCTGCCCATACGAATATGAGGAGAAGACATTGGATTCAACTGGTGTGTTTGTCGGCGTTATCAATAAGCTCCGTGAGCATAATTCTGACATGAAGGGTGAGCTTTTCTTCGTTCCTAACCGCATTGATGCCCGTATCGGAACTAGTGAAGAGAACCGTATGTGGAAGCAGACTGACCAGATTTTCAAGAAGTTGGGTCATGTTACCCCAAGAATAGCCAGTCGTGCAACACTGAAACGTATCAACACTTACGAGCTGTTGTCGACCCAGCGCGATGCGGTAAGTGAATGTTTCGATTATATGTTGCGTAAGATGAAGTAAGAATATTCAAACTAAACTATACATTATTATATATATGACTACTAAGAAGAAGACAAGTGTGGTGCTGCCGGGTGGTATAGCCGGACTAGTTCACCAGGTGCAGAGTGGCAGGAGTGAGGAGCCTGAAAAGAAACCTACTGAGACATCGAAAGCTTTTTCAGATGATGAAATATCCGATAATGAGGCCGTTGCAGAATCCCGCAGTGAGCCTGCCGGTGAGCAGGGTGGGGTAGAGGCTGCTGCTCCCGCTCCACAGGAGAAGCGCCGCCGTGGTCGTCCTGCAACTCCAAAGCAGGAGATTTCGCCGACGGCTAAGGCTGAGCGTGAGTATAAGATAGTTAAGGACAGTGGTGCTGACAGCTGGGACCTCTTCCTCGACTTGGGTAAGATTTACAAGACCCGTGACGACAGGCTTGCCACAATTTATATCGATCCCGACTTGAAGCGTATCCTCGATCGGCTGAAGACGGCAAGTAATGTGAAGCTTCCGACAGCTGCCATTCTCTCAAGTATTGTTGCAAGATTCATCTTCGACCACCAGAAGAAAATCAATGAAGTCATCTTTGGTGAACGCTTGATATAATTATACCCCATAAAAAGTCTCTCAAAATTCGCTCAAATGAAACCAACTGGCCGGTTGGCCGCAAATACGGGAATTTTGAGAGATTTTCTTTTTTCTGCCTTTTTCATCCTTTTCCTTATTCTTTTATGTTGTTGATTATCAACTAGTTACTTTTTAGTTGATGATTTGATACACTTGTCTATACACATAGAATTTGGAAAACGCTGTTTTCTGCAGTACCTTTGCAACTGTAAACAAGAAAACACAACATTTAGATTGATACTATGGAAAACACAAAGACAATTTACCTTTCAGAGCATTTTACGCTCCAGGAGATGTTGCGGTCGGGAACCGCCATCGCCTACGGTATTGACAACACACCCACTGCGCGGGACATTGAAAATCTTCGTTCACTGTGCCGCGCAGTGCTGGAACCCCTTCGCCGCCGTTTCGGTAGGATAATCATTACCAGTGGTTACCGGTCGAAGAAGTTGAACAAGAGGGTAGGGGGAGTGAAGAACTCCCAGCACCTTTATGGTGAAGCTGCCGACATCTATGTCTCCAATCCGGAGATTGCCCATAAGTTTGCGCAGTTCATCATTTCCCACACGGATTTTGATCAGCTCATCTATGATCCCGCTGTACGTGGTGGTCGGCTTAAGCCACACTGGCTTCATGTCAGTCACACAACACGGCATTATAATCGTCATCAGGTCATTTAAATCGTTCGTAGTATGAAGCGTAACAATCATCAAATAAGTGATTTAGAATTAACTATATCTATAAATAGAAATGTTTGTATTTATGTGCGCATACATATAAGTATATATACAAATACTTACATTCTTAATTAATTATTCATTAACTTTTTTATTTAACCATTTAAACACTTATTTAATTATGGCAGTTTATTACAAAGTTTATCAGGACAATCGTAAGTTGAATCCCCACAAGGGCAGTTGGTACGGACGTGCAGCAATGACTGACACCGACACCACCGACGACCTTGCAAAGGCAATCGAGGAGAAGTGCACCGTCAATGAGGCGGACGTCCTCGCAGTTATCCGTGCCCTTGTCGGCGAGATCACCAAGTCGCTTCAGGCAAGCCACCGTGTTAAGCTTCCCGGTTTCGGAACATTCAAGCTTGGCATGACCTCTGCGCCGGCTGCAAGCCGTGACAAGTTCTCGGCTGCAAACATCAAGGACGTCCATGTACTCTTCCAGCCGGAGGTGAAGATCAACCGTACCACCGGAACCCGCACCCGCACGTTCCTCACCGGTACCCGTGTCAAGGAGCTCCCTCCTTATATCGGTGCTGAGACCGCAGGTGGTCAGCCGACAAAGCCGGGCAAGGATTCCGGTAGCTACGCAGGCAAGGATGCCGGTGCGCAGACAGGCAAGGACTCCGGCAGTCAGTCAGGCCAGTCAGGCCAGAGCGGTCAGAGCGGTCAGTCAGGTCAGAGCGGTCAGTCAGGTCAGTCCGGCGACAAGTCAGGCGGTGAGGACTTCTAGTAACCTTTAATACACGTGTACCATGAAGACACTGCATAAGAATGATTGGGCGAATCTCTTGAAGATCCTCGCCGCTGTGCTTGCCGCTATCCTCGGCACGCTGGGCGCTGAGTCGTTCGATGTCGAGAACCTCGGGATTATTTAGGTTGTATTGATGTGAGTGATTATCCGCAGTTGTTCTAGCCGAAGGGCTTGGACGATTGCGGATTCTCTCTTATTAAATCTTTGGCACAAATAGCACGAGCTTAGGATTTAACTGACTTTAACGCATTTGCAGTAACAATTGTTACCCGGGCGTACATCATAGACTTCGTACCTTTGCACCATCGAAAACAAAAATAACAAAATACAAAACAAAGAAAATGGAGAACAAGATGTTTTGTTTCCAGTGTCAGGAAACAGCTAAGGGAACAGGTTGCACCATCAGTGGTGTGTGTGGTAAACGTCCGGAGACAAGCCGTTGGCAGGACTTATTGCTGAGCGTCGTCCGCGGCATCGGAACCATCGGCGACAGCCTCAATAAGAGCAATGTCGCTTTCGATAAGGTGAAGACAGGCGACTATCTCGTCGATGCACTCTTCGCCACTATCACCAACGCCAACTTCGACGATACAGCCATCCTCGCCAAGGTCGATGCCGGTATCGTGCTGAAGAAGGAGCTCCTTGCCATTGCCCATGAGAATAGCGTCACACTCCCTGACTATCAGGAAGTCCGTTGGGGTGGCGAGAAAACCGACTATACCGCTGAGGGCTCACGCGAGGGTGTGCTCCGCAACGACAATGCCGACCTCCGCTCACTCAAGGAACTCGACGTCCTCGGACTGAAGGGCATGGCTGCCTACTATGAGCACGCTGCACGTCTCGGCGAGCGTAGCACCGACATCATCGACTTCATGATGAAGGCTCTCGCCACAATCACCAACCCTGACGCCGACATGCAGACATTATTAAATAATGTATTGGAGACCGGCAAGTATGGTGTCGACGTGATGGCTCTCCTCGACAAGGCAAACACCGGCGCTTACGGCAATCCGGAGATCACCAAGGTGAACATCGGTGTCGGCAAGAATCCGGGCATCCTCGTCTCCGGTCACGACCTCCACGACCTTGAGGACCTTCTGGAGCAGGCACAGGGCACGGGCGTCGATGTCTATACCCACGGCGAGATGCTTCCGGCACACTACTACCCACTGTTCAAGAAGTACAAGAACCTCGTCGGCAACTACGGCAACGCTTGGTGGAAGCAGAAAGAGGAGTTCAGCCACTTCAACGGTCCTATCGTGTTCACCACCAACTGTATCGTTCCGCCATCGCCAAAGGCAAACTACAAAGACCGTGTGTTCACAACCAATTCTACCGGATTCCCGGGTTGGAAGCACATCGACGAGAAGGACGGTCACAAGGACTTTAGTGAGGTTATCGCTCTCGCCAAGCAGTGCCAGGCTCCTGAGGAGATCGAGCACGGCGAGATTATCGGTGGATTCGCCCACAGCCAGGTGTTCGCCCTTGCCGACAAGATTGTCGAGGCTGTCAAGAGCGGAGCCATCCGCAAGTTCGTTGTCATGAGCGGTTGCGACGGACGCATGAAGAGCCGCGACTACTACCGTGAGTTTGCCGAGGGTCTGCCGAAGGATGTCGTCATCCTGACCAGCGGCTGCGCAAAGTACAAGTACAACAAACTCCAGCTCGGCGACATCAACGGTATTCCACGTGTCCTCGACGCAGGACAGTGCAACGACTCCTACTCCTGGGCTGTGGTGGCTCTGAAGCTGAAGGAGATCTTCGGTGCTCAGGACATCAACGACCTGCCTATAGAGTTCAATATCGCATGGTATGAGCAGAAGGCTGTCATCGTGCTGCTGGCTCTGCTCAGTCTCGGTATAAAGAATATTCATATCGGTCCGACACTTCCGGCATTCGTTTCCGAGGGTGTCCTGAAGGTCCTTGTCGATAACTTCGGCCTCGGCACAATCTCGACAGTTGATGAAGATTTAAAGACAATGATTGCGTAAAATACAGACAATCAACCGTCTTTTAACAGATAATCCACCATATAGGTTAAAAAGTCCACCTATATGGTGGATTAATTTTATACTTTTGCCGCCGGAATCTATAAAATTCAATCTACATTAATAACTAAAGCAAATGCAAAGAAAATTATCATTCTTGCTTGCTTTGCTGGCCATTATTCTATTTGGAGTCAATGGAGCAAAAGCAGCAACGGAGGTGACCATTCCGACGGCATCGGGCACCTACATCAACTGGGGAGATGCTGACCTTACAAATTGCAGGACCGAGAACAACGGCGCTAGCGTAGGCAGCACACATGCAGGAACAATCATCACATTCAACATCAAGAACACCGTCCGGCAGGACTATGTCATGTCGTTCCTCACCGGAGCCAACGGACTGACCGCTGAGCTGGGCGTTACACTCTCGGACGATGCCCGGACATATCTGGATGCCACAGCCAACGTCGAGAACACGAATAGCTGGACACCATCGACTCCGCAGGCTTTCGTCATAAAGAACCTGCCGGTAGGAAACTTCACACTGACCATCAAGGTGAACAGCACTACAGGCGGATATGCCGGCAACTATGGCAACCTGGCCTTCACCCCGCTGACAAGCTATGACCAGATTCCTGAACCGGGAACCATCGACATCAACAAGGGCGCATACAAGGGTGCCAGGGTAGAGAACAGCACAAATGTAGGCTTTGTCACCAACGATTGCTCGGCTTCTTACACCTTTTATAATAATGCGACAGGAGCCTACACTCTGAACATGGAGATTGCGCGTTACAACAAGGGCGGCAATCTGAATATCGTCATCAAGGACCTTGCCACGGGAGCCGTCGATGTCAATCAGGACTACACCATCGCCGCTGACGCTCCGGGCTCATACACCGATACTCCTATCCAACTCGACGGAACAATCAGCGAAGGTCTGAAGTCGATGACATTTACCTTTACCAAGGGCAACAGCTTCATCTGCAACTTCAAGAATATCCGCATGAGCTATGCCGGAGCTTTGGCTTCGGTTACCGGTGTCACTATCGACGGACAGGAAATCGTCGAGGGTACATCATCCGACTGGCTCTGCCAACTGCCTATCGATTATACCGCCGCTACAACGACACTGAATGTTGCTGCCGAGAACGGAACTGTAGCTCTGACCGCTGTCGATGAGGATGGCAATGCTGTCGACGTAACAGCCAATGCCGACGGTACGTTCACACTGCCGACACCAGCTGCATCGAAGACGACAACTGTCACCATCGCCCTCACTGCCAACGAAGGCGCTACGGCTGCCAAGTCAACATACACACTGAAGCTCTCCCATCTCGGCGAGGTAAGCATCAAGGCTATCACTGTCGGTGGAGTTGACGAGACAGCAACACTGCTCGACGCTCTGAACAGCGACGCCCACAAGGCTACACTATCCGACAAGGTGTTCACCACCGTTCCGGCTGTCAGCGCAACGCTCGTCGATGGTTCTGAGGTATCAGCCGAGGGTGTCCTCGAAGGTACAACAGCAACATATAATTTCACCGGAAAGATTGGCGGCAAGAGCAAGGACTACAGCCTTGCTGTTGAGGGAATCCACGTTTACACTCCGACTCCTGACGACAAGACTGTCGACCTGAAGTACACCAGTGACGGTAAGGACGGCGATGGAGCATGGAGCGATGGTTCTTACACGCTGACTACCACAAGCCTTGACGGATGGAACAACAGCAGCTTCAAGCTTAACGGCTCTGACTATACTCTCACCATTCCTGCAAACATCGTTGTCAAGCAGATTGTCTTCAAAGACTTCAAGAGCAATTACGATGCTGCTGCCGACGCTGGCATAACATCTGTAGCATCGGATGGCGCTACAGTCTACATTCCTTCGAAGCACGGCTATGCAAAGGAAGAGACGACTAAGTACGACCTTATCGTCAACATCGAAGATCACACAGCAGGCTCGCCAATCACATTCTCTATAAAGGGTGGCGGTCAGCCGACAGCATGGCTGCAGCTCATCACTGAGGAAGCAACCGACGTCAAGGTGGCTACAGTAACTATCAAGGAAGGTCTTCAGCGCACTTCATTCAGCTCTGCATCAGCTATCGACTTCTCGAAGACTGCCGGACTGAAGGCTTACGTCATTACTTCTGCCGATGGCAATGGCGCTAAGGTAACCGAGGTGACTAATGTTCCTGCCAACACCGGCGTTATCGTCGAGGGTGAGGCTGGTACGTACGACCTCTACTCAGGCTCTGACGAGGCTCTTGGCACTGACAACCGGCTTGTTGCAGCTGTCGACGGATACACAGTCGCTAGTGGCGAGAATGTTTACGGCTACGGCAAGAAGGACGGCAAGGAAGGCTTCTGGCTCTATGCCGAAGGTCGTAAGGTATCAGCTGGCAAGGCTTACCTCCGTATCAGCGAGGCTGCCGGCAGCAAGGAATTCATTTCCTTCGGCGACGATACCGCAACGGGCATCAGCACTATCAACGCTGCATCCGACGCCAATGTCTACGCTCCTGCCTACAACATCGCCGGACAGCGTGTCGGCAGTAATTTCCGCGGACTGGTTATCAAGAACGGAAAGAAGACTATTCAAATAAAATAAACCTACTTAAACGAATACAAGACAATGAAAAAATATATAAAGCCATCGATAAAGACTCGTGCTATAGATACAGAGAGCAATATCCTCGACAGCTCAATTACCATGTATGGTAAGGACAATCCTATTCAGCCAGATGATCCTGGCTACACTGAGGCAGCCAAGCCCAACAACTGGGCATCCTATAATCCATGGGGTGACGACGAGTAGCACTTTTGGGGCGCACCTTGTGTGCGTCCCCATCTGTCGACAGACCGACAAATAAAACCTTGTAAATTTAGGGCCGACGGTCTGTATATTGGTGGCTATCAACATTTTTCCGAAGGAAAACATCTGCGGAAGCAGCGTTGTCTGCGTGAAAAAACAAATGCGGAATTATCCGTGAAAGATCTGTGTCATCTGTGACTCTGTGTGGAATATTTTTTATTATATAAAAATATGTATAATAGTTTGCATATTTCTCAGAAAAAATATACCTTTGCATCCAGATTCTATAATTCATTCGAAGAATAATAAAATCTTGCCTGTAAAGCATGAGTTTCGGAGGAAGCCCAAATCACGACGGTTTTATTCTAAAAATAAATATTCCATGACGGCTCTATGGCTGTCCATTTTCCGGACGCTCGGTTGGTACAATGTTACTGCCCAAGCAACATGTAGCTTACTGTAATATCAAGATTTACACACTTCTTCCTCTGAAAATAGAAAAATAAACAAACTCGAAAAGACTAAAGCAAGAAAATTATAACGACTCAAATATATGAAACGGATATTTACCCTTACAGCATTGCTGTGCCTGTTTATGATGATGGGCATTAATGCCGCTGTGGCTCAGAGTAAAACGGCAACGTTTGACCTATCAGACAAAACTAATTTGGATGATAAAGGTAATTATAATGTTGCCGCAACTGCTGCTACACCTGTAGCGGTGTCCATTCCTAAGACGGATAATTCTTTTAATGATAGAGGTTGTCGATGGCAATTAAAAGCTAGCGGGGTGACCTTCTATATTACACTTTCAGAAGGTTATGTAATAGAAAGTATTACTACAACTAGTGATGGTTCTAAGAATATGTCTAGTAATGCTACTTTTAATGTAGCTAGTGGTTCTACGTCTTTAGGGAACAGTGCCAGCATTCCTAAAAATGGAGATGCGACATGGAATAATAGTAGCAAAAATCCAGCTAGGGATTTAACAATGACTTTCCAAAATCTTTTTAAAGATGAAAGTACTACTAATTATTTAAATATAAAGACCCTTACTGTTACTTACAAGGCTACTACCACCACTACTATTAAGTCATCCTCTGAGATGACTACTTCTACTTCAGCGCCTACAACTTGGGATTTCTCTGACGGAACATCCAGCAAATGGACAAATACAGTCAGTGCGTTAAACACAAATACATCTGAGTGGAAAAAAGCAGAGAGTAGCGACGAATGGCGTCCGACAACAGTATGCTCAGATCGAGAGTACAACCTTGAATTAATCAATGGATTGATATTCAATACTATTACTTCTGATGGACTATGTCTTGATAATGAGAATCAAGTAGTTTCCATGGAAAAGGGCTCAAGCATTACTATACCTGGACTAAAGTCGGGTAACTATGTTCGTATTAAGGGAACAAATGTTCAGGGAATTACAACTCCTGACAATGCTGCTCTCATTAGTTCGGGTGGCAATGAATACTTGTTTAAGGTAACTTCCGACGGCAACACTAAATTCGTATTTCCTAGTTCTTTAACAACATGGGGTGTTTGGATCCAGTCGATAGAGGTTCTTGCATCGGCTCCGGCCGTAAAACAGAAGGTCTGGATATTCGACAAGACTCTTGACGGTTCTGAAGGCAAGGGTATCGGCAATGGACAGACGTTTTCAAGTAATGTTTGGACTTCCAGCACTAAGGATGGCGTAACATCCTATTCGCTTGCTAACGCCACTAAGGACGATGTAAATGGTGCCAATCTTATAACTGCCGATGGGACGACTGTATTCCGTACCGATGGCATCAGCTTCGTATGTGAGGTGCCCGGTCATTTGTCGGTTGTTCCGGATAACAGCTTGACACTCGATGGTAACGGAGCAATCGTCTTAAACGATATTGCGTCGTCTGTAAATAATGGTGCAAGTACATACGTACTCATCGAGGCAGAGCCTGTAAGCGGACGCGCCGGATTCATAGTCAATTCAAAGAATTGGAATTCCAACTTCGTAAACCAGGAGCTCACTGCGGCCAGCACTCGGCAAACTTTCATGCTTAAAGTTACTAGTCAAAAAAATCAGCAGACTGTCGATGTGAAGATTAAGCCATCGGCTGCTATGAAAATTTACAGGATAGAAGTAACGCAGAAGGCTATACCTACAATTTCGGCAACTGTAACAGGAACATCTGCTGAAACAACGGGCGACAAAACTACGTATCAGGCAAGTCATGGCGATTCTTTTACTGTGACATTCAATATAACAGAATCCGACCTTAAGGGAAAGTTCAAGGTCTATGCTATGGATGGCAACAAGATTGTCAGCGGTAACACAGTAGAGAATGATGTCGTCAGTGGCACTGCCGGCTCAGCAACGTTCAATGCTAAAGCCGTAGGTGGTGGTGAAGCTCTGTTTGTGGCAAAGTTTATCCCTGACGCTACCGAGACAAAATACACTTACGGCTATGCTACTGTATCAGTTGATGTTGCCGACCCTACAATGTATCGTGTCAAGAACGGCGAATCAGCCAATGTCGGAGATGTAATCACTTCTGTTAAGGGTATAAAAATGTATATTGATGGATGGGAAGGTGCTCCAGGTGCTGCTAAGGAATATCGCAGTGACGGTACAGCCGACCAATGGACTAAGGCGAGAAAGGAAGGCTATATCGAAACATTCCCTGGATATGACTATACCTTCAGTGCCAACGAAAATTCTGCCGATGAGACGTTGACACAGTATGCCAACAAGTTTACGGCAAATTATAATAAAGATAAATACTGGTATAAAGAGGATGTGAACAACCCTTACAGCATGCCGGTATTCGGTGGATTCCTGAAGTTCGTCCCTAATGAGAACGGAACGCTAAAGGTCTATATCCATCAGAACGGCGCACTCTGCCAGATCCGCCATAAAGATGGCTCGCAGACAATTAATCCGTTTATGGTTCATACCCGCTCTTATTACATTGCTGATGAGACAGGAAAGTTGTACACTGAAACTGATGGTGTGACGGCTACTACAAAAGCTAAATGGGCTGATGTATGGAATGGTACGAAAATCGGTGATGGTTTAGGAAAATCCCTGGGCAAGGGCAGCAATGAAACCAAAGCGTCATTCGACGATGATGACAATACCGACTATGATGCTGAAAATGAGCAATATAAAGATGACATTGCTTATTGGCGTGCTAGGGTAAAGGAAATCAATGGCAATGGCAATAGTGAGGACAATGTCGACGAGAATTTGGTTCAGAAAATATACAACCTTGATGGCGGTTGGGTCATGCTTAACGAAGGCGCTTCGGAGTACTCATTCCATGTCACTGCAGGCAAGACCTACTTCGTCTTCACCAACCGCACAAAGCTTGGATTCTATGGCTTCAGGTTCACACCGGACAAGAATGTTACTGATGTTACCATCACTCCGTCGGCTGAAGGCGCAACGTCTTACACGCTGACAAAGAGCTCTGAGCCGGCTGCAGGCGCATCGGTAGCCTACAAGGTTGATCAGTCATTCAAGCGCGAGCTCAAAGCCGGAATGTGGAACACCCTCTGCCTGCCGTTCTCCCTGAATGAGGACCAGACCAAGGCTGCGCTACCTGAAGGATTCGAGATAGTTGACTTCTACTCTGTCAAGAACGATAAGCTGACATTCAAGAAGCACTACTATCAGATGATAGACGCCGGTCGTCCATACCTCATTTGGATTCCAGGAACACTGGGTAAGAAGTACGACATGAAGTTCCAGTTCCCTACTGGAACTACTGGTTATGTTGCTTATGACGACAAGACATCCGGCTTGAAGCCTATAAATGTTAATGGCGAGGACGATTCTGCCGACAAGTACGTTTGGACAGGAACCTATCAGCAGATGAGCCTGCCGAAGAATGCTTACTTCGTAGCACAGAATCCTGACAATGGAAAGACTGTCATTAAGCAGAATGTTTCGGGTAAATCACAGACGAATGGCTATCGTGCTTACCTTGTAGCAGCCAGTGGTGTAACTCCTGTCAAGGCTCTGTCAATCGACTATGATGGTGTCGATGAGGAAGTTACAACCGGCATCGATGACATCATGGCTGACCTAACAGATCCTGAGACTACCGGAAAGGTCTATAACCTCGGTGGACAGCTCGTCAGCCGCAATGGCTTGCAGTCGCTGCCTAAGGGCATCTATATCATGAACGGCAAAAAATATGTCGTGAAATAAAAACTTTCAACCAATTAAAAAGGAAAAAAAACTATGAAACGAACATATTTGAAGCCAACTACTGAAAAACTAACAACTCAGACAGAAGGACTCCTTGCGAGTCTGTCTCTTCACTTCATCGGCAATAAAGCGACCGGAACAGCCGTCGACAAGCAACCGCAAGACATGCTTGAAAAGGGAACTCTTATAGATAACCCTAATGGTGAATGGGCTAATGGAAAGTTCCATCACACCTGGAACCTCTGGGACGACGAGGAAGAGTAGTAACAACCTTTACGCAACAAAAAAAGCAGGGATTGGTAATTATACCAGTCCCTGTTTCTTTTTGTTAATTGTCTTTACCTAATCATAGACACTTCCTTTTGGCGAATCGGAGCTCGCCGCTCCTACAGCATCTTGAACATTGTGCCGGTAGGGCAAACGAAGCGGCAGTAGGGGCGGGGAACAAATACCGACAGGAGGACGAACACTACCGCGAGGATGATGACCACGATGCTGGCAGAGTTGAAGATGAACGCCGTGAAGAGCTCATAGTCCATCCATGCCGACCACACGCCGGTGAGCATCAGAATCATCAGCACGGCAAAGAGAATCCGGCGGAACAGCGTCAGACGCTTCACGGTCTTCGGACCCATCTTCCAGTGCTTGTGGGTCGTCTTTCCGGCAAGCACCTGCAGTGAGCCGAACGGGCAGATGTTGGTGCAGTAGTACTGCTTCTTGCCGAAGAGAGGGTAGATGAATGCCGTGATGAGCATTATAATAGGTATCAGCGAAACCCAGACGTTGATGCCGTTGGACATGAAGTTGACGAACAGCGACCAGCTGAGGAACGTTCCGCACCATAGTCCGAGCACTATGACATTCAGCGACAGCTGGATGATGCGCCACCGCTTGTTGTGATAGAACAGCGGAATGATGGCGGCAAGCAGCACGACTACGAGCCCGACGATTGTCTTCGCACTGAGGTCAAGCTTGTCGAGTATCGACGGCTTCTTCGAGTTCTTTGCCGCGAACTGCAGTCCACGTTCCATATTGCCGATGATTCCACGGGAAGAGAATGTCGCTCCGCTGACGCCATCGACCTTCATCTGCTGCGCCTCCTCGACGGTCTTTCCGTTCCAACGGGTGAGCAGCGCCTTTGCCTGATTGAAGAAATCGGGAGTCTCCGAGTTCTTCAGCGCCTCTACCTTGCTTATCTTTCCGTCCTTGATGTATATCTCCAGTGGAACGGGCCCCCCGAATCCGCTGACGTCCTTGGCGAGATTTGTGGTATTGACGACCACCGTCCCGTCGGCGAGTGTGCGCATCGTGTCGACAGCTGCGCCACTGGCTGCTGCGGCAGTGTCGGCAGGTTCCTCGTTGAGGCTGTGCCCCCAGACCTTTCCGTCACGCTCTACGGCAGCAACAACCATTATTGCAAGACAGCTGATCAGAATGACTATCTGTTCTATCTTCTTCGTTACCTTATTGTTCTTTCCCTTTGTCATTTTCTTATTGATTGTTATTCTGAATTCGGCGGCAAAGGTACAAAGAAAATCCGGAAATAAACATCAAATGAGTGCGTTATGAATTAAAGGAGTCCCAGCTTCTTCAGAGTAAATTTAATGTTCATTCTTGGTTTGTTTTAAACTATTGGTTTGTTAATTTGTAATGCAAAGGTACAAATATCTTACGAAATAAAATATTTTTCCGATAAAATTGTGCTATTTGTACTGGAAAATAAATCGTGTGGTTCGTGCCGGAAAAATAAATAGAATCGTGTAGTTCGTGCCGGAAAAATAAATAGAATCGTGTTATTCGTGCCGGAAAAATAAATAGAATCGTGTAGTTCGTGCCGGAAAAATAAATAGAATTGTGTTATTCGTGCCGGAAAAATGCGCATGAAAGAAGGGAGACCATGCGCTACGCTTAGGTCTCCCCTACAGTGGGTATGTCGAATATCAGTGGGATGGCGATTATCGAAGAAAGGGCTTACCTGCCGATGCTCTCGATGCGGAGCTTGACGATGCCGATGGGGACGTGAACCTCGACGACATCACCCTTGTGCTTGTTGATGAGAGCCTTGGCTATGGGCGACTTGATGGAAATCTTGCGCTCACGGGTGTTTGCCTCATGCGGGCTGACGATAGTGTAAGCCATCTTCTTGTTGTTGGCGATGTTCAGAAGCTCCACCTTCGTGAGCAGCTGTACAGTGTCGGTTTCAGTCTGCGAAGCCGGCAGCACACGGGCATACATCAGGACCTTCTGCAAGAAGCGGATGCGGCTGAGAATCCTGCCGTGCTCACGCTTGGCAGCACGGTACTCGTAGTTCTCGCTGAGGTCGCCCTTGTCGCGGGCTTCTTGTATGGCTTGTATGGCTTCCGGCAAACGCTCCTTGATAAGGTCGTTGAGCTCGTTGTTGAGCTCGTCGTAGCCTTCCTGTGACATGTATTCCATAGTGCTTTCGGATTCTAATATTCCTGAATAATCATAATTTTGTTTCGGTGTGCAAAGTTATGAATTCTTCCTGTCACCGCCAAATATTCTCGCCATTTATCTCATAACCTTTCTTACGGTGCCGTCACTCATCTTGACGATGTTGATGCCCTTTGTCGGAGGTAAGCAAATTGTTACAAAATGAACAAGAAATGCATAAAAAAAAGAGGGTGTGTCGTAATAAATTAACCCTTTGACACACCCTCTTGCCAATTATCCGGCTTTCGCAAGCCGAAGTAATTGTATCGTTTATTCAATGTTGGCAATTACTCTGAATAACCGTTACCAAAAAAATCTAAAACCTAATGTTTGAGTTACCTGAATCATTACTTATAATAATAAACCATCTATATTAAATCGTCTATAATCTTTAATCACTAATCTTTAATCACTAATCTTTAATCACCAATCCAATCTTTAATCACCAATCCAATCTTTAATCACTAATCTTTAATCACTAATCTTTAATCACTAATCTTTAATCACTAATCTCTAATCTTAAAGAGCTTACTTCCGGATATACTTCTTGCCATTGATGATGACGATACCCTTGTAGCTCTTGCTGACACGCTGACCAGCGAGATTGTAGACAGCGCCGTCCTTGGGAGTCGGGCGGAATGTCGGAACATTGATGGCGGTAGCGTTCTTTGCAGCTTCCTCAGTAGTGTAGATGACGAAAGCCACGTCGGCCTGGTTGTTGCCGCTGAATGTTACGTTGAATGTGCCCTCGTAAGGAGAAGAGGTGAGGTCGATGGCAGCGAATGTGTAGCCGCCCTTGTTGCCTGCAGAGTTAGCACCGTCGGTGAATCCGCATGGATCGAGAGGGAATTTAGCCTCTGCCTGAATCTTGGCATTCTCCTTGACGTCGGCGCCGAGCGGCTCAACCCACTCGAAGTTTCCACCGTTGATGGTCCGGTCGCCATTGCCCCAACCTGCGAGGTAGTCCCAGTTGTCGCCCTGCGAGAAGCCCTGCATCTCGATGCAGGTAAACCTTTGTGCCCTCAGGAATATTGATTGTGCCGACAGCGTTCTTCTTGAAGTTCAGACCGTTGTTCCACCCGTCGCAAGTCTGCTGGCGACCGTCCTGGTTACGGTTCATCTTGAATGTGAAGTTTGTGCCGGTGAATGCATAGTCAGGAGTGGCTGTATTGTCGACGAGGTTGTTGTAACCCAGTGTGACGATGTCTGCCTCGCCCGACTCTGTAGGCTCTGAGACTGTCTCGGTCTGTGCTGGTGCCGAGAACATTGCAAGCATTGCTGCGCATAGAGTAAAGATTTTCTTCATACTTGTTTTCGTTTTAATTAGTTTGTATTTCAGTTCAGTTTATATTCAATTAGTTTCTAAGTTCTGTTTATATTCAACAGTCATCAAAGTTCAGTCTTTATTTCCCGGTCAGGGGTTGTTCCACTATTATAGTTTAATCAGGTTTGTAGACTAAGTCCAGTCTATGTTGTGTCGGCATGGTATAGCTAAAGTAGTTGGTCTTGTTCGTTTTTGGAAATCGTCTATGTAAACTTTAAATGTTTTTGGAAATCGTCTATGTAAACTTTAAATGTTTTTGGAAATCGTCTATGTAAACTTTAAATGTTTTTGGAAATCGGAAAGATCCGTTATTTGCGTATGAACTTCTTGCCATCGATGATGACGATGCCCTAGCTGTCGTTACCGATAGGACTCGCTGATTGATTTGGCGCAAAGGTAGAAATTCTATTATTTCTATAGGAGGACTTTTTGTTTAAATGGGTGGACTTTTTCGTAAATATGCGTAACTACGGACTTTTGTCCACCCATTCTGCTAAATTTTTATCCACCTCGTTGTGTTTTTCATGGGAAAATGATTTGGCAATATCCCATCGGCGAATCGGAGATCGCCGCACCTGCTTGGTGGCTACTTGAACTTCATGTCGAGGGACAGCGGGTTCTTGACCCCGCACTCGACCATTAGCTTCAAGTACCGGTCCATTATCGGCAGGCGCTTCACCGACTTGCGCATTCGGCAGCGCTCCGCCAGACTGTACGGGTTCTTCGGGCAGTGGCAGCCAAGCACATCAGCGACATGGAACGCCAAATCACGGAAACTCACCGGATTGCCCTTGCTGTCGGCAATTTCGCCCGTGAGCCATGCCACATGCGTCAGTTCCATCAGGTCCGACATCGTACCTGCCCAGTAGAATATGCTCTCGTCGGAACCAGCCAAATAGCTGAATTCCTTAATGATTATATCCTTCAGTTTCCTTCTGAATACACGGCGCTCCTCGCTGGTGAGGCCTGCCACCGTCCGTCTGCCTTTCGTGGTATTAATATCTTTTTCCATTGACTATAATGATTTAAGTTGTATTGTTGTTTTCTTGTTCATCGGCGATTCATCACGCCTCGTTCCTGAATGCAAAGATAGAAGGGCAGTGTGCACTATATGTTCAAACCTAAAAATTTATTAGTTAAACTTCTATAAATATTAACATTCGTTTACAATGACAGGTTTACAATGCCAGGCGAGTCACCGTTCTCCAACAATGCCAGTGTTGTTGGGACCGTTTTAGCTCGTAAAATGGTATCTTTTAGGGGCTAATTCATACCCGATTACAGCGTGAAATGGCATGTAGATGTAAATGGCTAGTAATCAATTGATTACACAATTACTTTTGTTTTGGCTCCTCTTTTGAATTTATTTGACTTGGGGGCTGATCTCCTGGTCTTTTCTCTCGCAGATTTCGCCAGATGTATATGTTTGGAAAAATGTAGGGGCGGAGATCTCCACCCTTATAGCATAAAATTAGTTAATTAAAGCCCTGAAAACTTCGGAGTATCAATATTATTGACTATATTTGCAGAAAACTTAAAACTAATCAGCTGAACAATAGCAAATGAAGAAGAAAATCACCTTGCTCGACGGTGCTGTAGGTACAACGCTGTGGGAGCATACTAACGACCACGATCCGGTCTGGAAATACAATATTGAGAAACCTGACGTCGTCAAGCAGGTAGCCCGCGAGTTCGCCGATGTAGGCGCTGAGATTATCCTCACCAACTCGTTTGCCGCCAACCACCCGAACGTAAGCAACCAGTCGTCATACTCGGTCGAGGAGATTGTCTCGACAAGTGTCCGCCTCACCCGTGAAGCCCTCGCCGGAACCGACAAGCGCATAGCTCTTGCCATCGGTCCGCTGTCGGCTATGCTTGAGCCTTTTGGTGACCTCAGCACCGCCGACTGCCGCAAGATTTTCGAGGAAATGATTTCCGCCGGAATGCAGGAGCATCCTGACATTATTTATCTCATGACATTCATGGACCTGGAGATGATGAAGATTGCCGTCTCCGTAGCCAAGCAGTATCAGGTGCCGGTGTTCTCGTCGATGACATTCACCGAGTTCGGTGCTACCCTCATGGGCAATACCGTTGACGACATTGTCGGCGAGCTCACCCCGATGGGCATCGACGCTGTCGGAATGAACTGCTCGCTGGGTCCTGACAAGGCATTGTCGATAGTCAAGGAGTACAAGGCTAAGACATCGCTGCCGGTGCTCTTCAAGCCTAATGCCGGAACGCCTATCCTCTCGTCGGGTGGCAAGGAAGACAAGCCGTACTCGCCGGAGGTGTTCGCTGCCGACTTCGTTCCTGCCTTCGAGTATGCCGATGCTGTCGGCGGATGCTGCGGAACAAACGCAACATATCTTAAGGCTGTCAAGGATGAGCTCGACAAGTGGGAGAAAGAGTAAGATGCTTGCAGGTTTAAATAATATGCTATGGACGAAATACTTCAGAAGATTCACGATTGCGTCGCCAACGGCAAGATAAACGCCGCGTCGCCGTTTCCACCCGCACTGAGGGGGAAGCCCGGCGCTGCCGAATATACGCAGGAAGCCCTGAAGCAAGGCTTCAAGCCCGGCGACATAATGAACGAGGCGATGATACCAGCCATGGGAGAAGTCGGCGAGAAGTTCTCGCAGGGCAAGATATTCGTGCCGCAGATGCTGATGGCGGCAAAGGCAATGAATGCCGGTCTGTCGTTCATCAAGCCTTACTTCTCGTCGGGTGATGTGAAAATAAAGGGGACGTTCATCATCGGAACGGTCTTCGGCGACATGCATGACATCGGCAAGAACCTCGTGGCTATGATGGTCGAAGGCTCCGGCTATAAGGTCATTGACTTAGGTATCGACTGCTCGGTCGACAAGTACGAGAAGGCTCTCGACGAGAATCCTGACGCCATCGTCGGTCTGTCGGCTCTGCTGACAACCACCATGACGAATATGAAGACCATCATCGACACCATCCACTCGAAGCATCCGTCGACGAAGTTCATCGTTGGCGGAGCGCCCGTCACGCCGGAGTTTGCCGCTCAGATAGGCGCAACCTACGGTAAGGATCCGCAGGATGTCGTTGAGAAACTTGACCGGTTGGTCGGATAATGGACAGACTGCACGCTTACACTTACAGATTGTCGGAGGTGCTGCCCTCGGTGGAATCCGCCGCGGAGTATATCCATCTCGACGACCCTTCCCATCCTGCATGGACGTTCATGACGGCAAAGCTGCATGAGCTCTCCGTGTCCGGATTGGAAGCCACGGGGTGTTATGTGCTTTTCCATGTCGAAGGTCTGAACATCCGCGAGGGCAATATCCGTCTTGGCGGCAGAGTGCTCCACCTCAACCGGAAGGTCAGCGGCTACATGCACGGAACCACCCTTGCGGCTCTGTTTCTCTGTACGGCAGGCAGCGTCTTCTCGACCCAGTACCGTGAGTACAACAACCACGGCGACTATCTGGAAGGCTATATTACCGATGCGCTCGGCTCGCTGACCGTCGAGAACGCCATGGACAAGATTCAGTCACGCCTCGCCGACGACATGCTCGCCGACGGGCTGCACATCAGCAATCGTTACAGCCCAGGCTATTGCAACTGGCCGCTGAGGGAACAGAAGACGCTCTTCGAGCTTGTCGGCAACAATCCCACCGGCATAACGCTGTCGGACAGTTGTCTGATGTATCCCACGAAATCAGTCAGCGGCATCATTGGCATAGGTCCGCGCATGAGGCGTCTGGAATACGGTTGTCCGGCGTGCGACAACAAAGGATGCGTCTACCGGCGGATTGTGCAGGGCGACAAGTGAATCATAAAAAACTAAAACCGCATGAAGCAAATACTACTGACGATACTTACCACGCTTGTGGTTCTGCCTGTTGCGTCGGCAACGGCACCACGGCGGGTGGCTGAGGTGAACGTCCATCCGGGTGGGTCGCTGCAAATGGCAGTAAGACAGGCTCGCGAGATGCACCGGTTGGGCGAAGCCGACAGCGTAGTGATACGCCTTGCCGAGGGTACCTATCGTCTTACACAGCCGTTGAATTTGCTTCCCGAGGACAGCCATACGGCTATCGTAGGCAACAATGCGGTAATTTCCGGAGCCCGGCCCGTCAGTGAGTGGCGGAAGGAAGGCAGTCTGTGGACAGCCAATGCTCCGGTTGTCAACGGCAGCCGGGTTATGCTCCGGCAGTTGTGGGTCAACGGACGGAAAGCCCTCAGAGCCACACAGTTCGGGCAATATAAGCTCGACAGAATCTTAGATAGCAACGTCGATATTATTACTATTCCTACACCTAAGAACCTTTATTCACTCATCAGAGCACCGCATCTCGAAATGCTCGTCCATCAACGGTGGGCTATCGCCATTCTCCGCATAAAATCCATGCGGCAGATTGGCGATTCCACCCAGGTGGAATTCCATGACCCTGAGTCGTACCTTGAGTTCTCTCATCCGTGGCCGCAGCCGGTAATCGGCGGCGACTTCGGGTCGTCGTCCTATTGCCTTATGAACGACTTGTCGCTGGTCGATGAGCCCGGCGAATGGTATCAGGACGAATCGACCGGTGTCATCTATTACATGCCCCGTGAGGGCGAGACTATTCCCGCGACCGTTGCTGAGGTCCCCGTCACGGAGAATCTCCTGAATATAAGCGGCGCTCCGGGACTGCGTGTCACCGACATAACGGTCAGCGGAGTGACATTTGCCTACTCATCGTGGACACGACCGTCACGTCTCGGGCATGTCACCCTGCAAGGCGGATTCCCTCTCCTCGATGCCTACAAGCTGCAAAAGGAAGGTCTGCCGTGGGCTCCCTCTCTTGAGAACCAGGCGTGGATAGAGCGCCCCGAGGCTGCCGTAAAGGTGGAGTGGGGACGGAGGATAACCTTCAACGACTGCTCCTTCACGCATCTTGGCTCTACGGGCCTGGACTTTGCCTTCGCCGATAAGGCCGTCACGGCATCCGGGTGCACGTTCAGCGACATAGGAGGAACGGCAATTCTCGCAGGCTCTTTCTCCGAGGGAGCATCCGAGGTACACCGTCCCTATCGTGTTTCGCCCGACCAGGAAGAATATTGTGACACATTATATATAACAAGTAATCACATCGACGATGCCACTAACGAGGACTGGGGAGCAATGGGCATCGGCTGTGGCTATGTCCGCAACTGCTCCATCGTCGGCAACAGCGTAAGCAATGTCAACTGGTGCGGCATCTGCCTCGGATGGGGATGGACTCCCCACGACACCGGCATGCGCAACAACAGGATATGTGACAACCGTGTAACCGACTATGCCCGAATGCTTTATGATGTCGGAGGAATATACACGATGTCGGCTCAGCCGAACTCTTTCATCACCGGAAACACCGTCTCCGAACCATCGAAAGCACCGTATGCCACTAACTGCCGTGCCTTTAAGCTCTATCTCGATGATTCCAGCGACGGCTTTACCATCAGTGGCAACAACTTTACCAAGGATGAAACGGGAACCAACCACCCCGGCAAGAACATCAAATTCGAAGCACACTAGCAATCACAATGAAGCAAACCAACTACCATCTATTTGATTTCATGGACTTCGACCGGCACTTACAGCGCGACGAGCGGCTGTGGAAATGCTGGCAAGCCACCGATATACGTGAGTACGACGGCGACATAATTCTGACCGTTCCTTTTCAGTGCCAGAAGCTGCAAGAGGACATGGCACCCGATACTGACGTCCCGCAGGAGAGCCAGACGCTGACTCTTCGTGCCTATTCGCCCGACATGCTGAGGCTGTTTGTCACCATGAGCGGTGACGAGATGACCGACCATGACGACATGCTTGAGCTTGCCGATGACGTCAGCCATGAGCCGTTGAGCTTTCATAACGACGGCGGACTCTACATCATAACCGACTCAAAGGGGCGCACCCGTGCCACTCTCGACACCCGTCCGTACAAGCAGGACCACTGGAGCGACCTTCTGCCTGCGCCACAGCCGACGACATGGCTCACCCTCTATCCCGACGGCGACCCGTCGAAACCGGTGGCGCTGAGCGACGACCACTTCTCGCCGCCACGCTACGATGCCCTGCCGTTGGGATATGTGACGACACCGGAAGGGCATGAGCGTGCAACAATTTCATTCAAATGCGAGCACGACGAGTGCTTTGCCGGAACGGGCGAAAGGTTCCGCAAGATGGACTTGTCCGGTCAGACGTTCCAACTTAAGAACCAGGACGGACAGGGCGTGAACAACCGCCGTTGCTACAAGAATATCCCGTTCTATCTCTCCAGCCGAATCTATGGAGTGTTCTATCATACGTCCGACTACTGCAAACTGTCGCTTGCCGACCAGTCGACACGCTCGGTGCAGTTCATGTGCGACCGTGCCACGCTCGACGTGTTCGTCATCGGTGGTGAGACTCCCGAGGCTGTACTGCATAACTACCGCCGCCTGACGGGATTCCCGTCGATGCCGCCGCTGTGGAGTTTCGGTATATGGATGAGCCGCATGACATATTTCTCAGCCGATGAGGTCAACGCCATCTGCCGCCGAATGCGTGAGGAACACTGGCCTTGCGATGTCATCCACCTTGATACGGGTTGGTTCCGCACCGACTGGCTGTGTGAATGGAAGTTCAATCCGCAGCGGTTCCCCGACCCGAAGGGATTCATCCACAACCTCCGCGACCACGGGTTCCGTGTCAGTCTGTGGCAGTTGCCATACGTTGCCGAGGGCGCTGAGCAAATAGATGAGGCTCGCCGCAACCATTATATCTCTGAGCCGAAGGACCAGAAGGCACATTCCGGAGCCGGGGGACAGTCGAACTTCTCGGCACTCGACTATGCCGGGACTATCGATTTCACGTACCCAAAGGCTACCGAATGGTACAAGGGACTGCTCAGGAATCTCCTTGAAATGGGCGTCAGCTGTATAAAGACCGACTTCGGCGAGAACATACACATGGACCACAAGTACCACGGCATGAACGCCGAGCGGCTCAACAACCTCTATGGACTGCTCTATCAGCGTGCCGCCTTCGAGATAACCAAGCAGGTTACGGGCGAAGGCATCGTCTGGGCACGGTCGGCATGGGCGGGCTGTCAGCGTTATCCGCTCCACTGGGGTGGCGACTCCGAGAGTTCATGGGACGGTATGGCGGGTTCGTTGAAAGGCGGACTGCACTTCGGATTGTCGGGATTTGCCTTCTGGAGCCACGACGTCCCGGGGTTCCACTCACACCCCGACTTCATGAACTCGCCCCTCGACGAGAAAGTCTACGTTCGCTGGACGCAGTTCGGCGTGTTCACTTCGCACATCCGCTACCACGGGACATGCAAGCGCGAGCCATGGGAATACCCAAATATTGCGCCGATAGTGAAACGCTGGTGGCGGCTGCGCTACCGCCTGATACCTTACATCGAGCAACAGGCTGAACTGACAACCCACAGCGGGTGGCCAATGATTCAGGCTCTGCTGCTCCGTCATCCGCACGACCGTCAGGTCTGGCACATCGATGATGAGTACTACTTCGGGCAGTCGTTCCTCGTGGCGCCGGTGATGAGCGACGACAATAAGCGTGACATCTACCTGCCTGAAGGCAAATGGGTGAACTTCTTCACGGGCGAACGGCTCGACGGCGGACGATGGATTTACGGCTACGAGTGTCCGCTGGAACTCATGCCTGTGTTCGTCCGTCCGGGCACAAAGATACCGGTCTATCCCGATGATGTCGACTGCACCGACGATATGGACCTGTCGAAAGCCGTCACAATAACCATCGACGACAACTTCACTTCGTATAAAATATAAAACGACATAACAATGAAAACATGGAAATCAAACTGGGAAGAGACTAAGAAACGATATATCGACTGGTGGAATCACAAGGGCGTGCTGCTCACGATGTGGGAGCATTTCCAAGACCCGAAGATGACGCCTCATGCCGACGTGCCGAAGCCGGAGCCGCCGCGCGACAACAACCAGCGCTGCCTCGACCCCGAATGGCGAAGCCGCTACCTCGACTGGTACATGGCGCACAGTAGCTTCATTGCCGACATCCTGCCGGTGGCAAACACGGAACTCGGACCGGGCTCAATGGCAGCCATACTCGGTTCTCCTCTTGAGGGCGGCGACGATACTATATGGATTCACCAGCCGGAAACGATTCCCGAGGGCGACCTTACCTACGACCCTGACAGCCCGGGCATGAAACTCCACCGCGACCTGCTCAAGAAGGTCAAGGAGAAAGCCAACGGCAACTACTACGTCGGTATGCCTGACCTGATGGAAGGACTCGACGTGCTGGCTTCGCTTCGTGGCACCGATACCGTGCTGATGGACACGATGATGCAGCCTGACGTCCTCGAGCGGCAGCTGCAACAGATCAACGACTACTACTTCAAGGTGTACGACGAGCTCTACGACATCATCAAGGAAGACGACGGAATGTGTTTCTGCTACTTCTCTATCTGGGGACCGGGCAAGGTGACAAAGCTGCAAAGCGACATCTCGACGATGATCTCCGAGGACGACTACCGCCACTTCGTCCAGCCGTATATCCGGGAGCAGGCTCAGCACATGGACTATACGCTCTACCATCTCGACGGCGTGGGCGCTATCCGCCATCTGCCCGCACTGCTTGAGATTGATGAGATCGACGCTATACAGTGGACACCGGGTGTAGGACAGCCTCAGGGCGGTTCGCCACAGTGGTACGACCTTTACCGTCAGATACTCGACGCGGGCAAGTCGGTTGAGGCTAACTGGGTGGAGCCTGACGAGATAGCGCCTCTGCTCGATGCCTGCGGAACCAACGGCATACAGATAAACGTCGACTTCCACACCGAGGAAGAGGTGCGCCGTTGCCAGGACATCATCGACAAGTTCAAATAAAGGAGATTATACATGCAAACCAACTATATGAGCGGCATTGACTGGGGAATCCTCATTGCCTATTTCGTCATACTCCTTGCCATCGGAATGTGGGCGAGCTCACGTGCGAACAAGAAGAAATCACTGTTCCTTGCCGACCACTCCCTGCGCTGGCACCACATCGGCTTCTCCATGTGGGGCACCAACGTCGGACCGTCGATGCTCATCGCTTCGGCTTCGGCAGGGTTCACCACGGGCATTGTCTCGGGCAACTATGCCTGGTATGCCTTCGTGTTCATAGCGTTGCTTGCCTTCGTCTTCGCCCCGCGCTACCTTGGAGCCAAGGTGTCGACGCTGCCGGAGTTCATGGGGCTCCGCTTCGGACAGGAGACGCGGAACATCCTGGCATGGTACACTATCGTGACGATACTCATATCGTGGCTTGCGCTAACCCTCTTCGCCGGGGGAGTTCTCATCCGTCAGGTCTTCGACATCCCGATGTGGGCGTCGGCATGTATACTCCTTGCCATAGCGGCTTTCTTCACCATGCTCGGCGGACTGAAGGCTGTCGCCTACACCAATGTCTATCAGATGGTGCTGCTTATCGTCGTCTCGGCGACGCTGGCGATAGCCGGTATAAATAAGGTGGGCGGAATCCACGACCTTGTGGCGGCTGTCCCTGCCGACTACTGGAAAATGTTCCACTCTAACAGCGACCCCGACTTCCCGTGGTTGCCGATACTACTCGGCTATCCCGTCATGGGCGTGTGGTTCTGGTGTACCGACCAGAGTATGGTCCAGCCGGTGCTTGCGGCGAAGAACCTGCGTGAGGGACAGCTCGGAGCCAACTTCACCGGATGGCTGAAGATTCTCGACGTGCCATTGTACATCGTCCCGGGAATCATTGCCTTCGCCCTCGTCAAGGCAGGACAGATGCAGCTCACCAATCCCAATGAGGCTTACCTTGCCCTCGTCACTGACGTCTTTCCGCAGGGAATGGTAGGACTGGTGTTCGCCGTCCTCACTGCCGCCCTCGTCAGTACCGTCGGCTCAGCACTCAACGCCTTGAGCACGGTCTTCACGATGGACATCTACGTCAAGAAACTGCACACTACGGCGTCGGCCCGACACATCAACCATGTAGGTCGTGTGGTAATGGTCGTCGGAGCGGCTCTGTCGGTACTTATTTGCATTGCGATAGACTCGATAAAGGGACTCGATTTGTTCAATGTCTTCCAGTCGGTGCTCAGTTTCATTGCCCCGCCGATGACAACTGTCTTCCTTCTCGGCGTGTTCTGGAAACGCACCACGCCGCTTGCCGCCAAGCTCGTGCTAACGGTTGGAACGGCGTTCAGCATCGGAACGGGCATCCTCTATCTGTGGGGACCGACGTCGATACACTGGCCGCACTTCATGTTGCTGTCGTTCTATCTGTGCGTAATCCTCATTGCCTTCGCCGTAATCGTCAGTCTGCTCGACCACCGGAAGTACGACTACAGCTGTCCGAAGCCTCTGCCGCAGACACATTCGAAGCTCGTCATCGGCAGTTGGATAGCCCTCGCTATAGTCATGGTCGCATTGTACATTATCTTCAACTAACAAACTATTCATAATAGATGAACCATAATATTCTGAACAAATGCTACGCCTTGCTTGCCGCCTTGTTGCTGACTGCATGTCAGCTGCCTGGCAACAGCAAGAACAGCGCTGACAAAGAGGCAACGCCTATAGCTCAAAGCGAATACGCCGACAATTCCACCGGTTCGGATAACGACAATAAGGCTGATGCCGACGAACATGACGACAACTTATCTGCCGCCGACAATTCATCTTCGGACGTTGCCAATCCCGAATGCGGTCTGCCGCAGGTCAGTAAGGGAACTCCCGAAAAAATTCTCCGCCGTGTCGGTTACACCTGCTCGTGGAATCCCGACAACCTGATACCTAACTGGGTGGCATGGGAACTGACTGCCGACCATGCCGACGGTCTGTACAAGCGTGGCAGAATAAAATTTCATGAAGACGAGGGTGTGACGACATACGACTACATGCGGTCGGGCTATGACCGTGGGCATTTATGTCCGTCGGGTGATAACAAATGGAGCGAGGAAGCCCAGGAGCAGAGTTTCCTCATGACTAATATGTGTCCGCAGAACCACAACCTCAATGCCGGCGACTGGAACGAAATGGAGATGCAGTGCCGCCGGTGGGCTGAGAAATTCGGAAAGCTCGACATTATGGCTGGTCCTATCCTCTTCCGTGGCAAGCACAAGACGATAGGCAGCGGCGTGGTTGTGCCGGAGGCTTTCTTCAAGGTCGTGTACTGTCCGTCACGCCGGATGGCTATAGGGTTCATCTACCGCAATGAGGCCGGCAACCGTCCGAAGGGCGACTATGTCAACAGCGTGGCTCAGATAGAGCGCATCACGGGTTTCAAATTCCTCACCAACCTTCCCGCAAAGACTGCCGAGAAGGTCAAGAAGGAAGCCAACCTCGACGACTGGTACATGTGAGAATTGCGTTACAGCGCGGCAAGGGCAATGCTTAGGAACTTTCCCTCGGTAGTGTCGCCGCGTGACGGGAGGACGACCGGAGTCATGGCACCCTGCAGGACACTCGCCGTACGGGCGTGGGCAAAGAGGTTGAGAGTCTTGTGGAGCATGTTGCCAACCTCGATGTTCGGCAGAATGAGAGCGTCAGCCCTGCCTTCGAGAGGCGATGACAACCCCTTGGTCTTCAGAGCCTTCTCCGACAGCGCACAGCTTATGTCCAACGGTCCGTCGATGATGCACTTGCCGAACTCGCCCCGCTTAGCCATGTCAATAATGTCCTTATACCCTTCAGTATAAGGGAAGTGACGGGCATCGACCTTCTCCGAGCAGTGGACGAGAGCCACCCGTGGAGTCTCTTCGCCCATGACATGCCATGCGTTGACGACATACCTCACTTGCGCAATCCGCTGTTCCTGAGTCGGGAACGGGATGACTGCCGCGTCGGTGAACATGAACATACGGTCGAAGTCGGGAACCTGAGCCAGAGTCAACTGGGTGAGCACATTGCCTTTCGGCAGCATACCGTCCTCCTTGTTCAGCACGGCACGCAACAGATTGTCGGTGTTTATGCGCCCCTTCATCAGCATGTCGGCATTGCCTTGGCGGATAATCTCCACGGCACGGCGGGCGGCATCGTCGGGGTTGTCGGCATCCACATAGCTGATGTGGCTGTGGTAGTGCTCCATAGCCTGGTTGCGGCAGATGATGTCGTGTCCGCCAACGAACGTCACGTCTACAAGTCCTTCGTCGAGTGCCATCTCGACAGCACGCTGCGTGTGTTCGTCGATTCCGTTGACTACAGCCAGGCGCTTCCTTGTGCCCCGGCGGGCAAGCAGTTCTATCAGGTTTTCAAAGGTCATCATTTTAAAGGTAAAAAGGTAAAAAGGTAAAAAAACTATATGAATATCCGCTATTGTCCAAATGGACGATTGTGGAAAAACTATTCCTTTTTCTCTTCTTCTTTCTCTACAGTCTCGTTGGTTTCGACTTCCTGCTCTTTCTGGCGGGCTTCCTTGCGGGCCTTGTTGCGGGCTTGCTCCTTGGCAAACTCCTTGTATTCAGAGCTGTGACCGTGGCTGAAGAACGAGTTGACGACATACCACACGACGAGTACTCCCAGTGCTATAAATAATAAATTTCCCATATTCTTGTTATACTTTTATTTTTTTGTTTCTCCGGCAGCGGTCATAGAACGCACAGCCAGCGCATCCGTAGTTCTTGTAACGGACATTCTCACGCCATTCCCTGACGAAGTAGCGAACGGCAAGCGCAAGGCATACTGCCAGTATTACACCTATTATAATATATTGCAGAGTCACTGTAATATTCTTCCTCCCTTCTTTCTGAATTCAGTTAATTCTTTGCGTCGAGCACCTGATACTCACTGTTCATCGACTTGAATTCAGGCACAATATCCTTCATCTTCCTCACGATAGCCAGCGGGTCGAATTTATCGGCTATGCCGGCAAGTTCCTCGATGTCCTTCTCGACGTTGTTGTAGTCGTATTCACGCACCTTCGCGATACGGATCTTGTCGTTGAACGACGGCAGCGTGTTCTCCTCCTTGGCGAGTAGCTCCTCATAGAGTTTCTCGCCCGGGCGCAGTCCGGTGTACTTTATCTCGACGCCCTTGGCTCCCGAGAGTCGGATCATCCGTTTGGCAAGGTCGGCAATCTTCACCGGCTTACCCATGTCGAAGACGAATATCTGTCCGCCGCGACCGCGGGTTCCTGCCTCAAGCACCAGCTTGCAGGCTTCAGGAATGAGCATGAAGTAGCGTATGATGTTCGGGTCGGTCACCGTTACCGGTCCGCCATCGTGAATCTCCTTCTCGAACAGCGGGATGACCGAGCCGTTGGAACCCAGCACATTGCCGAAGCGGGTCGTGACAAACTGCGTGTGTCCGATGTTTGTCGATACTGGCGTGCCGTCGGGCTTGTGAGTGTCGAGCCATTTGTCGAGGCTCTGGCAGTAAATCTCGCAGATTCGCTTTGAGCATCCCATGACATTCGACGGGTTGACAGCCTTGTCGGTCGATACCATGACGAACTTTTCGACGCCGTACTTTGCGCTGAGGTCGGCTATAATCTTCGTTCCGATGATATTGTTCTGCACGCTCTCCGACGGGTTGTCCTCCATCATCGGCACATGCTTGTAGGCAGCGGCATGGAACACGAACGCCGGGCGCTTTGCCTTGAAGATGCTCTCCATGCGTCCCTTGTTGGTTATGCTTGCCACGTAGGTGTCGACCTTAATGTCAGGAAACTCATGCAGCATCATCAGTCGGATGTCGTGCTGCGGAGTCTCAGCCTGGTCGATGAGAATCAGCTCCTGCGGCTTGAACGGTACAATCTGGCGGACAAGCTCACTGCCTATGCTGCCTGCCGAGCCGGTTATCATTATCCGGCGGTTCTCCAGACTGGAGGCTATAGCCGTCATGTCAATCTGTATCTCGTCGCGTGGCAGTAAGTCTTCAATCTTCACCTCGTGCAGCTGTACGCTCTGAACCGACGACGACTTGCCGTCCCATCCTTTCGGCAGTGACGCGAAGTAAATCTTTATGCCGTTGTTGAGCAGTGTGTCCTGTATCTTCTGGTCTTTACGGAAGATGTCGCTGTTGGATTGGCAGACGAGCACCGCCTGAATGTGCAGGTCGATTATGGCGTCGTTGAGTTTCTCGCCCGGGTCGTAGACCTTTTCGCCCATGAGTATGCGCCTGTTGAGATGCGGGTCGTGGGAGATGAATCCTTTCAGCTGGAACTGTGTCGGCTTGATGTTGCGGATGTTCTTTGCCAGTCCTATGGCGTTGTTGTTGACACCGTAGATGAGCGTGCGAAGTCCCTCGTCGGAGCTGAAGGCAACGTCGTAAAGAGTTTTCACAAGCACGCGCTCTATCCACATGAGAAGCATGGCAATGATGTACATCGCTATAATCTGCCGTCCCTCAAGCGGAATGAATCCCAGCTCGCGGTACCACGGATAGATAACATAATGGAAGACAAGGGCCAGGAAGCACGACAGACCCTGGGCGAATCCCACACGTTGAAGGTCGACGAACGACGAATAGCGTATGATGCCGGAATAGGTGTGGAACACACGGAAACCGATGAGGTTGAAAATCATGTAAACCAGGATGGTCTTCGATAGTACGACAATGTTTCCCAGCGTGACGGCGCCGTGATAATAAAGCCAGAATACAAATATTCCTGAAATGTAGCAGATAGCACAATCGATTATCAGTACGGACCAGTAAGGTAGGGCTCGCTTAGTGAAATACCAGTTCAGGATATTATTAAGTATCTTGTTCATCATGATGTTAGTTACATTCCACTGCTATTTAACTGTCTATGAAATGCAAAGTTAGTAATAATTTTTAAAGAAAGGAAATAATTCAAATGTTTTTTGACTTTTAAACATCTCATGGTTAAAAAATAAGTAGTAACTTTGCACTCCAAACAAACATTATAAGAATCCGTGTACGATATTTGCAGCATAGGACATATAACCCGTGACAAGATTGTGACGCCTGAGAAGACGGTCTACATGGCAGGAGGAACATCCTTCTACATGTCACGCGGAATCAGTAGCCTGCCGTCGAAGGTGGGCTTTCAGCTGGTGACCAAGGTCGGCGACGACCAGAAACCGGAGGTCGACAAGATAGCGGCGCTGGGCATTGACACAGTCTGCTATCCGAGCCGCCACACCGTGTTCTTCGAGAACCGCTACGGCACCGACTCCAACAACCGCACGCAGCGTGTGCTTGCCAAGGCTGACCCCTTCACCATTGCCGACGTGGAACCGCTGGAGGCAAAGGTGTTCCATCTCGGGAGCCTCCTTGCCGACGACTTCTCGCCGGAGGTCGTGGATTACCTTGCCACGAAGGGCGATGTGTCCATCGACGTGCAGGGCTATCTCCGTGAGGTGGTAGGCGAGGAGGTGCACTCGACAGAGTTCAGGGACAAGGAGCGTATACTCTCATGTACAAGTATCCTGAAACTCAACGAGCATGAGATGGATGTCATTGCCGAGCACAACGACCCGAAGGTTGTGGCACGCCGGCTGTCCGACTATGGCGTCCGTGAGGTGGTCATAACCCTCGGCAGCTACGGCTCCGTAATCTATGCCGGTGGAAAGTTCTATGAAATTCCGGCTTACAAGCCACGGAAGGTCGTCGATACGACGGGCTGTGGCGACACTTACTCTACCGGCTATCTCTACAGCCGTGCCCTCGGTGCAGGCATTGAGGATGCCGGGAAATATGCCGCCGCCATGTGCACCCTGAAGCTCGAGCACTCCGGTCCGTTCGACAAGACCGAAGCCGACATCCTGCGGGTCATTGACGGAGGCTGTTAAAACAGGACACAAATCACAAAGTTATGAGTAAAAAGAGAGAGAAACTTACAACCAAAGCATACTTGCTGCCGTTCCTGCTTGTCACGTCGCTGTTCTTCCTTTGGGGATTCGCCCGTGCCATACTCGACGTGCTCAACAAGCATTTCCAGAACGCCCTCGACATAAGCATCACACAGTCGGCGCTCGTCCAGGTAACCACCTATTTCGGCTACTTCATCATGGCAATACCTGCCGGATGGTTCATCAACCGCCACGGAGTAATCTTCGGACTGACACTCTTCGGCATCGGAGCACTGCTGTTCATCCCCGGCGCCTGGGCAGGAACATTCTACGCTTACCTTGGAGCCCTGTTCATCATCGGATGCGGACTGGTATTCCTTGAGACATCGGCAAACCCATACGTCACCGAGCTGGGAGCGCCCGCGACTGCCACGGCACGCCTGAACTTCTCACAGTCGTTCAACGGACTGGGCTCGCTGTCGGCAACATTCCTCGTCGGACAGTTCCTCTTCAACGGCACCGACAACGGCGGCAACATCGTCGTGCCATACACCGTACTCGGCATTGTCGTCCTGCTGATAGCCGTCGTATTCTCCCGTGTCAACCTGCCGGAGATAAAGCATAAGGTCACCGAGGAAGAGATAGAGAACGAGAAAGAGACCCGCATTGTCCAGCTCTTCCGCCATCACCCGATGTTCGTCTTCGGACTCTTCACGCTCCTTGCCTACGAGGTTTCGGAGATAAGCATCAACAGCTACTTCATCAATTACGTCACCGGTAAGCACTGGATGAACGACAACACGGCGTCGATAGTCCTCACCTGCTGCCTCGCCTTCTTCATGGTGGGACGGTTCGTCGGCAGTTGGATAATGCGCAGTGTCAAGGCTGAGCACATGCTGTTCGTCTGCGCTGCCGGCAGTGTCGTCAGTATCGGAACGGTCATGCTCAACCTAGGTCGCGTGTCGATGATTGCGCTGGTGTGCAACTATGTCTTCGAGGCAATAATGTTCCCGACAATATTCTCGCTGGCTCTGCGCGGACTCGGCAATCTGACGAAGAGCGCGTCGTCGCTGCTTATGATGACGCCTATCGGTGGCTGCGGCTTCATGCTCATGGGTCTCATCGCCGATTCGACCGGCATGCTCTCCATGCCGTTCATCATCCCGTTCCTCGGCTACTTCATTGTCCTCCTCTTCGCCTCAGAACTCTCACGCAAGAAACGTGTCAATGTCCTCTGCCTATAGTGGCTGAATATCAGCAAGGTTCATCTATTTCTACACGCAGATAACGCTGATCTAGCGATGTTTTCCTTCGGGAAAATGTTGCCGACAAACCATTTATGCCTTTTCCTTTTCCGCTGTGTCAACCGTCAGCAGGATGTCCAGGTTCGCGTTATTGTCTTTCTCCGCAGGCAATTCATCGGCAAAGTAATTGCTTACGACCTGGAACTCACCGCAGACGTCAACTCCGATGACATTCTCGTGCTCGACCTGGCGGAAAAGGAAATTCCTTAAATCGCTTTCCTTCATATCCCCCTGGTCCCAGTTCGTGACCGCGTCTTCTGGCGATAACGCATCCTTGTCAATCGAAATATAGATAGTCTTGCCGTCGGCTGGCTCTTTCCTTCCGCTGACATAATCCTTGAACTCCGGCTCCGTTACGAATACGACTTTAGGGAAAAGCTCTTTGTCCACCTTTAAAGCCGACTCCCTAGGCACGCCAATGACAATCACCTTTTCAAGGAACTTGTTCTGCTGTATGACAGCCTTTACCCAGTCGCCGCAAGAAAGTATTCCGTCGACTCGTGAGTCCTGCATGTCAGTGTGATGGTCAATGAGGACAAGCGAAAATGGCTCTGTTATCATGTCTGTCCAGAATTTTGATACATAGTGGTAATCGCCGTTGTCAAGAAAATGCATACCGTGAGGACCGAAAGGCTGAATCTTGTCCTTTATGACCTTTGCAGCCTCACGTGAACAATAGCCCTCAGTGCCGTGTAACTGTCTGAAATCCAAATTGATTATTTCAGAGTCCTTGTCAAAACTTTCAAAATTATATGCGCCGGAAAAGTTCATTACGACCACCGGAGCGTTCTTTATCCTTTTCATGCGTAAATATTTGATTAAGCCTTACATTCCCAAATTAATTATTTACTTAGGAATGAATGTCATGCAAAATTACTCATAATTTAAGACACAGACAAACCAAAACCTTGAAAATTTTCTACTTCCGTTGGGAAGGCTTTGCTGAGTTCTTTTGCTTATCCGCAATTGTTCAATTGGTATATTCAGACATAATGACAAAATGACAAACTCTTATTCATTGACATAAAATTTTACTTTGGATCCTACGGATCACATATCAATTGACTAGTTAGTCTCAGGAACGATATGTGTTCCGTAGGAACCAAAAAGGAGGCTTCACGTTAATGATAATTTGTCATTATGTCATTTTGTCTCATGAATAATCATTCCATTTGGACGGTTGAGGATAATTTTTGTCTTTCGACGGTTCGGAGACCGTCGCACCTACATTTCCGTAGGAAATACCTCTGCGAGATCTGCGCTATCTGCGTGAAAAAATAATCAGCGTAAAAAAATCAGTGCGGAAAAAATAATCTCTTTGGGAAATGAAGTAGGGACGATCGGGTTCGAACCGATGACCTCTGCAATGTGACTGCAGCGCTCTAAACCAGCTGGGCTACGCCCCTAATTCCTTTTTTGCGTGTGCAAAGTTAATAATAATCTGCGTAAAAGCAAAGAATTTTTTGCTGTAAATATTTATCACTTCCGACCGCAAGACTTTACCGCTTTTGTAAAGTCTTGATTATCAATAAGTTTCCTTTTTGTGCCAAATTATGCTCTAATCGGGTATGTTTTACGTCGTAAAACATACCCAATCACGCCGTAAAACATACCCAATCACGCCGTATCGGCTGTAACTATCCAAGGCTATAAATTATCGATTTCCTCCCTGGTCAATCCTGTTATCTTTTGTATTGTTTCAAAAGGCAACCCCATTGCTTTCATTGCCTTTGCATTTTTCAGGTTGGCATTATGTTCGCCCTGCCGGATACCCTGCTGCAGTCCTTGCTTAATGCCTTGCTGCAATCCCTGCTGCAATCCCTGCTTAATACCCTTCTGCAGTCCTTCTTTACGTGCTGAATCCATACCGTTCTTAATATCTCTGTAGGCGTTGACACTTTGTTCGTAGGCACGGCGTTCACGGCTGTTGAACTTGGAAATCTCGGCTGCTTGGAAAAGACGTTCGAAGACACGACCCTGCAGTTCGGCAGGTCTTTCTAGAAGGTTTGACATATTGCGCAGACAGAAGAGCCACTTCTCATAAAGAGACTTACATTCCTCCAATGGCTTGTTGAATTTTTCAAGCTCTACATAAATATATGTAAGTTTCTCATAAAAGACTTCCTTGGTCTCCTTGTCCATCAATTTAACGATCTTGGTAACTCTATTGTCTTTCTTCTTGTCTTCGGGAAAGGCGAAGTTAAGGATGCCAATGGTATAGACATCATTCAACTCATAATTCCAATCTCCCTTTTTTGCTTGCTCTGCAATAGGGAATGTAGAGTAGTATATGGAACGGTCTTTATAGAACTCCTGATATACATTCTGCATTTCAACAATAATTCTTGCCCCGGTATCGGTGGTACAGTAAACATCGAAAACAGCCTTGCGCTCTGACTCGTTATAGCCAAAGTGCTCACTGTTCTTGTAGCTTACTTCTTTTATGACCCTTTCCCCATCGAAGAGCGCGTTAAGGAAACCAATAAGTAAATCGCTGTTGAATGGTGTACCGAATATTCGCTTAAAGCCGAAGTCGGTCAGCGGGTTTATGTATCTTTCACCTGTGTGAATCATTGGCGTCATATTTTTATTGTTGCAAAGATAGTGCAAACCGAAGACAAAACAAAGGAATCAAGCATAAAGTTTATCTTTATTGTTGGAATGCGGACTACCAGTCGCCACCGGCACCACCGCCGTTGAAGCTGCCGCCACCGAAACTTCCTCCGCCGGAGCCTCCGCCAAAGCTACCGCCTCCGCCAAAGAACGGTGGTCCGCCAAAGAAGAAGAAACCTCCGCCGCCTCGATGGAAAAGGATATAGACTATGACTATTATGATGATTGTCAGCCATATAGCTTGAGCCGGTGAGCCCTCATCGTTATCGTCATAGTAGTCGTCCAACTTGCCGGAATAGAATGCCTTACAGGTCGACAGCACGGCAGCGTTGACATCGCCTTTCCTCATGTTCGGGACGATACAAGCCATACCGATATTCCTTACTGTGATGTCGGGGTAGTCGCCTTGCAGACCGCTTCCCGGGGCAATGAACCAGCGGTGGTCGTCTGCTGAGATTATGATTACCAGACCACGGGAAGTTTTTTTGTCGCCGACACCGTATTTGTCACCAAGGCGAGAACTGGTCTCTGCCAGATCGTCGGCTCCTTTCAAATGCTTGACGACTACGAAAACGGTCTGAATGCCCTTGTCCTTCTCCATCGCCTGCATGTATCGATCGCATGAGTCCTGTATGGCTGGGCTGACGAGTCCGTCGGGATTGACGAGATAGCGTGACGCATCCTGTAAGTGAACCATCGGCAGGTTGTCGATAGTCCACTCACGGCTTTCCCCTGCAGCCATCATTGTCTGCAAGGCAAATAGCATCATCACAATTAGAGCCAGCTTTACGTGTTTCATCTCTAATCCCTGATCTGATCTCAAGTCAATCAACTCTAATCTCTAATCCCTATTCTCTAATCTTAGAAATCAAATATCCAACTCAGGGGCTTTCTCTGCAGCCTTGTCCGCCTCGAACTTAGTCATCCTGTCGAATCCGAACATATTGGCAAAGATAACATTAGGGAACCGGCGTACCGACTGGTTGTACTCCTGGACAGCGGTGTTGTAATTCTCACGGGCATAGTTGATGCGGTTCTCCGAGCCTTCTATCTGAGCCTGCAAATCCTCGAAGTTCTTGCTTGCCTTCAGTTCAGGATAACTCTCCGATATAGCCATCAACTTTCCGAGAGCAGTGGTAATGTCGCCCTGCGCCTTCTGGAACTGCGCAATCTTCTCCGGAGTCAGATTCTCCGGGTCGATCTTTATCTGGCTGGCAGCGCTGCGAGCCTCGGCAACCTCCTTGAAAGTCTCATTCTCATGCTTGGCGTATGCCTTCACCGTCTTGGCGAGATTAGGCAGAAGGTCAGCCCTGCGCTGGCAGGCAGCCTCTACATTGGAGAATGCCGTGGTGGCAGCCTCCTGCTTATTCACCATGCCGTTGTATGAGCTGCATGCACCGAGGCACAGCACAATAACAACGACTGCAACAATAATCCATCCTTTTTTCTTCATTTTATTTCCTGTTCTTATTGTATACTTGTTTTTTCTATTCTTGTTGTATACTTATTTATTATATTATTTCGCAAAAGTAGGAAATAATCTCCATATTGCCAAATCATAAAGCTTAATAAATGTTCTACGGCTTTGCATTGTGGACTTCTAAATTATTGTCTATTGTTTCTAATTGTAATAATAACCGGTTGATATGTTATCAAATTGTAATAATCTTGAAGTCGTATGCTTACAGTTTGATATTTTATTCGTTGTTCAACTATCAAAAATCACTTTAAGTATCGTTAAATGAAACATAATGTCTAATTTTGCAGTCGTATTCAGAACAATTTGCAAACGTAAACACTAAATTATTAGGCATTATGAAACTTAAAATCAAAAAGAAATGGATTATTCTTATGACTGTGATGGTGGTCATAGTCATTGCCGGATTGTTTGCTCCGGAGCCTTCATTTACCTGTGACTTCTCGAAGATCAACAAGGCAGATGTTGCCTGGATGATTACAGCGACTATCTTCGTGCTCATGATGACGCCGGGACTTTCGTTCTTCTATGGCGGAATGGTGGGAGCGAGAAACGTCATTTCAACAATGCTACAGAGTTTCATCGCCATGGGAATCATCACCGTCCTGTGGGTTGCATTCGGCTTCAGCCTTGCCTTTGGCGACGATATTGGCGGCATAATCGGCGACCCGACGAGCTTCCTTATGTTCAATCATGTCGGAGCCGACACCTATATCACACCAACGGGAAAGCTCCTTGGAGGCGCAACAATTCCGCTGGCGCTATATGCCCTCTTCCAGATGAAGTTTGCAATCATTACCCCGTCTCTGATAACCGGTTCGTTTGCTGAGCGTGTCCGCTTCTCAGCCTACCTGTTCTTCATGATGTTCTTCTTTGTATTCATATATTGTCCGCTTGCCCACATGACATGGCATCCTGACGGACTGTTCCTGAAATGGGGCGTTGTCGACTTCGCCGGTGGTATTGTCGTACACGCATCATCAGGTATCGCGGCACTTGCCGGAGCCATATTCCTTGGACGGCGACGCACATCAACGAAGAATGAAGAACCTGCCAACATCCCGTTCGTACTCCTCGGAGCCGCCATGCTGTGGCTGGGCTGGTTCGGATTCAATGCCGGCAGCTCACTCCATGCCGACGGACAGGCTGTAAAAGCATTCCTCAACACCACCACCGCTTCGGCAACAGCCATGATGACATGGATATTCTTCGACTGCCTCCGTGGCCGTAAGCCATCGGCAATGGGTGCCGCAGTAGGCTGCGTCGTCGGTCTTGTAGCTTGTACCCCGTCAGCCGGTTATGTTACGGTAGGTCAGACGATATTCATTGCCTTCGTCATCGCAATCATCTGTAACATAGCCGTTTATTGGCGTTCACACAGTCGGATAGACGATGCCCTCGACGTATTCCCGACCCACGGAACGGGCGGTATTGTAGGTACCATCATGACCGGAATATTCATTCAGGAAGGACTTATCTCCGGAACATGGGACGGCTTCGTGATATTCCTCTATCACCTGCTTGCCATAGCCATCGTGTTCGTCTACACCTTTGCCATGAGCTACTTCGGCTATTGGCTCATCGACCACTTCATCCCAATGCGTGTCAGCATCGAGAGTGAGCGTGTGGGACTCGACCTCAGCCAGCACGACGAGCATTACGGACTCGCCCACTTCGGTGAGCGTGAGCTTGCAGAGTATGAAGAGCATATCAAGAGCAAGCACAATGAAAAATAAAGTTTACCTTTTCAGTATATCTTAATCTCTTAACAACACAACGTTACGTATTTAGGGGACCGCGCAAGTCACGGTTCCCTAAATTGTTTTCGGGACAATAATATCACCTTGTCCGCCACAATACTTTGTTGCTGTCGTCGATATAACTGTACTCGTGCGGTGCGATAGGAATAGGCTAAATGTCGACAGCCTTATTCCTTGTGATATTTGCTAGGGCTCACTCCGAAATGCTTCTTGAACAGAGTGCTGAAGTATTTTACGTTGACAAATCCCGTATCGGTGCTAGCCTCGAGCACTGACGCTCCCTCGTCGAGCAGTTTGGCGGCACGTTCCAGCCTCATGATGCGGATGAAGTCCTGCGGCGTCTTTCCGGTGAGCGCTTTCAGACGGTTGTAGAACAGCGTGCGGCTCATAGCCATCTCACGGCAGAGGGCATTGATGTCGAAGCTCTCGTCGTGCATGCTCTCCCTGACAATCTCGGTCGCCTTGTCGACGAATTCCTTGTCGGACTCGTTGACCATTGCCGACGACTGTTCGTCAGCAACGGCGGTGATGCCGGCGTTAGTGTCGGCATTTGCGTCTTCGCTCTTAACTTCTTGAGGCAACTCACGGACAAGCTCGGTTGCACGGCGGAGGTAGTATTTGCGGATAGCCATGCGGTTGCGGAGTATCGACTCCACCTTGGCTTCGAGCACGGCGGTGTCGAACGGCTTCGAGATATAGTCGTCGGCGCCGCAGTTCAGTCCGTTGATGGTGTAGTCCTTGCCGACCTTTGCGGTAAGCAGTATTACCGGGATGAACGATGTAGCCTCGTTCCCCTTTACCCTCCGGCAGAACTCGTCGCCTTGCATTCCCGGCATCATCACGTCGGAGATGATAATGTCGCAGGTGGCTGATGACAGATAGTCGAGTGCCGACCGGGCGTCAGGCTTGGTCACGACGGTGTAGCTCTTGCCGAACGTGAGCTGCATGTAGTTGCGCAGCTCGGCGTTGTCGTCGACAAAGAGAAGGGTAGGGCGGTCATAGTCGTTGCCTTGGTCGGCTCCGTCTGCCGTAACGCTCTGGCTGTCAGCATTGTCGGTGCTGCCTGTCTCGTCGGCTTTGCCTTGGGCGTCGGTCACGGGGAATCCCTTTGGCATGGTTATGAAGAATGTCGTGCCTTCGCCTTCCTTGCTCTCGAACGATACCGAACCTTTCTGCATGACGACAAGTTTCCGGACAAGGGAGAGTCCCAGCCCGGTGCCGGTAATCCTTGAGCGGACGGCATTCTCGGCACGGTAGAAGGTGCTGAATATTTTGCCCTTCGACTTTTCAGGTATGCCGATGCCGTTGTCGCGTACATATATAATAATGTGTTGGTCGTCGGCTTTGGCTCCCACCTCTATCTTTCCGTTCTCGCGTGTGTACTTGATGGAATTCGATATGAGGTTGTCGAGAATCCGGTTTGCCGCCTTCTCGTCCATCCATACCGTCGCGCCCTCGGGGCATTCAGCCAGAGTGAGCGTCAGATGCTTCTGCTCGCTGAGCAGGTGGAACCGTGAACAAGCGTGCTCGAAGAGCGTGCGCAGGTCGAGCTGTACTATCTGCAGCTGTACCTTGCGGGTGTCGATCTTCTGAAAGTCGAGCAGCGTCGTGATGAGCGTCATGAGCTGTTTGCCGTTGCGGCGGGCTATGTCGAGGTAGTTGCGGGTCTCCTTGCTGAGGGTGTTGTCCTGTGCGATGTCGTTGAGAGGGGCGAGGGTGAGCGACAGAGGGGTGCGGATGTCGTGAGCCGTGTTGACGAAGAAGTCGATGCGCTCGGCTTCGTATTCCTTATCCAGACGTGTGCGGTAGAACCGCCATACGAAGTAGGCTATCGCGGCAATGACGATTATGTAGAAGAGCCATGCCCACACGGTGCTGTACCATGGGTGGTCGACATGTATCTCCACGACCCGCTCGCTGATAAGCTGTCCGGTGCTGCGGCTGACGCTGCGCAAGTGGATGCGGTAGGTGCCAGGGGCCAGACTGTTGAAGAGGATTTGTCCGTCGTCGACGGTCTGCATGGCGTTGTCATGCTTGCCCTCGATGAAGTACTGGTATTTTATGTCGTACTGGTATTTCAGGTTGATGCTCTCGAACGACAGGGTGAAGGTGTTCTGCGAGTAAGGCAGCTCGACCTTGCCCTTGCTGAGCATCTTGTAGATGTGCGGGCGCAGCGCGCTTGCCTCGTCGGCGTCGAGTCCGGAGACCTTGATGTCGAGAAGCTGTATCGGAGCCTTGAAACTCGTTGCCAGTATGGCGTCAGGCTTTATTATCAGGGCTCCGCTGGTGCTGCCGAAGGCAAGCAGTCCGTCGTCGAGTATGGCAGCTGCCCCACGGTTGAACTCCAGTCCTCCGCCGTAAGGGAGGTCGACGGCTACGACCTTTATCTTCGGTTTAGCCGTCACGCAAACCATTCCGTGGTCGGTGGTTATCCATATTCGTCCGAGCGAGTCGCGCATTATCGCCTTCACGCTGTTCGACGGCAGACCGTCGTCGACGGTGAGCTGGCGGAGACTGTGCAGGCGCAGGTTGTAGATGTAGACTCCGCCGCCGTCGGTGCCCAGCCATGCTTCGGTGGACGAGGTGAAGAGCACGGAGACAATGTATGCGTTTACATCGATCGACGGGAGTTCGCCGTAGGTGAAGTAGTGGCTGACGGTTCCCTTTGCGTCGATGGCGTAGAATCCGTTAGCCGTGGCTATGACGACCCTGCCGTCGGGCATACCGGATATTGACTGGACGTTCTGTATCGGGAAGTAGCGCTCGCCGGAGGCTGATACACAGGCAAGGTCGCCGTCGAGACAGCCTATCCACAGGTTGCCCCGCCCGTCGTTGTACAGGCTGTAGACATAGTCGGTCTTCAGCTTGCCGTTCTCCTTGGTGTAGGCATCGGCTCCGTCGATGGTCTTGACGCCTCCGCCATAAGTCCCGACGAGAATCCTGCCACCGGGGTCACGGGCGAAATTCAGGCACACCATACGTTGCATGGTGTGAGTCCATGAGTTCGATGATTTATGGAATATGCTCACGCCGCGGTCGGTGGCATAGTAGATGTTGCCGTTGCCGTCGTCGAGGATGTCGTTTACGTTGTTGTTGAATAGCGACTGTGGGTTGAGGAACTCATGGCTGACGATTCTCATCGCGTTGTCCTTGGCGTAGGCTATATCTACTCCGCCGCTGTAGGAGCCAATCCAGATGTTGCCCCATTCGTCACGGCAGATGGCGTAGATGCCGTTGCCGTGGAGCACGGAACCGGTCTCGTCGTCGGTCGACAAGTGGAACAGAACTTTTCCGGTTCGGCGGCTGATTCCTGTAACGCCGCCTCCATCGACACCGACAAGCATCGTCTCGGCGTTCAGCGGGGTGATGGCTCTGACCGGCTTATGGGGAATGTCGGGTGTTGCCGGATAGAGTTTCCTGGTCTTTGGGTCGCCGAGCATCAGTCCGCTGTCGAATGTTCCGATGCAGAGGAAGTGGTTCGGCTCGTCGTAGTAGGATGTCTGGACTTGCAGATTGGGGAAGAGAAGCGTCGGCTTGGAAGTGGAGCGGTTGATATAGAAGAGTCCGCTGTTCGTGCCGACGGACAGTCCGTCATTCGTCTCCATAATGTCGTTGACAAAGGCATTGTTGATGACGGGCACCGGCTTGCCGCCTTGCCCGCACCTGTAGAGTCCGAGGTTGAGGGCAAGCCACCATTTATTGTCCTTAATGCAAATATCGTTGAGGATTAGCTGTTGTGAGAAGACTTTTGTCAGGTCGAGACAAACAACAAACGAGTTGCTCACAACATCGTAGCGGAATATCTTACCGGAGTTGGAGAAGGCATATAGATTGCCGTCGCCGGCCTTGTACAACCGGAATATGCGGGATGTCAGCTCGCTGTAGCTTGTGACGTTGAGGTCGAGGTTGTAGTACTGCATCGTGACGCCGTTGTATCGCTGGATACCGCTCTTGGTGGCTATCCAGATGGCGTGGTCGCTGCCCTCGACGATGGAGAACACACGCTGGCTGACCATTCCGTCGGTTGCCGAAAGATGCTCGAAACGGAACTGGTTGCTGACGTCGATTCCCTCTTGAGGAGCGGCTGAAGCAGTAATACAACTGAAAATCGACATAAGCAACAGTAGAGCTAATGCCTGTATTTCGGTTATCAGATGGTTATGTCTTGATGAGATCATTCACATCGTTTGTTAATATATGTGTGCAAATATAAGACATTTATTTTAATTTGGCAAATAAGACACTATTTTATATTAAAACGTCTCAATTTTCGTTATGACCGATATAATAGAATTCAAACCTTTAATGTTTGCATTCAAACCCTCATTATCATTCCTTTACGTACCTTTGCAATCGTTTTTCTAACTAAATACAATTCATAAATATAAACCAATTTAAACCAAAATCAATGAGCAAAAAGCGGAAACTAATCTTTATGCTTTGTGCCGGATCAATGATGATCCCGCCACTAGCAGCGACAGCCATTGCCGGAAATCTTGTTGGAATAGAACAACAGAACACCCAGATTACAGGTACTGTTACAGATGGTCAGGAACCAATCATTGGAGCTACCGTCAGAGTTAAGGGAACGAAAATTGCAGCTATAACCGACCTCGACGGTCAGTTCTTCATTAACGCTAAGCCGGGTGACATCCTCGAGATAAGTTATGTAGGATATGCCACTCAGGAAGTGAAAGCAGTCAAGGGCGTTAATGTAGTATTAAAGGAAGACGCCAAGGCGATGGACGAAGTCGTCGTTACCGCACTCGGTATCAAACGTGAGCGTAAGGCCCTCGGTTATGGTGTCGGTGAGGTCAAAGGTGAGGAACTTCAGAAAGCTAAGGAAACTAACGTTATCAACTCTCTTGCCGGTAAGGTTGCCGGTCTTGTCGTCAGCCAGACTGCCGGCGGTGCATCTGGTTCTACTCGTGTTATTCTTCGTGGTTCAACAGAAATGACCGGCAACAACCAGCCTCTTTATGTTATCGATGGTGTGCCATTGGACAACACTAACTACGGCTCTGCAGGAACATCAGGCGGTTATGACCTTGGTGATGGTATTTCATCTATCAACCCTGATGATATTGAGTCGATGTCAGTCCTGAAAGGTCCGGCAGCATCTGCACTGTACGGTTCACGTGCCAGCCACGGTGTTATCCTTATCACCACTAAGAAGGCTGCAGCAGGCAAGGACAGCTTCTCTATAGAGTATAATGGTTCGTTCACATGGGAGACTCAGCTCGCCAAGTGGGACGATATTCAGCAGATTTATGGTATGGGCTCGAACGGTAACTACAGCGTCGACGCTGTCTCGAACACCAACAAGAGCTGGGGTCCGAAGGCAGATGGCGGCAACATGCTGACTTACTATGACGGAGTCTCTCGTCCATATAAGATTATACCTAATAATACCAGTGACTTCTTCCGCACCGGTTCTACACAGACAAACTCTGTTATCCTCGGTGCTACAAGCGGTAAGTCGGGTGTCCGTTTCACATTCACCGATATGCGCAACAAGGATATTGTCCCGAACTCTAACATGAGCCGTGACATCTTCAACCTCCGCGCCAATACTTCTCTAGGCAAACTCGACCTCGACTTCAGCGGCAACTATACTCGTGAGCACGTGCTCAACCGTCCGGCTCTGGGTGACTCTAAGTCGAACATCGGTAAGAACCTCATGACTCTTGCCACTACATACGATGCCAACTGGCTGAGAACTTACGAGAATGCCAACGGCGAGTATGCCAACTGGAACGGTATGGACCCGTACAATGTGAACCCTTACTGGGATGTCTACAAGAACAAGAACAACTCTGACAAGGACGCATTCCGCCTGACCGGTAAGGCTGTCTACAACTTCACACCGCACTTCAAGTTGCAGGCTACGTTAGGTGCCGACCTCAACTACTACGACTTCGATGACTTCAAGTACCCGACATCACCGGGCTTCGAGTCCGGTCGTCTGCAGTCGCAGAACTTCAAGAACCGTATGTACAACTTCGAGCTCCTCGCACTTTATAACAACTCTTGGGGCAAGTGGGACTTCAACGGTACTCTCGGTGGAAACATCTATCGCGTAAACAACCACACAACTACAACAACCGGACAGGATATGTCTATCCGTGACGTTGTATCTATCAGCTCATTCAATGAGGTTGCAACTGTTCCAAGCTCTTACCGCAAGCGCATCAACTCACTCTACGGTAGTGTAAGCCTCGGTTGGAATCACCTCCTTTACTTGGACGCTACTCTCCGTGGTGACCAGAGTTCTACTCTGCCGACTAGCCACAACGAGTATGTATATCCTTCATTCTCCGGCAGCTTCGTATTCTCCGACCTCCTGAAGTGGAGCGCAATGCCTTACGGTAAGTTACGTCTGTCATGGGCACAGGTAGGTTCTGATACCGATCCTTACCAGCTCGGACTGAACTATACAAAGGCTACTTACGCTTACAGCGGATACAACATCGCCTACATTAATAATACGACGATTCCTAACAAGAATCTGAAGCCGACCAAGACAAACTCTTTCGAGGTTGGTCTTGAGGCTAAGTTCCTGAACAACCGCATCAGCCTGGACGCTACTTACTACCGCCAGTCGAGTAAGAACCAGATCATGGGTATGGCTACATCATGGACTTCCGGTTACACCTATCGTCTTATCAATGCCGGTGAGATCGACAACAATGGTATTGAAATTCAGTTAGGTACACGTCCAATCCAGACAAAGGACTTCTCTTGGGATGTCAACCTGAACTTCGCAAAGAACAGCAACAAGGTTAAGAAACTTGTCGACGGCATGGATATGTTCGAGCTCGAGAAAGCTACATGGTGTAACGTTGAGGTTGCAGCAGTAGTAGGCGAGAACTTCGGTTCTATCGTTGGTCCTGACTTCAAGCGCAACGCCCAGGGCCAGATCCTTATCGACCCGAACAGCGGTCTGCCTGAGTACGACCAGAGCAACCACATCCTCGGTAATGCAAGCTGGGATTGGACAGGTGGTCTCACCACAACCCTTACTTACAAGAACCTCTCTCTGAACGCAGTATTCGATGTCAAGGTTGGTGCCGACCTCTATTCTATGTCAGCCCGTGCTTCTTACGAGTCAGGAAAGGCAAAGGAGACTCTGCAGGGCCGTGAGCAGTGGTACGTCAGTGAGGAGCAGCGCAAGGCTGCAGGCGTACAGGCAGGAACAGCCAACTGGAAGGCTACCGGCGGATTCATCGCTCCGGGTGTCATCGACAATGGCGACGGAACTTACCGTCCTAACGACATCTATGTCAACCCTGAGGACTACTGGATGAGTGTCAGCCGTAATGCTCCCGGAGTATTCGTCTATGACAACAGTTACATCAAGTGCCGTGAGATTACCCTCTCTTATCAGGTGCCTAACTCATGGTTGCTGAAGAACCTGAAGTGGGTTAAGGGCGCAAGCATCTCCTTCGTTACACGTAACCCATTCATCGTTTGGAAGAACATTCCTAACATCGACCCGGATTCAAACTACAACAACACCACCGGTATGGGACTTGAGTATGGCTCACTGCCATCACGCAAGAGCTATGGTTTCAACGTGAATCTGAAGTTTTAATTAAACCCCTTAGCTAATAAGTCAATATGAAAACTTTTAAATATAACATAAGACATAAAGGTTTGAGGCTTTTACCTTTCTACCTTTTTACCTTTTTACTTTTAGCCGCCTCTTGCTCGTCGGACGACGACATGACGAGACTGAACACAGACCCGACAAAGGCTCCTGATGTTGATGCCAGCTCACAGCTTACAACAGCTGAGCTGCAGACCTACGGCGACCTTGGTGAGGTAGAGCTGAACCGTAACTATATCTACGGATTCACCCAGCAGCTCGCCGGCTCATGGAACACCACTAACTATGGTGGACGCCAGATGGCGGACGACAACGAGATGCAGCGTATGTGGACCACATGGTACAACCAGAGCATCAAGAACCTCGTCGACGCTATCAACAAGACCGACGGCGATGAAACACAGGCTAATGTCAACGCCGCATCAAAGATTTACTTCGTCTACATGATGTCTGTAATCACCGATACTTACGGCAACGTGCCTTACACAGAGGCAGGACGCGGATATATCAACAATATCGCCAATCCTAAGTATGATGACCAGAAGGACATCTACTATAACTTCTTCGAGAAGCTCGACTCTGCCGTTCAGGAGCTCAACGCCAATGGCGGAAAGATCTCCAGCGATGTCATCTATCAGGGCGATATAACCAAGTGGAAGAAGCTTGCCAACTCTCTCCGTCTGCGCTACGCAATGCGTATCAGCGATGTTGACCCTGAGAAGGCACAGGCTGAGTTTACAAAGGCTCTGCAAGCCGATGGCGGTATCATCGACAATTCTTCCGACGATGCCCTCATCCACTACATGAAGGTTGCCAACAGCTTCGGTCAGGAGAGCTACACCGACTATCGCCGCAACGCTATGTCGATGCTCTTCTTCGGAAACGACCCTGCCAACAACCCAAGCTACATCTGCTCTACATTCTTCAATCTGATGAACGACAGCAAGGACCCGCGTACATTTATCTTCGCACGCAACTACTGGGATAAGATTATGAACATCAGCACAGGTGAGAATCGTATCGATGTAACCGCAGAGGTACTTGCCCAGGGCAAGGAGCAGCCAAACAATCCTGGCGGATTCTCATGGGAGCCTTGGCCAAGCGGCTTTCACAGCACATATCTTGACTCACTGGCTCAGTACAACCCTGACATCAAAGCGCAGGGAACTGACCTCGACCGTGAGTGCGAGCCTAAGCTTGCCAACAACTTCCTCAGCAACGACAACCCGGGCGTTGTCATCACATCTGCCGAGGTTAAGTTCCTTCTCGCTGAGGCTACATCTAAGGGATGGATCTCAAGCTACGGCTCAGTTGCCGACCTCTATCGTGAAGGCGTCCGTGCATCAATGGACCTGCTCAGCGACAACTACGGCACAGAGCGTGTAAGCGATGACGACTTCAACACCTTCATCCAGAACAACCCTGTAGGCTACACTGCTGAGAACCAGAAGCGTGCCATAAACACACAGGCTTACATCCTCCACTTCCTCGATCCTAACGAGTGCTGGGCTAACGTCCGCCGTTCAGGCTATCCGCAGCTCCAGTCAGCTTCTCACTACAACTTCACCCTCGACCCGACCAGCGACGGCGACGACATTCCGGTCCGCCTGAAGTATCCGACTCTCGAGTCAAGCTACAACAAGGCAAACTACAACGATGCTCTTCAGCGCATGGGCGGTACCGACAGCTGGCACACTCATGTCTGGTGGGACGTCAAGTAAGTGAAGAGTGAAGAATTAAGAGTGAAGAATTAAAGTGTATTTAAATAGATATAACAATGAAAATATATAATATAGTAAAGGGCAAGGGCATCTTTTTACCTTTATACCTTTTTACCTTTTTACTTTTGTTCGTGTCTTGTAGCGATGACGACCCGTTCTCGACTATAACACCGGACGACAACCCGATGATTATCTCACCGGTGTTCCCGGACAGAAATGCTGACGGCTCCCTGCCTACAATCAGCACATTCTATCGCGACTCAGCCTTCGTCTACAATGTAATCGTCACTCCTAAGGAGTACACCACAGTGACATGGAATATCGATGGCGAGCAGGTTGCCGAGGGCGACTCCATCAATATCAGTCTGCCTGCAGGAACCTACGACCTGAAGATCGTCGCCACCACCCAGGCCGGCAAGTCGACATCACGAGAAGGACTCGTCAAAGTGCTTCCGGCAACAGGCGATCCTTACTCTGAGGCAAGCGGCTTCGAGCGCATCATCGCTCCTAACGCTGCTGCAAAGCTCTATGGCACCAATCTCAATTTAGTTAAGAACGTAATCATCAATGGCGTCACCATTCCGGCAACATACAATGAGGAAGACCAGTCACTCAGCTATGTTGTTCCTGCCGACCTGCAGGATGGCACATACCATGTTCTCCTTGCTGATGCCGACGGCAACCAGTTCGGTGCCAACACGGTACAGGTAACATCCAAGCCGACAGTCACTTCCGGTGCTGACCGCTTCGGAGCTAACGCGTCAGTGACCCTCACCGGTGTAAACCTTGACAAGGTCGCATCGCTGACCATTGGAAACGCAACAGTAGATAACTTCACAAACAAGAGCGCAACAGAGCTGACGTTCACATCACCTGACCTTGAGGTTGGTGATTACACAATATCGGGTAAGGCTACCGATGGCTCTGACGTCCAGTTTTACTCAGCAAATGGAACTACTGCGCAGCAGACCGTTACCATTACTTCTGAGACAACTCTTTGGGAAGGACACCACTACGTTTCATGGGCATTGGACGACGGTGATCCGAACAAGACGTTCAACTTGCTGGGAGCAGATGTTTTCGCCAATATTAAGGCTGGTACAACCTTGAAGGTTTACTATTCACTCAACCCGGCAGACGACTATCATCAGATGCAGATTGCCACTGGTTGGTGGACATCTCTTCCAAGCAGTGCCGGTACTTACGTCCTGACCGATGATCCCGGCGTCATTGAGATGACACTCAACAAGGCTGACCTCGACCTCATTCAGCAGCAGGCTGGATTCCTCCTGGTAGGTCACGGATATTATGTTGATCGAGTAACAATAAAGTAATATAAGATAAGAATATTTCAGCAATCTAAATAAACATGAAATTCAGGCGACCGTGAGGTTGCCTGAATTTTTTTCTAATTAACTTGATATAGACCCCCTATGAAGAAAATCTTTTTATCAATTATTCTCTTAACTACTGTCATTACTGCCTTAGCTCAAACGATACCGGCGGCAAACATTATACGTTAGCAGTAATTTTCACTCCTGTTGTTCGTTTCCTATAACGACCCTGACTATTATTTCGGTCAATTAATATCTTTGCAGCAACACTCGAAAGAGTCAGCTTATGCTACGGCATGTTGCATCGCAGGGAAGCCTAAAAGGGCTTACCTGTTGTCTTTTTACAATTGCACTTTGTAGAGATGTTAGCCATAAAACTTCTCAAAAACTTGTTTGCATGAGAATTTATTTCTATTTTTGCAAAATAAAAATAAGAGACAATGGAGCAGACGACAAGACGATATCCGGTAGGGATCCAGACTTTTGAAAGAATCATTAGTGAGGGATACCTTTATGTAGATAAAACCGACCTCGTGTGGGAGTTGGCACATTATGCGACTTTCATCTTCATGAGTCGTCCGCGCCGTTTCGGCAAATCGCTGCTTACGTCAACATTAGAATCTTATTTCTGTGGTAAGAAAGAACTTTTCAAGGGGCTGAAAATAATGGACCTTGAAAAGGAATGGAAGAAGTATCCTGTTCTGCATCTTGACCTCAGTTCTGCGAAGCATCTTAATGTCGATGGAGTGAGAGGGGAAATTGGATTGCAGTTGGATGAATATGAAAAAGTTTATGGAGCCAATCCAAAAGAAACTACAATCGGGATGCGATTGGGAGGCTTGATTCGTCGTTCATTTGAAAAGACCGGAGAACAGGTTGTCATACTTATCGATGAATACGATGCACCCTTGCTTGATGTCCTCCATGACAACGTCAGGCTCGCGGAGATGCGTGAGGTCCTGCAAGAATTTTATCAGCGTTTAAAATCCTTGGAGGCTAATATTAAGTTCTGCTTCATCACCGGCATTACTAAATTCTCACAGCTCAGCATCTTCTCTACATTGAACAACCTTACCAATGTAACGCTTGATCCTAAGTTCTCGGCAATATGCGGAATAACTGAGCGAGAACTTACAACCCGGTTGTGGCCTGACGTGGAAATTCTTGCAAAGAAGTATAAGGTTACGCCGGAAGCAATGCATCAGATGCTGAAGAATCAGTATGATGGTTACCATTTCTCAGAAGACTCACCGGAAGTGTATAATCCGTTCAGCCTTTTGAAGTCCTTCATGGTTCAGAAAATTGGCAGTTGGTGGTTTGAAAGCGGAACGCCGACATTCCTCATCCATCAGATGAAGCACTTCCATACTGATATAACGTCTCTCGACAAACTGGAAGTTCCAGAGACATCCTTCGATCAGCCTACAGAGAACATGCAGGATGCACTGCCTCTGCTTTACCAGAGCGGTTATCTCACAATAAAGGACTATGACTTCGAGTCAGAAACCTATACTCTTTCTATACCTAACCAAGAGGTTCGAGTAGGATATACCCGTGGGCTCCTGCCCGCTTATGTCGGACTGAACGACGGTAACGTGCAGGTCGGTTTCGCGTTGAAATTCTGGCGTGCGCTTAAAGCCAACGACATCGACCTCGCCATGCGGCACATGCAGTCGTACCTCGCCGGCATCCCTTACGTTGAAGGCTTTAAGAAGAAACTCGCCGAAGCAACGACCAAGGAAGGATTCTATGAATATACTTTCTATCTTATCTTCTCAATGCTGAACGTCTATGTACGCACGCAAGTCAAGGTTGCCGGTGGTCGTACAGATATGGTTGTCCTTATGCCCGACACCATTTATGTCATGGAACTGAAAGTCAACGATACCGCCGAGAATGCCTTGAAGCAGATCAATGATAATGGCTATGCGACTCCGTATCTCACAGATGGGCGTAAGGTCGTCAAAGTCGGTGTCCGCTTCAACACTGACAAGCACACCATTGACGAGTGGAAGGTAGAGTAATCTTTATTTCTTACCATCGAGCCTTTGTTGCAGCGCCTTTTGTAAGTTCTCTGACGATTTCAATCCTAGCTTCTTGCGCATATTGGCACGCTGGCTGTTGATATAATATGTCTTGCAGGGTCACCGTCCTTGCAAATATCCTTAGACGACAAGGCATCTGCATTTGGAGTCTGATATGCACCAAGCATGATGCACTCATGACGGAGCGAATCAATGATACCCATACCAAGGATCTCAAGTCCCCATTTGGCACTGTCAGCTGCACCAGACCAGAAGTATCAAATCGTACACATCTTTCTACAAACCACTTGTTCTGCTCGGCATGCCCATTGTCATTGGGCAGCTCGGTTCTATCGTCCTCGCCTTCGCCGACACGCTGATGATTGGACATCACTCGACAGTTGAGCTTGCGGCAGCAGCGTTTGTCAACAATATGTTCAAAAAACATTTTTCCCACAAAAAAGTTCTGTATTTCTTATATTTTTTGTACGTTTGCAACAGATTATTGAATAGCAGTTCAATTAATCTGACCGAAAATGCAAATCTGAATGAGACAAATAACATACATATTAGGAATAGTACTTAGTCTTTTTGCGCTGTATGGTTGTAGCAATAAGGATGATAACAAATATCTGAATGACCTTG
>OMZV01000041.1 GCA_900315635.1 uncultured Prevotella sp.
TTGTGAAAAATTAACGCGGTAGGTACCCGCATCATACTGGGGGGTGCTGAGTAGTTACTCATATAGATACAAGTCAATATGAATAGGACACTACACTAGGAACAGCATTGTCAGAATGCCCAAGAGGCTTGTAAGATTTAGTTTCTTCATCATTTGCATAGTTTAGAGGGTTGATAATCAAAGTAGTTATTAGGATAATTAATCTGTCTGTGCAAATATACGAATTAAATGGAATAAATAATCGGGCGGATTACTAAACGGTAGAAATTGGGGATTAAACAACAAATAACTTTCCATTCATTGAGAACCTGACATTACAGAAACGAATGTTTTTGCCTTTTTGATGATTTATTGGTTGATAATGTTTGGAATCTAGAATTTTTAGTAAATTTGCAGCCTGAAACCAACATACACAATTTTTTATGATCAACCTGATTAAAGAGCTTAAGCGAAAAGACCATAAGCACATTCTTGGCGGTCTGGATATTCTGAAATACATTGGTCCGGGACTCCTTGTCACTGTGGGCTTTATAGACCCGGGGAACTGGGCAACAAACTTTGCCGCAGGCTCTGAATACGGCTATGCGCTATTGTGGGTCGTAACCCTTTCTACAATAATGCTTATAGCCTTGCAACATAACGTTGCTCACCTCGGTATTGTTACAGGTCTCTGTTTGTCGGAGGCAGCAACTAAGTATACTCCTAAATGGGTGTCACGTCCTATCATCGGCTCAGCTGTCCTTGCGAGCATTTCTACTTCCATGGCAGAGATTCTCGGTTCGGCAATTGCCCTGCAAATGCTGTTCGACATTCCTATCGTATGGGGAAGCATCATCGCCGTTATAACCTGTACGATATTGCTTTTCACCAACACTTACGAACGGATGGAACGTGCCATCATCGGCTTCGTGTCAGTGATTGGCCTGTCGTTCATCTATGAGCTTTTCCTTGTCAATGTCGACTGGGGACAAGCTGCAGTTGGGTGGGTAAAGCCCAGTGTGCCTCAAGGCTCGCTATTGATTATAATGAGTGTGCTCGGTGCTGTCGTCATGCCGCATAATCTCTTCCTTCATTCCGAGATTGTGCAAAGCCGTGAGATAAACAAGAAAGGCAAGAAGGACATCGAGCAGGCGCTGCACTATGAGTTCTTCGATACGCTCTTCTCGATGATTGTAGGATGGGCTATCAATTCGGCTATGATTCTCCTTGCCGCAACAACATTCTTCTCTCGTGGTGAGCATGTAACCGATTTGTCTCAGGCTCAGCAACTTCTGACTCCACTTCTCGGCAATAATGCAGGCACTATCTTCGCTTTCGCCCTACTTATGGCTGGTATCTCGAGTACCATAACATCGGGAATGGCGGCAGGTTCTATATTCTCCGGAATGTTCTCGGAGAGCTATAACTCCCGCGACCCTCACTCAATCGTTGGTATTGCTCTCAGTTATGGTATATCATTGCTCATCATCATCTTCATCGGCGACCCGTTTCAGGGATTGCTTGTCTCACAGATGGTTCTCTCTTTGCAATTGCCATTTACCGTTTTCCTCCAGGTTAGCCTAACCTCATCGAAGCGCGTCATGGGACAATATGCCAACAAGACATGGAACACTTGCTTGCTCTATGGACTGGCGATTATCGTCACGGCATTGAATATATGGCTTGTAATAGACAGTTTGTAGATTCTTTATAATCAAAAAAAATTATTACCTTTGCACCCCTGACTTTTATCGACTATTATGAAATCTGATATTGAAATTGCTCAAAGCACTCCTTTGAGACCCATAGCTGACATTGCCCGTGAAATGGGCATTGACCCGAATGTCATTGAGCCTTATGGCAGATACATCGCCAAAGTTCCGTTGTCGTGTATTGACAAGGCGAAGATGAAGCAACACCACCTCATACTCGTTACAGCTATCTCACCAACAAAAGCGGGAATAGGAAAGACAACCGTTAGCGTTGGGCTTGCCTTGGGAATGAACAAGATTGGCAAGCGTGCCGTGGTGGCTCTTCGTGAGCCTTCTCTTGGTCCCTGCTTCGGACAAAAGGGTGGGGCATGCGGTGGAGGATACGCCCAACTATTGCCAATGGAGAAGATTAACCTTCACTTCACAGGCGACTTCCATGCCATTACTTCAGCCAACAACATGATTGCCGCGCTTCTCGATAACTATCTGTATCAGCATGCCGCCGATGGTTTCCGTCTGAAACAAGTACTGTGGAAGAGGGTAGAGGATGTCAACGACCGGAGTCTTCGTCAGATTGTTACCGGTCTCGGTCCGTTGACAAATGGCATTCCGGCTCAGACAGGCTTTGACATTACTTCTGCCTCGGAGATTATGGGAATACTTTGCTTTGCCACAAGCATCGACGACTTGAAGAAGAAAATAGGGAACATCCTTCTCGGATTCGACTATAACGATAAGCCTTTCTTTGTCCGCGACATGGGAATCGAGGGCTCCATCACCGCCCTTCTGATGGATGCCCTTCAGCCAAATCTCGTGCAGACCACTGACGGCACACCGGCGTTCGTCCATTGCGGACCGTTCGCTAACATCGCTCATGGTTGTAACAGTGTCGTTGCAACCCAGATGGCACTTACCTACGGCGACTATGCCATAACAGAGGCTGGATTCGGCGCTGACCTTGGTGCCGAGAAGTTCTATGACATCAAGTGCCGTCGTGCGGGATTACAGCCCGACCTTACCGTGCTTGTCGTTACTCTTCAGGCTTTGAAGATGCATGGTGGTGTGCAATACGAAAAGATTAAAGAGCCTAATGTGGAAGGTGCTGCAAATGGTTTCTGGAATCTCGATAAGCATGTCGGAAACCTACAGCGGTTCGGTCAGCGTATCGTTGTGGCTTTCAACAAATACGCCAGTGATACTGATGAAGAGATTGAGGTTGTCCGCCGTCATTGTGAGGACGACCTGCATGTTGGCTTTGCTGTCAACGAAGCCTTTGCAAAAGGAGGCGAAGGGGCTAAGGCTCTTGCACAGACGGTTGTTGACACTATCGACAAAAATCCTTCTGAACCCCTTCACCTATTATATAATGATGACGATAATGTCGAGTCTAAAATCGAATCTGTTGCCCGCAATATCTATGGTGCTGGCTCGATAACCTATTCAGCCAAGGCAAAGAAACAGTTGGCTAATATCTATCGGCTCGGACTTGAGAAGTTGCCTGTTTGTATTGCGAAGACCCAGTACAGTTTCTCGACCAACGCCAAGGCTTACGGTCCTACTGATGGTTTCCGGCTGGATGTTGCCGACATTGTCATCAATAGTGGCTCGGGTCTTATCGTCGCCATTGCCGGAAACATTCTCCGTATGCCGGGCTTGCCTAAGGACCCACAAGCCAACCGTATCGATGTTGTCGACGGAAAGATTGTGGGTCTAAGCTAAAGTAGGTGCGGCGAACTCCGATTCGCCGTCGTCCTTATTTGCGATTTTTATGATGAATATCTGCAATCATACAAATTAAATAATTAATCAACAAATCCAACAAATAAAAAAATCTTCGATTTTTTCAGGAAAGCACGAAGTGCATCCAAAACTCAATCGCCCATTTGGACGATTGAGGATATTTATTTTTTTATTTGCTCTCTTCGAGAATCTCATAGATCTCGTCAGGGCTGAGCTTGCGGGCACAAGCTCCGAGAGTGAGTCGCTGTTCGAGTAGTAACGCTATCATTCGCCTTCGTCATCCGGCAATCTCCTATAATGAGGAATAGATTTTTCAATGCCATTCCTCTCAAGGGCAATCCCAACCGATTGCCTTTTTTGTTTTCTATCTACAAAAGAGCTTTAACTTACTTTAATATGCCCGAGTAACAAATGTTATCTTTATGTACTCACAAAGGGTGCTAACTTTGCACAAAAAATAAAGAAGATACGTTATGGCTAAGATATTAGACTTAAAAAAAAGTGTTTATGAGCTTGTGAAGGAGTACCCTGAAATCATCGATATAATGTCGGAGTCAGGACTCAGCGAAATCCGAAAGAAAGCAGTACTCAATTCTGTTGGCAAGCTGATGACCATACCTAAAGGTACCAAGTTCAAGAAAATAGACTTGGACAGCATCGTGGACAGATTTAAGGCTGAAGGCTTTGAAGTTATAAATGTCCCCAATGATAGTTCCCATAATGAAGACAACCCTCATTCGACTGAGGATAGCAATAACCGGCTTGAGCTTCTGAAAAGTTATCTGACACGATTGAATAATGGCGAGTCATTGGAAGATGTTCGTGCTGATTTTGTCAATGCCTTCCGTTCCGTTGATGCCTCAGAGATTATGAGCGCCGAACAGGAACTGCTGCATGAAGGTGCACCGCTAAAGCAAGTACAGAAACTTTGTGATGTTCATTCAGCTCTCTTCCATGACAAGATAAAAGAGGCAAAAGAGCAGGAGCAGTCGACCATTGCAATGGCAAAGGAAAATGCGACCAAAGCAACAGCGCTTATAGCCGTTGACGGTCATCCGTTACAGACTATGACACGTGAGAACCAAGCGTTGAAATCGCTTATTGATACAGCCCGTAAGCAATTGGGAAATAACATAGACTGCTCTGAGACATTGGAAAAGATCCGCGAGGCAGCAGTACACTATGCAAAGAAAGGCGACTTGCTCTATCCGATGCTGAATGCCAGATACGGAATTATCGGTCCGTCACAGGTTATGTGGACTTTGGATGGAGAAATCCGTTCGGAACTTTCTTCATTGATAAAGGCGACTGACCACGATGACGAATGGAAAGGAAGGGTGCGTGCCGTTCTACAGCGAATGAATGAAATGATTTACAAGGAAGACAATATCCTTTTCCCCGTATGTGCTGCAAATTTTTCCGAAGAAGAATGGAAACAGATCTACCGTGACTCAAGGGACTATGCCGTTTGCCTTGATGTTAAGCCTTTGACTTGGGCAGATGCTGAAAGAACGAACAAAGAGGATAACAAAAAAGTTAGCAATGACGGAATTATAAATCTCCCAACCGGCAGCTTTACCATTGAACAGCTTACAGCACTTCTCAACACTCTGCCATTTGAGATTACATTCGTCGACGCCGACAATATAAACCGCTATTTCAATGAAGGTCACAAAGAATTCAAGCGTCCGCTCACTGCCCTAGGGCGCGAGGTCTTCACTTGCCATCCTCCAAAGGTCGAGCCGATGGTGCGTGCCATCATTGATGACTTCCGTAACGGACGTCGCGACCTGGTTCCGGTATGGCTAATGAAGAACGGTAGGGCTACTCTCGTGAAGTATATGGCTGTGCGTGACAGCTCCGGCAATTACCTTGGCACAATGGAAATTGTACAGGATATGGAGGAAGCACGCAGGTATTTCGAGAAAGATAAGTAACGATGCCAGACTTTCATACCCAGCCATGCGCCAATACTGCCGCCCACAACAGCCAAAAGCAGCAACGTAAACTCAGAAATGCGCCACCAATGTTCCTTTGCCTTTAATTTGTCAATGCCGTAAATAATGAATGTCAATGCATTGGCAATGACAAGGTAGATTAAGAATTCTTTCATGGTCTAATTCCTGCTTTTATAAACTGTCCACTCAAGCCAGCCTCCCTTGAGGTTAATGACCTTAAAACCATCTTTTGCAAGTATGTTGGCAGCCTTCATGCTTCTTTTACCGGAACGGCAATACACAGCAATTTCCTTATCCTTAGGCAATGATGTAGTCGCAATATTATTAAAATCGTCCTTTAGAACATCAATGTTCCTAGCGCCTTCTATATGACCGGCATTATATTCGTCTGCGGTCCTCACATCAACAAGGATAACGGAATCTGACTTTATTATATGGGCAAACTCATCCGCAGAAACTGTTTTGATAGAATCAAACTGAGCATTAGCGCTGGATACAAATCCCAGTAAGCCAAGTAGTATGGTTATTATCTTCTTCATGTTACAACATATTAATAATTTGCAAAGTTACTATAATTTTCTACTTTTTCTCAATTTAAATGATTATTTTTGCCTTAGAATTAGAATTTAGAAAAGGAGGTAACTATGAACTTGGATTATCAGCGTTTTACAAGAGACCTTGATGATAAGTATGGCTGGAACGACCCTTTCCTTACCTCAAGGACACTTTCCCAGCCGGATTGCGTAACATCCAGTTTAAAGAAAGATGAGCACAGGAAGGATTCCACATCTCCTGTGCTGCATGGCAAATAAACCGGGCAGAGCCGTTTGCCATCATTTCAGGATGAGTCTTAGGCTCTGCTTGTAATAGAAGTAATTCCACATCCAGTTCAGGAGAACGAAGAACTTGTTCTTTACCCCTAAGATAGAGCGGAGGTGAACAACCAGCCAAAGAAGCCATGCCGTAAGTCCGCCAAACTTCGCATTGCCGATCTCAGCAACAGCACGCTTACGACCGATGGTAGCCATCGTTCCAAGATTCTTGTAGACAAACGGCCTGAGTTCTTCGCCTTTGTCCTTCCGCTTTATGTTTCTTGCTACATTCTCAGCCTGTTGCAGTGCAACCTGGGCAAGTTGCGGATGACCGAGTTTCCATTCCGGATCACCCTCAATAAGGCTCTGGTCGCCGATAGCAAATACATCATCCAGTCCCTTGACACGGTTGAAGCGGTCGCAGAGCAAACGACCGGCATGTCCGACAGATTCATTTGGAATGCCATCAATGGCATTTGCCTTGATGCCACTGACCCAAATAACGCTTGCAGATTTTATCGTCTCGCCGTTGTTTATGTAGACAACGTCATCCTTGTAGTCATTCACACGCCAGCCATTGCGGATATGCACGCCCATTTTTCTCAAGTCTTTCTCTGCGGTAGTGGATGATTTCTTGTCCATTGATTTCAGAAGCCTGTCGCCGGCATTAACAAGGTAGATATGCATCTTGTCGGCAAGGTCAGGATAGTCACGTGGAACTATATTCTTCTTCATTTCTGCCAGCGCACCGGCTATCTCAACGCCCGAAGGACCGCCTCCGACAATCACGAAATTCATATACTTCTGACGTTTCTCTGGGTCTTCCTCAGTCTCAGCACGCTCCAGCGTCTCAAGGATATGGTTTCTCAGCCTCATTCCGTCCTCGACCGTCTTCATTGGAAATGAATTCTTCTCAACATCCTTGTTGCCGAAGAAGTTTGTCGTTCCACCCATAGCAAGAACAAGGTAATCGTAATGGATGGTACCTACCGATGTGCTTATTGACTTCTCCTTTGAGTCGATGCCTTTCACATCAGCCATACGGAAGTAATAGTTCTTGTAGCCTTGGAATATTCTTCTGATTGGGAAAGAAATATTACTTGGCTCCAGTCCTGCCGATGCCACCTGATATATAAGCGGCGGAAACTGATTGTAATTGTTCTTATCGACAATCACAACCTGATAGCCGGAATTGCGGAGGCTGGTCGCTAGCTTCAGTCCGCCTAGTCCGCAACCGACGATTACAACTCTCTTCATTCCGTTAATCTTGATGTTTGCTCTCATAACCTCAATGCTTTAAAGTTTCCATAAACTACCGAACAAAAACTGTTCCATCCGCCTGCATGAACAAATTGGCATTTGTTTGGCAATAATATTTGGTAACATAAGTTATCATTACAATTAAATATAGGGATTTCACTACTATATGATAGGCGATTCCCCTTGAAAGTTTCTGCGGAATGAAGTAATTTTGCAACGTTGAACAAAACGACTCGCTTATGAAACGGATACTATTTATAGCAATGCTGATGATGGCTACACTGAACATCAGCGCACAGAGCAACAGGACGGTTGAAACTCAGAAAGACAGATATGGGCACGTTACCGGAACTGCAACGACAACGACCGACAGCCGGGGCAACAAGACCACGGTATATAAGGACCGATACGGTCATGTTACCGGCAAGAGTGAGACACGACCCGGCTACAACGGTCAGAGTACGACGACTTACAAGGATGAGTATGGTCATACGACTGGCTCAAGCACCACGCGCCCGAGCTATAACGGAACCACCACGATATATAAGGACCGTTACGGACACGTTACCGGAAGCAGCCAGACAAGGTCAACCGGCAACAACCGCTCAACCACGACTTATAAAGACCGCTACGGACATACCGTCGGAACGTCAACGACTAAGTAGGATTGGATGATTGGATGATGGGATGATGGGGTTACTAGATGATGGATGATGGGATGATGGGATGAATAGATGATGGATGATGGGATGACTAGATGATGGATGATCGGATGATGGGATGATTATAATCAGGCTTACAGGCTCTGCTGCTTGTAAGCCTTTTCTATTTCATTCTCAGGCAAAAGCCAGAACTTTATCTTGTTCTTTCCCTCCGGAGTAATTTCAGAGAAAGGATTAACACGCCATTCGGAGATCTGCTCTTTTATATCATCCATAAGCGACTGGCGGAAATGTTCGGACATCTCAACATGCTGGACGATAATGGCATTATCATCACTGTCAACTGACATACCAACGATTCGGTTACCACCGCCTTCGCCATTAACCAATTGGTAAATACCGGCTATTATCTGCTGATAAAGATTATTCTCCTGCTGTTCCATGATATTATTCAGTTAGCTGTGGGTACATTTCAAGAAGCTTATTCATAAGGCGGTCGAGGTTATCGCCCAAATTGAGATTATAGTCAACGGGAACAATAACCTCACGGGCTGGCATTCTGACTGCAATCACGTTTATCGCCTCATGGTACAGAACGGGCAATTTCACATCACCGAATGTGAAGCAGAATTCTCCGCCCCGCTTCTTAAAATCCGCTATTTCTTCCTTGAAAGAAGTCTTGCTCATTTTAGTTTAGTTTCTCTTGTTCTAGTTCATTTACGCCATGCAAAATTACTGCAAGATTTTCATTATGCCAAACAAAAGGCGCCAGCATTTAAAGCCTGAGTGGGGATATGACAAGGAGTTAAAGGCAATTCTCAACGACACACAATATGCCGATTATGAGAAGATAAAGCTACATCAGATAATGGCTCTCATGCATACCAAGCGACTGGTAAACCTTTGCGCATTCACATTATGATGGTCAACATAGAGGCGCAGCGCACCGGCACCTTCTGACTGCGCTATGGTCTTTGCAAAATCAAACAGTTCTTTAAACACCCCTTGATGACGGCTCTCCGGACGGACATAAACACTTTGTATCCAATAGTAGTTGCAGTTGCTCCAGTCGCTCCATTCAGTCGTAAGCATCAGAGAGCCAGTTAAACGTATGTATATTTTCCCATAGTTCTTTCAATTCTATTAACAGCCGACAAAGGTACAATAAATTCCGCCAAATAATTGCAAATCCCGTCAAATAGTGCTATCTTTGCCCAATGAATTAAAAACCACTGCTATACAGTAAATAAAACAAAGAAATATGGGTAAATACAAAACCATACAAGAACTCAAAGAGAATAATGGCTGGGCAAAGTTGAAGGTCAATAATCTTTGGGACGAAAGTGGCAAATACATTTTCGAAGGTGAAGAAGACATTATTCGAAATTACAATGACAATCATCCCGAAGAGAATAGAAGGAGACTGATATTAGAAGTTCCTCCTGAGCCTTTCTGGGGCAATCCTTTCAAGGCAGATATAATCATATTGTCCAAGAATCCCGGATATGTAGAGCACATAAACAAATGGCTTCCAAAGATACTCTCTGCTGAAAGCACAAAGGAAATATGTGAAGAAAAGGAAAAGTCCCTAAGACTAGAGTCCGACTGTCTAATGTCAAGTATTGGAGTTAAACTCCTTTCCGACATGTATTGGGTAAACTCGTTAAAGGATTTACTTTCTAGATACCAAACGAAGTACAACACAAAAGACGAGAAAGGCTTTTACCAGCACTTTGCCTTAGTGCAATTGAATGGATATACATCCAAAGAGTACCCTGACAGTTTTGCAGAATACAATAATAAGAAGTTGTTCC
>OMZV01000034.1 GCA_900315635.1 uncultured Prevotella sp.
CATATTTACATTATACCCTCTTAAATCCTACTGATAATCAAGCGCTTTCTAATCGGGTATCTTTTACGCTCTAAAAGATACCCGATTAGCTTGTAAAAGATACCGTTTTATCTTCTAATTGGGTATCTTTTACGACCTAATTGGGTATCTTTTAGAACTTTATTTGGTGTGCTTTTGCAACGTGTTGTCTATTAGCTAGTTATGAAAGATGCTCTTGTCTTTATTTTATAGCTTCAAGTCTAGTTTTAGCGGTAGGTGATCACTGTAACCACCATTGTATTTGGGACCCATGTAGAAGCGATAGGGCTTGAAGCCGCCATATTTGGAGTCGGGTTCAAGTAGGAACTTGTCATCGATGACGCGGCAATGATGGAGTTTGGAGGCTAGGTTACGGCTAATGATTATTTGGTCGAGACTTCCCCATTTCCCATGATAGCGATAAGTGCCCTTAGCACCATTGTTACCTTTGGCGTTGGCGGAAACATTGACCATGTCGTGGGAATAAATGAGCCCGAGAGAAGGACTGTCAGAATAGTCATTGAAGTCTCCAAGGGCTATGATGTAAGCACTAGGTGAAGAATTTCTGATGGAGTCGATAGTCTGACAAAGCCTTTCAGCCACGAGTAGCCTGTTCTTGCGTGTGAACTTTTCGCCACCCGACCGGCTTGGAGCATGAACGACGAGAAAATGCAATGTGTCGCCGGTTATAATCCTTCCTGAAACATAGAGAATGTCCCTTGTAGGACGCATATCCTTTATTGGTTTTATCCGAAAAGAATTATGATTTAGCAAAGCAAAGGAGAAAGGGGAATAGAGTAGTGCAACATCAATACCACGTTCGTCGGGCGAATTGGTCATTACGTACTCATAGCGTGCTTTTCGTAAGACAGAACGCTTGGTGAGGTCACGTAAAACAGAGTCGTTTTCAACCTCACACAATGCAATTATATCCGGCAATGCCCATCCGGTTGAGTCCTGACCACAAGCAATCAGCTCTTGCCCTATTTTATTCAGTTTCTCCCAATAACGGTATGTAGTCCATCTATGGGTGGATTGAGGCAGAAACTCATAATCATTCTTGCCTGCATCATGAAGAGTATCAAAAAGGTTCTCGGTGTTTAACTCAACAACCGAGAACCTTGTTTGGGCTTTTGTATCGGTTATGCAGGACAGGTTGATTATGACAAAGAGCAACAGAAATACTGGAATAAACTGTTGCCATTGCCGTAATGACTTCCTAAAAATTTGCCGATACATTTTATCAAGAGTCAGTCTTAATTGTGCTTAATTTCAATATCCTGCTTTACGTTGTTGCGAATCTTCGTCAGATAGGCTTTCATGCCTGCAGCATCCTTATTGTCGATGATTTGCAGTAATTCCTTCAACTCGGTACGGATCTTAGCCACCTGGTCGTGAGTGTAAGGGTTGAAGAGAATCTCCTGAAGCAAGTAATCGTCCTCATTCAGTACACCTTTGGCAATCTGCATGTGGCGCTTGAAGGTCGTTCCCGGTGCGTCTTGATGCTTCATCACAGCCGCGAAGACGAACGTTGAAACAAACGGAATACTCAGTGAGTAAGCCACCGTCTTATCATGTTCCTCGAAAGTGTACTCATAGATGTTCAGTCCCAGCTTAGAGTATAAATCCTTGAAGAAGATGCGACCCATATAATCACCTTCTGTTATTATGATGGCATTTTCTTCACTTAGTTGATTGAGGTTGGCAAAAGTAGGTCCGAACATAGGGTGCGTCGATACATACCGGTGACCGCTCTTGTCATACCAGTCTTTCAGTCCCGTCTTCACCGAACTTATATCAGAAATTATACAGTCCTTCGACAGATAAGGCAAAACTTCCTCGAATGCAGGAATAGTATATTTTACTGTAACGGCATTGATTACGAGCTCAGGGTTGAACTCCTTAACCTCGTCTAATGTCTGGAAGCGCTGGCAGTTGTATGTAAACCGCATGCGCTTTGGGTCTTTCTCGTAAACTCCGACTTCATGGTCGAAGCTGAGCAGGTCGATGAAGAATGACCCCATCTTGCCTGCTCCCATAACTAATATTCTCATGTGGATTTTATTGGTTGACTATCTCAAGTTGCTGACGGACTGATTCCTCATGGATAAGCTCGAAGATGTGGGCGATACATTCAGGGTCGATGCCGATAAGACTGCCCTGAGCGCCACGCTTCTCCAGAATCTCCTTATAACGATTTGCCTGAAGAACTGTCATATTGTGCTCCTTCTTGTATACTCCAATCTCACGGCACACGCGCATACGTTTAGCAAGCAAGTCCATGAGATCGTTATCTATTTCGTCGATTTGACCACGGAGTTGACGGATACCTTCAGTGGTTGTGTGCTCATCACGGATAACGAGCAATGACAGGATATAGTCGAGTACGTCAGGAGTAATCTGCTGCTTTGCATCGCTCCACGCCTCATCGGGGTTGCAATGGCTCTCGACGATAAGTCCGTCAAATCCCAGATCCATTGCCTGCTGGCAGAGAGGAGCAATAAGGTCACGTCGTCCACCTATATGGCTAGGGTCACAGATTATCGGCAGATTTGGAATGCGGCGATGTAGCTCGATAGGAATCTGCCACATAGGCAGATTGCGGTAGATCTTCTTGTCAGGACTGGAAAATCCGCGGTGGATGGCTCCCAAACGCTTAATGCCAGCCTGGTTGATGCGCTCCATTCCACCAATCCACAACTCAAGGTCTGGATTGACCGGGTTCTTAACGAGTACCGGTACGTCAACACCTTTCAGACTGTCGGCAAGAGCCTGCATGGCAAACGGGTTAGCGCATGTGCGGGCTCCGACCCATAGAATATCAATTCCGTATTTCAGTGCTAACTCCACATGTTCAGGGGTTGCCACTTCTGTAGCAGTGAGCATACCCGTTTCCTTCTTTACCTCCTGCATCCATGGGAGAGCCTTCTCGCCGTTGCCCTCAAAGCCTCCTGGCTTTGTGCGTGGCTTCCAAATTCCTGCACGGAACATGTGACAGCCTTTAGCTGCCAATTGCTTTGCTGTGGTGAGTACTTGCTCCTCGGTCTCTGCTGAGCATGGTCCTGCGATGACACATGAAGGGCGTTCGTTGTCACTCGGAAGATTCAATGGTTCAAGGTCTAATTCCATATCGTTTTGTTTTTTTAAGTTCCTATTTAAATACCTTCTTTATTCTCTCTAGTGCTTCCTTTATCTTATCGTCCTTGGCACAGAGGGAGATGCGGATATATCGGCGTCCGTTCTTGCCGAAGATGAATCCCGGGGTTATGAAGACACGAGCCTCGTGGAGGACTTTCTCGGTGAGTTGCTCTACATCCTCATACTTGTCAGGAATCTTTCCCCAGAGGAACATACCAACTTGTGTCGGGTCGAAAGTACAACCGAGGACATGCATTATCCCTTCGGCAATAGTACGGCGACGACGGTAATTCTCTATGTTGTTCTCGTGATGCCATTCCGGTGTATTCGTGTTGAATGCCTCAGCGGCTGCTAGCTGAATGCCACGGAATGTTCCGTTCTCAATGTTGCTCTGTACCTTGAACATCCAAGAAATGTATGTTGGATTGCTTATCATCATTGCCACACGCCAACCAGGCATGTTATGGCTCTTCGACATAGAGTTGAACTCAATGCAATGCTCCTTTGCGCCGGGTACCTGCATAAGACTCATAGGGTGTTCGTTGAGGATGAGAGAGTAAGGATTGTCGTTGACGACGACAATATCATGCCGATTGGCAAAGTCGACGAGTTTCTCGAAAGTTTCCATCCTTGCATTTCCGCCTGTCGGCATGTTCGGATAGTTTGTCCACATCACCTTAACGTGGCTTAGGTCCATCTTCTCCAATGCGTCAAAGTCTGGTTGCCAGCCGTTGTCCTCCCGAAGGTCATAATAGTTAATCTTTGTCCCGAATATCTTGTTTATGGCCGTATAAGTAGGGTATCCGGGGTCAGGGATGAGAACTTCGTCGCCGGGATTGCAGAAAGCCAAGGTAACATACATTATTCCTTCCTTGGAGCCAATTATCGGTTGCAACTCTTTTGCCCAATCGACATCTACTCCGTACGTGCGCTTGTAGAATCCCGCCATAGCCTTTCTGAGCTCCGGAATGCCAGATGTGGGCTGATAGCCGTGGGCGTTAGGATTGTGAGCCACCTCGCAGAGCTTGTCGATAGTCTGCTCCGATGGCGGCATGTCAGGACTTCCGATGGCAAGACTGATAATGTCTTGTCCTTCGGCATTCAGTTTAGCTACTTCCTTCAACTTGCGTGAAAAGTAGTACTCTTGTATCTCGTTAATTCTTTCGGCTGGTTTCATGTTACTTTGCTTCTTTGTATTCTCCAAGAATCTTTATGTCTTTTACCAATGGGGTTATAGCGTCGATGGACTGACGGTATCGCGTGAGATTGTCGAATGTAACATCGACATAGAACAGGTATTCCCATTCGTGCCCGATAATAGGCAGGCTTTGTATCTTGGTGAGGTTTATGTCGTAGAAAGAGAGAATAGTGAGAATTTTGCTCAGGCTCCCTTCCTGATGCGGCAGGGAGAAGACCAGACTTGACTTGTCGACATCTTCAAGCGGGCGGACAAAGGAAGCTTTCTGCGGGTTGCAGGTTACGAGGAATCGGGTAAAGTTATGTTTGTTGTCTTCGATGCTGTCCTCCAGAATCTTCATCCCATACATCTTTGCTGCCGACGCATTGCAAATTGCTGCTTGTCCATGAAGACCGTTCTCGGCGATATGTTGTGCTGCTCCTGCGGTGTCCTCAGCTTCGACGGCTTTCATCTCCGTGTGCTTTGCCAGGAACTGGCGGCACTGCATGAGAGCTACAGGGTGGGAGTGGACTTCGGTTATAGAGTCCCAGTCGTCATCAGGAAGACAACAGATGCAGTGCTGTATGTGAAGCTTGTGCTCACCGACGACCGTCGTGCCCGACATGCGAAGCAGCTCATAGTTGTGGAGCAGGCTCCCCGCAATAGTGTTCTCTATAGCGAGCATCGCTATTACTGTGGGGTCGTCCTTGACACTGCGGAATACATCCTCGAAGGTGTCGCAGCAGATAAGCTGCAACTGTTCTCCGGCGAAGTACTGATGGGCAGCTATGTCGTGGAAACTGCCAAGTTCTCCTTGTATTGCTATTCTTTTCATACTCAAACAAAAAACGGTCCAGCTCCTTGATGGGGCGGGACCGTTTCGTTATATATTAATTTTCTGTTTGTTCTTAAATCCTAAGTTGAAAATCTACACGCAACTTCCCGCTTCACAATTTCTTGCAAAGTAAAAATAATAATAAGATGCGTATAGCTTCATAATTTGCTTTTTGTTTCGTTTACGAATGCAAAAGTATAACTTTTATTTCATATTTGCAAACGATTTGCAATGTTTTTTATAAAAAATAATCTTGGATGTGTTTAAGAAGTAGGATTCTCCTTGCTTTCCTGCCTGGCTTCTTCCTTCTGCTCTTCAGCCTGTACCTCGTCAGGACTCAGTTCCAAAAGTTTTCTGCCATCCTCATCGGCACCTTCCTTGTCGCCCATAGCCAGTTTCACCGCACCTCGCTCACGGAAAGCCTCTATTCGGAAAGGATTGACATCGGTTACCTTGTCGTAGTACTTGACGGCTTCCTTATAGTTCTCGCGTGCGCGCTCAATTCTCGCCTTGAACAGGAATACGTCCTCGTCGTTTTCGGTATGCTCAAGAAGCCATTGTGCGTCACGGTCAGCACCGTTTATGTCGCCCATCTCCAACAGAATGTCACCACGCAGCTCGTAGGCATCGACATACTTATCGTCGAGCTCTATCGCCTTGTTTATCATAGCGAGTGCATTGACATAATCTCCCTTGCCACGATAGGCGCGTGAGTAGAACTGATAGACTACAGGGTTGTCCTTGTTTATGTCGAGGGCATGTCGGCAAGCGTCCGCCATGGCATCATAGTCTTCTGTCATGTATGCTACGCTTGTCATACGGATGAAAATTTCCTGATTGTCGGGTTCGGCATCAGCCAGTACTTGCAGTTCCTTGTAAGCCGGAAGAAGCTCGTTGTTGCGGATGTAAGCCTGAGAGAGATAGTCGTGAATCTCAAGGTCATCTTCAATATCGAGGGCGTGGCGGAAACACTTGATGGCATAGTCGTACTGTCCCGTGTGCAGAGCTCGCACACCGTCGTATTTAAGTACGTCGAAGTTTTTCTCCTTTGTCTCAGTTTCCTTTTCGCCGGTTTCATCATGGTGAGTACCGAACAGTTTCTTTAAGAAGTTCATAGGTCTAAAAGTGATTGTTAATGAATGCAAAGGTAAAGGAAAGAAAGGACAATTCAAAATAAACTTCTCTTTTTATTTTGTACTACGGTTGATTTTTAGTAGCTTTGCAAAAAGAAATTACCGCTATGAGAATCATTAAAGACCTAAGGATATTGCTCTTTGCATTTGCTTTGCAAATATGCGTTGTCGGCGTGGCTCAAACGACATTATCCGGGCTTGACCCATCGAAGTTCTCTGCATTCATCGACGGGAAACAAACAGCTCTGTACACTCTTAAAAACGTTAAGGGCGAGGAGGCTTGTATCACCAACTATGGGGCTCGTCTTGTCTCGCTCATGGAGCCCAACTGGAATGGACGAATGGAAGACGTAGTACTCGGTTATGATAATGTATGGGATTACCACACCAAGGGACAGAACTTCGGTGCAACGGTAGGCAGGTATATAGGTCGTATAATCGGTCCGAAGATAACTATTGATGGAACTACGTACAACTTGCAAGAGAATGGAAAGGGTGTTGTCTCTCATGGCGGGAAACCTGGATTTGCCGACAGGGTGTGGGACGTTGTGAATGTCGGTCCTCAGTCGTTGACCTTGAGGTATGTCTCGCCTGATGGTGAGAATGGATTTCCCGGCGAACTTACCACGACACTGACGTATATCCTCAGAGATGACGGGGCTCTGAGCATAGATTTCATAGCAACTACCAATAAGCCTACGGTGGTTAACCTTGCCAACCATTCATTCTTCAACATCTCGGGGAATCCAGAGCGGAGCGTGGAAACGCAGAGTTTATGGGTCGATAGTAAAGAGATAGCCGAGTACGATAAGAACAAGAATGTTACAGGCAGCTTCCTAAATGTGAAGCATACGCCATTCGATTTCCGCAAGCCACGACAGATAGGCGAAAGAATAGATGATGATAACGAGCAATTGAAGATTACCGGTGGTTACGACCATGCTTTCTCATTGTTCCATGCTGGTGATATAAACCGTCCTGCAGCTATACTGTATGACGCTCAGAGCGGACGGGCACTGACCGTATACACTACCGAGCCTGCCTTGCAGGTTTACACTGGTAATGGACTGAAAGGTAATCAGGTGGGAAAGAAGGGAATTAAATACAAACGCAGGTGTGCAATTTGCCTTGAGACACTTCATTTTGCCGACTCGCCTAACAAACCACACTTCCCTTCGACACTTCTGCGTCCGGGACAAACCTACCATACACGGACGGTGTATGTTTTCTCTACCGATCCGCCCCTGATAATGAAGGCAAAATAGAATAGGTTGAAAAGGGAAAACTTATATCTGATTGATGTCGACATAGCCATGCATGACGGCGTAGATGGTAAGGGCTGAAACGCTTTTCATTCCTAGCTTGTCGGTGATATTCTTTCGATGGGTTATGACAGTTGATAACCCGATATTCAACTTGTCGGCAATCTCCTTGTTGATGTAACCTTGGACGACAAGGGCGAGCACTTCTATCTCCCTGTTGCTGAGAATCTTGTTGTGTAGTACACCTGGCATTTGCGGCAGGTTCTTACCACCGGCATGTCCGAACTGCATTATCTTCAGCATCTGTTTTATAAGGTCGTCCTCCGGCTGGTTGACGCAGAAACTGTGGAATCCTGATATTTGCGTTTTTGGATTGCTCGACAGGGTAAGTACAAGAGTACGGTGAATATTCTTGTTGAAAAAGTCTAAGTGACCGAGCACTATGTTCTGAGCTACAAAGAAATGGATGTAGTTGTCGGGACCGGCTTCCATGAATTCGTCGAACGAGCAGAAAGTATGCACGTCCATGATAGGGATAACGTTCTGCAATATCTGCCTGAGTCCTATTACAGCCAGCATATTACTGTCGACAATAGCCATCTTTGGCCGTTCCATTTTTTTGTTCGCTAAGTCCATCTTTTTATAATGTATTTGTATAAGGGAGTATTTGATTCTTTACTCTTCGTTCTTCACTCTTAACTTATCAGAGTTTGACGCTGCTTATGTCGACCAGATTGTTTACTATTGCATAGATAGTAAGACCGGCAGGGGAATGAATCTGCAATTTCTTCGCTATGTTTCTGCGGTGGGTGATGACGGTGTTCGTGGAAATGCAGAGATGGTCGGCAATCTCCTTGTTTGTCATGCCTTGGACGACGCAGATAATGACATCCTTCTCACGATTGCTCAGAGCCTCGGTTGCATCAGGATTCTTGTTTATCATATTGCTGATGGTCACGGAGACGTCCGATTGCTTGCTCTTCTGTTCAAGATGACGGACCACGGGAATGAATATCTCCTCTTCGACACGTGCGTGCTGTGCAAGAAAGTCCTCGCAGTTGTAGAGGTCATAGAGGGTAGCCATGAGTTGATTATTATGATGAACGTCCGATGGCAAGTACTTAATTATGATGTTTTTGAGTTCGCCCAACTTCTGATCGGTCTGCCCGTGATGGCGTGAGTATGTATCAATGTCGAAGTCACTTGTAAGCGTGTCGCCAGCAAGGAGTTTATCGACGTATGGGAAGACCGTTTTCTCCTCATACTTCATGTGGTTCTGTATGGAGCGTGCATACTCGTCATAGAGTTTCATGATGAGGCGTGCGAGATTGTCGTTTTCATCGAGAGCCTCGGTGAACTCCCGACGGATGAAAGGCAGTTCGAAGCCGAGATAATACTGATGGCTTGCTTTGAGATACTGCATCAGTGTGGATACCGACAGGCGGTCGGCATCGTCGAACTCTTTGTATCCATTGATGGTGAAGTTGACAACGGCAAGGAAAGTGTATGTGTCAACATGCTGCTCATTGCAAACTTCACGGACGGTCTTGTCGCCAAATCCAAGGTTTATGCCAAAGCAGCCAAGAATCTGCAGTAGGTCATAATTATCGCGGATAAGGACTATCATCTTGTCATCCGCCTCATACATCTTCTGATTCTTCATAATATTTTCGTCATACTTTCAATATGCAAAATTATACAAATTCTAATAAAACGGATAACTTTTTGCCGCAAATAGACCTTCTATAGGGGCAAAATACCTAATTTTGGGGATAACGGCACAATACCAAATAATGAGTATTGCCGCAATAAAAGCTAGTTTGTACCTTTGCAAACGAAAAAAATAAGTGCAGAGATAATTGCCATTCCCGGACAAACAACTCATCGGTATTTCACCAATTACAAGAAGATATTGTTTAAGTTGCTGACGAGACCGCAATTATACTTCTGCACTTTTTTCGTTTATTTATCCAAATCAAATTGAGCGAAAAAAACTCACTAACCAACCCCCATGAGTGAGTACACGTGGTTACCTATTACTGATATACAGTGCCAATAATGCTAATCAAAATGTGGTATTAATATCAAAGAAAAACAAAAATTCCATAATTTTTAGGTATTGCTCACTTTTTTAAGACTCTCTACCTTTGCACTCGGATTTTGAAGCAGGTTATAACTAACAAGTATATATAATATAGCATATTCACATACACATTTATATTCAATGAATAAATTTACTTTAGGAATCACATCAGCAGTCCTGGCTTTGGGTATGGCTACAACAGCAAATGCCCAGGTAAGCGCAGTTGACTCAGTGATGAACCATGCCGGCGGACACCGTCTGAGTGTTGGTGGCTATGGTGAAGCAACCTATAGCCGAATGTTCTATAGTGATAATGGTAACCGCTACTCTAAACCGGGAAGTTACAAGAATGACCCTAGTCACGGGCAATTTGACATTCCTCACGCAGTAATCTACCTTGGTTACGATTTCGGCAAGGGATGGTCAATGGGCTCAGAGATTGAGTTCGAACACGGTGGTACAGGTTCTTCCATTGAATATGAAGCAGATGAGGCTATTGAGTTCGAGAATGAACAGGAGAAAGGCGGCGAGGTAGAACTTGAGCAGTTCTGGTTGCAGAAGTCCTTCGGCAAGTACCTCAACATCCGTGCCGGACATATCGTTGTTCCTTTCGGACTGACCAATGCTCACCATGAGCCTCTGAACTTCTTTACCGTTTACCGTCCTGAGGGCGAGAACACAATTCTGCCTTGTACATGGCATCAGACTGGTGCATCTGTATTCGGTCGTCTGGGTGACTGGCGTTATGAGGCTCAGTTCCTTGCCGGTCTCGACATCTTCCACTTCGATGGTGCCAACTGGATTCAGAAAGGTACTCACAGCCCTTACGAATTTGAGCCAGCCAATAAATATGGTGCTTCACTTCGTATAGACAACTACAGTATTCCTGGCTTGAGATGGGCTATAAGCGGCTACTATGGCATGGCAATGCATAATAGTGTTCCTCATGACATGGAGTCGGGAGCCAACAAGAAGATCAAGGGTAATGTCTACCTCGGTAGTTTCGACTTCACATTCAACAGGTTCAACTGGATTGCCCGTGGTAACGTCGACTATGGATATGTTAGCGATGCCGACTACATCAACAATCTTAATCGTCCTGGTAACCCTGCAAATGGTATCACTCCTTACGAGACAGGCAAGGGCGCTCCGTTTGGAAGTCATGCTGTTGCAACAATGTTCGAAGTCGGTTACGACATCTTCTCACAGATTAACAAGCTCCGTGAGGACAAGCAGAAACTTTATCTCTTCGGTCACTTCGAGTATTATAACTCTTACGTTCACTCACAGACACGTAAGTACTACAACAAGCGCATCTGGGCTTTCGGTTTAAATTACTATCCAATTCCTCAGATTGCCATTAAGGCTGAGTACAACCACCGTGACCTCACAAGTCCGTACAATGACGAGCCATCACTCAACATCGGTATCGCCTACGAGGGCTTCTTCATGTAAAAACAAACATTAACTTCTATTATATTTAAACACAATGAAAAAGTTAACAAAATTTGCGCTTATGCTCCTCTTTGGAGCATTCGCACTGGGTTTCACTTCTTGTAGTGATGATGACGACAACACTACTGCTGATGCTACTCAGCTTGATGTAACAAGCAGTAGCAGCACACTGTCAAACATCGTTACCAACTATGTAGACAATGTAGTCAACCCAACTTATGCCGACCTGCACAATGCAGCTGTTGAGCTTCACACTGCTTGCGCTGCCCTGAATGCAAAGCGCCAGGCTGGAAATGTTGAGCAGAGTGACATCGACGCATGTTGCGATGCATTCAAGAAGGCACGCCGTTTCTGGGAGCAGAGCGAGGCATTCCTTTATGGTGCTGCAACAAACGATGAGCTTGACCCACACATGGACTCATGGCCACTTGACCAGACTCAGCTGGCTAATGCTTTGACAAGTCCTTCTGTTATTGCCGGTATCAATGGTCAGGGTGGCATGTCAGGTGCCCAGTTCGTTTATCAGAACAACGGCGACTTCGACTCTACTCTTGGTTTCCACGGACTTGAGTTCATTCTCTTCCGTAATGGTCAGAACCGCCTTGCTTCTGAGTTCAATCAGGAGAAAGAGCTTGCTAACGGTCTGAACACTAAGGGTGACAACCTTGCTCAGAATCAGGCAAAGCTGCAGGCAGTTAGTAATAAGGATGAGGCTGCTTTCGCTGATGCAGTTTCTCAGGACATTCAGAACATCACCGCTCTGCTTGAGTATGAGTGGACTGGTTCTAACGATCTCCAGACTTATCTCACAAACAATGCTCAGTGGGTTCTCAATGGTTCTGCTCACAATGGTAAGACTTCAACAGGTTCAACATACGATGAGGCTGTAACAACCGTTGGTGGTACAAACAGTCTGTTCGCTACATGGCCTCTGAACCTTCACAACATCTTTGTTGGTGGTTGCTCTAACATTTCTCAGGAGGTATACACCCAGAAGCTCGCTCAGGCTTACCGTGTAGCTATTGGCAGACCGGAAGTTGGTGAGGAAGGTGCTGATGCTGCCGACTACATCGAGTCTCCTTACAGCCATCGTTCATTCCAGGACTATCAGGACAATATCTACTCTATCCGCAATACCCTCTATGGCACTCGTGGTGCTAGTGAGAACAACGAGACTGTAAGCCCTGTACAGAACTCTCTGATGACTTATCTCCAGCAGAACAACCCAACTCTGTACAACGATCTCAACAATGCACTGAACAACGCTCTGAATACTCTTCAGAAGGCTAAGACAAGTGGTAAGGCATTCGTTGACGCTCCGGGTGATCAGCAGGTTGCTGACTGCATTGCTGCCGTTCAGGCTCTCGACGATGAGTTGAACGTTGTCGGTACATGGTGCTCACGTCATATTAGTGTAAACTAATTGAAGGCTAACACTTTACAATAAACATTTCTACAACGTGGCCATGCTTCGGGCGTGACCACGTTTCGTGGGCTTTAAAACGAATAAGATTTTTCTACTATGAAAAGATTAAAAAACTATCAATTTCTTCTACTCGGTGCAGCTGTAGGAGCAATGGCTCTGACAAGTTGTAGCGACGATGATGACATTGCTCCGGGTGAGAAGTCTGATGCCGCCTATTTCGGTCAGGCAGTAGGAAACTTCTCTGCTGATGAGTGGTATCCGGGTGGTCAACTCGGAACAACAGAGAACACTTCTTCAAGTGCATTCTCTGACCAGGACCCGGCTGTTGACAATGATAAGGATTTGTTCAACCTCTTCTTCCAGGGCGAGCAGATCTTCGAGCGTCAGTACACTGAGAACACTACAAAGGCATTTAGTGGACTAGGTCCGGCTAGTGTCCGTCGTTCTTGCCTGGACTGTCACCCAGAGTACGGTCACGGCAAGTGGAAGGCTTCGTATGAGACACAGTATGGTAACGGTAATGGTTATCTGCTCGTTGTTTATCACCCGAGTGCCAATGATCCAAATGCCCAGTATAACTCTGACGGTCAGTCTAACGATGGTGGATTTATCGCGGAGGTTACCGGTATGCCACAGACTCAGGCTGTAGAGCCATTCAAGGCTCCTATCGACGAGAGTCAGATCAACCTTCAGTGGAAGACTTTGACAAAGGCTGACTTCGATGCATATCCTGACCATAACGATGACTGGAAAACAGATGCTAATGGAAACTTCTGCTTCCCTGACGGAACTCCATTCGCTTATCAGCTCCGTTATCCTGACATCCGCATTCCGGCAAGCGCGTTCAATACCGACCCTGTTCCAACCAATTATGCAGTTCGTATTGAGTCGACAATCGGTGTTGGTGGTACTGGTCTGATTGACGCTATTCCTGAGGACAGTATCAAGGCTCAGTACAGAAGCGAGTACAACTACTTCAAGAGTGCACACCCTGATAATGTTGGCGAGTACATCAATGCTACATTCTTCGATGGTGCAAACTTCGGAAGCCTTTACAACCTTGGTAATGGTCAGTTCCTCAATGGTCAGAAGACCGTCAGTTGTCAGGACCACATGATCAAGCGTTACAGCTACGCTCTGACCCGTGCCACCCTTCAGGATGCCAATGGCGCAAATGCCGTTTGGAATATTCCTAACGTTAGCCGTTCAGACCGTCCTTATCTCTACACAACCGAAGCATGGGCATTGAAGATGAGTGAGGATCCTGAGGTTATCGCAAAGATTAAGGCTGATCCGACATCACCTTACTATGCTGATGGTACCGATGCTGGTATTGCCAACGCTGTCAAGACTCTTTTGAGCCCGAAGACAAACCAGTTCAACAACAGCATCCACAACTTCACGCCAGAGATGAGCGACCAGCAGTTCTATGCATTCATGGTATGGCACCGCGGTCTTTCTATCCCTCGTGCCCGCAACCTTAATGACCCTGATGTACAGCGTGGTAAGACTCTGTTCTATCAGATGGGCTGCACAAGTTGCCACCGTCCAAAGTGGACAACAGGCGATGATAACTACTGGTTGCCACAGGCTATGGTTGACAAGGGCTACACCAAGCTGCCACGTTATCAGCATCAGACCATCTATCCATATTCAGACTATGTTCAGCACAAGCTCTACATGAAGAATGATATTCACGGAAGCTGGTGCCGTACAACTCCTCTGTGGGGTCGTGGTCTTGAGCTTCTGAACACCGGCGCACAGGATCGTCTGCACGACTGCCGTGCTCAGAATGAGGAAGAGGCTATCCTTTGGCACATGTACAGCAAGAAGAGCCATGCTTACTTCGATGCAAAGCAGTTCTACAACCTGCCGAAGGCTGACCGTGATGCAGTTGTGAAGTTCATCCAGTCCATTTAGGATGATGATAGGATGAAATGATGATGGGATGATTAGTTAGTTCCATTATCAATACCTAATAATGATGATTTAGGGGTTGGGTGACCTCTAAATCATCTTTTTTTCTATTCTTTTTATGTACTTTTGTAGTCGCAAAAGAAAAACACTATGTTGAAGAAGATTGTACTCGCCTTATACATTATTTTATTGGTGGTGATGGCGGCAGCCACGATTATTGAGAAGAGTAATGGAACTGACTATGTCCATAGCGCAATATATGGTGCATGGTGGTTTGTAGCTCTGTGGGCTTTGCTCGTCATCGGTGGACTCATTTATATTTTCAAGCGGAAGGTGAAGCACGTACCGACACTGATTCTTCACTGCTCCTTTGTAGTGATTCTAATTGGAGCACTGCTCACTCACGTCTCCTCAAAGCGTGGAATGGTTGACCTCAGAATGGGTGAACAACCAACAGATAAGTACATCACATCCGATGATAATCACGGTATGGCTCAGGAGACTCTGCCTTTCAAGATACAACTCAATAAGTTTGAGACTAAATACCACTCGGGCACTGACGCAGCTGCCGACTATATGTCGAAGTTCACCATCATTGACGGCAATGAGAAGATCCCGGCACAAGTGTCGATGAACAAAATCTATTCATATCGAGGCGTGCGCTTCTATCAGGCTTCTTACGATTCTGATGGCAAGGGAAGTGTGCTCTCAATCAACAGCGATCCGTGGGGAATACCGGTCACTTATGTCGGTTATGCCCTGCTGTTCATTTCGCTTATCTATATGCTCTTCGACCCGAAAGGCACTTACCGCAAGGTACTCCGCAGTCCGCTCTTGAAGAAAGGCACACTCGTCATTGCCATGATGCTTGCATTCAATATTGGAGCGAGTGCACAGAAGGTTCTGCCGAAGGAAACCGCAGCAAAGTTCGGTAAACTCTGCATTCTATATAATGGAAGAATCTGTCCTGTTCAGACATACGCCCTCGACTTCTGTAAGAAGATTTACGGAGCACGTAGCTATAAGGGATTCACCCCTGAACAGGTCTTCACGGGTTGGATATTCTATTATGACGACTGGAGCCGTGAGCCATTCATCAAGGTTAAGAGCGGACAACTCAAGGACGAACTTGGTCTTGACGACTATTGCACATTGAGCACCTTCTTCAATCCGATGGCTGGCAACGGCTATATCCTTAGCCAATATGTCGAGCAATATTATAACGGCAATCAGGACAAGATAAATCAGCAGGCGGCATCTCTTGACGACAAGGTTATGCTTATCATGCAGCTCCGCACCGGTCAGACTCTGAAAGTCCTGCCATACACTTACAAGGGAAAGACAACATGGTATGCGCCGACCGATAGTCTTCCAAAGACCGTTGAGCACCAGCACGCCCTATATATAAAGAATGTGTTCAATCTGCTGAATGCTGATGTGCAGGCAGGTCACTTCGACCGTGTAAACGTCTTCTTTGACAAGATGCGCCAGTATCAGGTAGTGAGTGGAGGCAACAGTCTTCCTTCGCCAACGCAATATAAGGCAGAGCGGATAAACAATGCCATACCGTTCGCCACAATTCTCTTTATGGTGAACCTGACACTTGGCTTTATATCCCTGTTCTTCTTCATCTACAAACTGACAAGAAACAAGCAACAAACGTCATCCACAAAACATTCTAAGGCTCCCCTCAGTGCCGAGGGACTGGGAGAGGTCCTGTTGCTTCTCTCTTTCCTTGCCTTGACCTTCGCCCTTATACTCCGTTGGATAATCAGTGGAACAATCCCAATGTCGAACGGCTATGAAACAATGCTCACGGTGGCATTGCTTGTGATGCTCATATCTTTGATTATGGCATCACGCTTCAAAATAGTGCTTGTCTTTGGATTCCTGCTTTCTGGCTTCTTCCTACTGGTGAGCCACATCAATCAGATGGATCCTGCCATTGGTCAGGTTATGCCGGTACTTAACAGCCCACTATTGAGTATTCACGTGAGTATCATCATGATGAGCTATGCACTGCTGTCGCTGACATTCATCTGTGGACTGCTTGGAATCTTTATGCGCTCTCATGCTGCTGAACTGCAAGCCCTGAGCCGTGTGTTCCTATATCCTGCAATTACAACTCTCGGTATTGGAATCTTCATTGGCGCTATCTGGGCAAATGTTAGTTGGGGAACTTACTGGAGTTGGGATTCTAAGGAGACGTGGGCTCTCATAACATTTATGATTTATGCCATCGTGCTGCACACTCAGAGTCTGCCGGTATTCAACAAGCCGCGTGTCTACCACATCTATCTTGTGCTGGCATTCCTTAGCATCATCATGACATACTTCGGTGTGAACTACTTCCTCACGGGAATGCATAGCTATGCGTAAATAAACTGAGATAATTAAGACGAAGGCTGGAAGAAAATTTCCAGCCTTTTCTTGGTTCGACTAGCATGTATATCGGCTAATGGGTGCAAGTCCCTAGCAGACCCTAGTAGTGGGAACTGCCCAGCCAGAGAGACAAGGGTGTCCATCGCGAG
>OMZV01000014.1 GCA_900315635.1 uncultured Prevotella sp.
AAACAGCTATGAAGAACGGAAATTCGAAATACAACGCATTCCTTGCTGTAGTACAACAGCAAGACAACTAATCATGTAATAGGGTGCTGAGTAGTTACCTGATAATACGGGAAGGGTGAATGAATGAGGGGAGTCGGGAAGCCATGCGCTGCGCTTAGGCTTCCCATACAAGGGGGACGAAGCGGGAGAAGAGGTGGAAGAAGGAAGGACAATGTAATAAGTATTTATCAAATTTTATGCTGTTAGAAATGAGCAATCTAGAAAAAGATGGAAGAAAAGAAGGCTGAATACATGCCGTGAATTTGTAATTGGGTATGTTTTACAAACTGAAAGATACCCGATTGGTATGTGAAAGATACCCGATTAGAACACAAGAAGTGCCGTTTGAGAATGCTTGAAAGTGCTAAATAGCGGACATTTTGAGGGCAAATGAGATGAGTTTAGCGGCATTTGTGTTTGAAGAAAATTATAAACGACTGATAATCAAAAATATAGCGAAAAGTTAAAAAATCGGGTATTTCAGTCTGAAATAGGACTTGAAGAATTCTGCGGGAATCTCAGAAGGTTATTTGTTGGATATTTTCCTTATCGCGAGAAGATGGCTGAAGGCTTTTCTAATCGATAAAAAACGGCAAGAACTTGGCTTTATATAAAATAATGTGTATCTTTGAACCCGAAATGAAGAAAGGACAATTTTGACTGAAAGCAAATGGCTAACCTACGAAACTCAAGCATAGAACTGCTGCGAATAGTGGCTATACTGCTGATTGTAATGATGCACAGCGCGGGATACGGAATCGCATCTGCCGATACCGGGACACGCATAGGAGTAATTGCAATCAACTCTGTAGGCAACATGGGAGTGACGATATTCATTCTCATTTCAGGCTATTTCGGCATACATTTCCGCCCCTCGAAACTCATAAAGCTGTGGGCGATGATGCTCGTTTACTCCGTTGGAATTTTTATTTTCGATATTATCCAAGGCAACATCGACTTTTCCGCAGGCGGACTTTATAAAGCTGTGACACCGGTGACGAGCGTCAAATGGTGGTTTATGACATGCTATATAATTCTCTTTTGTTTGTCGCCGCTGGTCAATCGGATTGTCAACACGCTGACACAGAGTGAGATGCTGTGGCTATTGGGAGTGCTGGCATTCTTCTTTGTCATATCGCCGACAATCCTCAGGCACACTATAACCGACGACAACTTCGGCAAGGGACTGCCCAATTTCTTCCTCGCCTACCTCATCGGTCAGTACATCAGAAAATATGAATTACCTGAAAAAGTGGAACGCCACGCCACCACTATATTCGTCGTTTGCGTCCTGCTGTTGTTCGGAATATCATCAGGGCTGATATTCTCGGGGGAAGAGACACATCTTTTACTTTGCCGTGACAACGACTTATTCATCATCGTGGGAGCCATTAGCTTGTTTATTGCATTCAAGAACAAGCAATTTCACAACAGGACAGTCAACTACTGCGCCGGTTTTGCGTTCCCTATTTACCTTATTAATATACCTATATTGAAAATGCTGCACACCCAATACACTTTCTCCGGAAACCGTATTGAATGGGCAGCATACATTGTTTCATTTATTGAAATAGTGGCTATTGCCGTTGTTGCAGAGCTTGTCAGACGAGTGATATTCGACAAGCCCGTTGAATGGGCAGGCAGGATAGCCGACAAAAAATTTACTTCTGCAAAATAACAAGCTTGTTTCCTCCGATTCGTGCAGCCATTGGCGAGAACGAACTGCCCGCCGAACCATAGATAGTTTGCGTCTTGGCAAGAGTGTACATGTCGACGAGTCCGCCACGAATGCCGTCAACACTGGAGCGGCTTGCTGCCTCCGAAGGAGTTATGAGGCGGTCGCCGAACTGTCGGCGGAGCTCACTTTTTGTCGGTTCGTCGTCGGTTGCCACATAGATAACGGTGTCGTCATGGAGGTCAATTTCCTTTTTCCCGGCATCAATGAACAGTTCAATAGGGCTTTGGTCGATACTGGCGGCATTGTCGGTCCGGCGGACATGAAAGCCTATGGTGTGTGGCGAGAAACGCTTCTCATAGTCTTCGACTTGGTTCATGACGGCATCGACCGGATGAAAAAGCTGCGAATAGAGTTTGTCATCGGGGTTGCCGAACACCTGATAGCAGCTCATCCAGCTCTTCTTTCCACGTGCCCAACTATCGAAATCGAAGTTCTTCTTTTTCAGAGGGGTGACCATCGGTTCGTCAAGACGCTGCTCGAAAATCAGCTTCTGGAACAGTTTTGGAATCCAGAAGTTCTTCTTCCGTGGACGGTCATAGAGCAATTTGTCAGTCAGACTCACGCCCTCACGGATGTCAATCTCACTGATTGGCTTGAATATTTCATGGAAAGGAGCATCGAGAGCCCAGTCGCGAAACCACAAGACACGCAACCCTACACCGGTATGCAGTGACAGATTGTATGCTGAGACGACAGCACGCATGCGGTTGGCAAGTCCACCCGAAGGGACGAAAAGAAGTGAATTATGTCCTGACATAAGCGTTTAATACACCAATTGATACTGCAAAATTAAAACAATTATTTGGAAAAACGGCTGTAAAACCGTAATTTTGCAATCGCTATGGCAGAATCACTGAAAGAGAAGACGGCAAAGGGTCTCTTCTGGGGAGCCCTTAACAACTCGCTGATGCAGTTCATCGGGCTGCTCTTCGGTATTGTTCTCGGACGGTTGCTGTCGCCTTCCGACTATGGCATGATGGCTATGCTGACCATTTTCTCTGTCATAGCCAACAATCTGCAGAACAGCGGATTCGGCACTGCGCTCGCCAATCTCGACCATCCGAGGGACGAAGACTACAACTCGGTGTTCTTCTTCAACATTATCGTTGGAATATCGGCTTACATTATTTTGTTCTTCTGCGCACCGCTGATTAGCGACTACTACCATGAGCCAAGGCTGACTCCGCTGTCACGATTCGCCTTTCTGGGCTTTGTGTTCGCCTCTTTCTCGACCGTTCAGAACGCATGGCTGTTCAAGAATCTCAGAGCAAAGCAACAGGCAAAGACCAATGTCACGTCAGTTCTGCTGTCGAGTTCTGTTGGAGTCATTTGTGCTTTCAGCGGACTTTCCTACTGGTCGCTTGCAATCCAGAGCAACATCTACGTGCTGAGCGTAGCTGTTCTGGCGTGGCATTATTCGCCGTGGCGTCCTGACTTCAGGCATATTACCTTCGCGCCGGTAAGGCACATGTTCAAGTTCTCGGTAAAGATTCTCGCCACAAACATAACGAACTCCATCAACAACAACATTCTCAACGTGCTGCTGGGACATTACTTCTCGGCTCACGACACGGGCAACTACAACCAGGCTTACCAGTGGAACTCGAAGGCGTGGTATGTATTGCAGAGCATGGTGACACAGGTGGCTCAGCCGGTGCTGGTCAGTCTTCGTGAGGAAAAGGAGCGCCAGGTGCGTGTTCTTAGGAAGCTTATCCGGTTTGCGGCATTCCTCTCATTCCCGGTAATGTTCGGTTTCGGACTCGTCGCCAAGCAGTTTCTTGTTGTGACGATGGGCGCCAAATGGGAAGTCAGTGCCGGATACATACAGATTCTTTGTATCAGTGGAGCCTTCATGCCTATCTACAGCATTCTGACCAATATGATAATAAGCAAGGGGCGGTCGGGAATTCTGCTCAACGGAACGCTTGTCTTCGCCGTGGTCCAGATAGCCGCAATGATTCTTTTGTGGCGGTATGGCATCGTGACGATGATTGTTGCCTACACGATACTGAACGTCGGATGGATATTCGTTTGGCATGCTTTCGTCTGGCGGCTTACCGGCTATCACGTCGGATTGTTCGTTGCCGACATTCTGCCTTTTGCCCTTGTGGCATTGGCGGTAATGGCCTTGACAGGATTTGCAACGGCTTCCATAGGCAATCTTGCCGTCAAGCTCATTGCAAGGATAGCCATGGCGGCGGTTCTCTACTATGGAGTGATGAAGCTGGCGCACGTCCAAATACTCACGGAATGTGAGAACTTCGTCCTGTCGAAGCTTAAGAGGAAGAAAGACTGACGGCAAACAAACATCTAAGATTGTTTTGCCTTTAAATAAATAATGTGTATCTTTGAACCCAAAATAAGGAAAATTAGCACATGCAAGCAATAATACTGGCTGCCGGAATGGGCAAGCGTCTTGGGGAATATACCAAGAACAACACGAAATGTATGGTCGAAGTCAACGGTGTTAAACTGATTGACCGGGTGATTAACCAACTGTCGAAGCTGCATCTTAAGCGGCTGGTATTGGTTGTTGGCTATGAGGGTCAGAAGCTGAAGGACTATCTCGGACATTGTTATGACGATGTCCTGCCGATTGAATATGTCGACAATCCTATTTACGACAAGACCAACAACATTTATTCTCTTGCCCTGGCGAAGGACAAGCTCTGCGAGGACGATACGCTGTTGTTGGAGTCTGACCTGATATTCGAGGACAGCATGTTGCAGATGCTGGTAGACAATCCATACCCGAACCTGGCTCTTGTGGCTAAGTATGAGTCTTGGATGGACGGCACGGTGGTTAAAATCAATGAGTTTAACGAGATTGTCAACTTCGTGCCTAAGGAGGCTTTCGACTGGTCGGAGGCAAAGAATTACTACAAGACGGTCAATATCTACAAGTTCAGCCGTGAGTTCAGCCGCGACGTTTATGTGCCGTTCCTTGAGGCTTTCACCAAAGTTATGGGCAACAATCAGTATTACGAGCAGGTCCTGAGGGTTATTACCCACCTTCATCAAGCCGATCTCCATGCCCTTCCTATTAAGCCAACACAGAAGTGGTATGAGATAGATGATGTGCAAGACTTGGACATTGCGTCTACAATATTCTCCGACGGAGAGACTAAATACCACGAGTATCACAAGCGCTATGGCGGTTTCTGGCGCTTCCCCAGCCTGTTGGATTTCTGCTATTTGGTTAATCCTTACTTCCCGACAAAGCGTATGCGGGATGAGATGCGTGCCAATTTCGACACTTTGCTGACTGAATATCCTTCGGGAATGTTTGTCAACTCTCTGCTTGCGGGCAAGTATTTCGGCATTAAGCAGGACTATGTTGTAGTCGGAAACGGTGCTGCCGAACTCATAAAGATTGTCATGGAAGAGCACGCCGGGAAGAAAGTCGGTGTGATGTTCCCTACATTCGACGAGTATCCTAACCGTCTGAAACCGGAGCAGATAGTGCCGTTCATCTCAAAGAAGGACGATTTCTCTTACACCGTTGACGAGCTAATGGAGTTCTTCGGCGACAAGAACATATCGTTGCTGTTGCTCATCAACCCTGACAATCCTTCCGGACAATTCATCCAGAAGACTGATGTCCTGCGCTTAGCCGACTGGTGCAAGGATAAAGGCATTAAACTAATTGTGGACGAAAGCTTTGTAGACTTCACCGATGATTACGAAGACAACAGTCTGCTTCACAACAACATACTGGAAGAATATCCTGACCTGATGGTCATGAAGAGCATCAGCAAGTCTTACGGAGTGCCTGGCTTGCGCCTCGGCGTGTTCGCTTCATCAAACAAGGAGCTCATCGCAAGGATAAAGAAAGAGGTCTCCATCTGGAACATCAACTCCTTCGGAGAGTTCTATATGCAGATATTCGGCAAGTACGAGAACGACTACCGCCGTGCCTGCCAGCTGTTCCGTGAGGAGCGCGAGAAGTTCTTCAAGGACTTGCAGACTATCCCTTACCTTCGTGTCATACCATCACAAGCCAATTATTTCCTGTGTGAAGTGACCGACAAGTATACATCTACCGAGCTCACCCAAGCCCTGATTGAGCGTGATGTGCTGATAAGCAACTGCTCACTGAAGCGCAACATGGGTGTCAACGGCAAGCAACTTATCCGTCTTGCCGTCCGTGACCGCAAGGATGACGAGAAGCTTGTGAACATACTTAAATCGCTTTAAAGCTCAAATTTAAACCGTTGTGAAGATGAATTTCTGTATTTGTGGAGGCGGAAACCTTGGTCATGTAACAGCCGGTTACCTATCCTCAAAGGAAGGATTCGATGTCAATATACTTACACGACACCCTGAAAGATGGTCCGGTTCGTTGGAGATAACATTGCCGGACGGCAAGAGCGTTATAGGGAAACTCGGCAAAGTAACCAGCGACCCGGCATCCGTCATTCCACAAGCCGACATCGCCATCATTTGTCTTCCCGGCATGTATATCCGTCATGAACTGGAAACAATAAAGCCATACCTTAACAAAGAGACTTCTGTAGGAGCCATCGTGTCAAGTACCGGTTTCTTTTTCCAAGCCCACGACATAATCCCCCAACAGCCCGTCTTTGGTTTTCAGCGCGTTCCTTTCATATCACGGATAACAGAGTATGGTCACAAGGCCAACCTTCTCGGATTCAAAGACTCACTTAAGGTAGTAATAGAAAACAACAAAGAAGTCGAACACCTGCGTTCAACTCTGGAACAGATGTTCGACACGCCGGTGTCTTTGCTGGACAACTTCTATGAGGTTAGTCTTTCAAACAGCAATCCATTGCTGCACACAGCACGCCTTTATACAATGTGGAAGGACTACAAGCCGGGCACATTCTACCCTCGTCAAACTTTCTTCTATGAGGAATGGACAGTTGAAGCGGCACAGCTTTATATCGACATGGACAATGAATTCCAACATTTACTCCGCAAACTTGGAGTAAAGGAAGGCAGTATTCCGCCCGTTTTGGAATACTATGAAAGCCATGATGCAGAGTCTCTATGCCGCAAAATACAGAGCATTACCGCCTTCAAAGGTATAAAATCACCAATGATACAAACCCCTGAAGGATGGATTCCCGACATCAACAGCCGCTATTTTACTGAGGACTTTGGCTATGGACTAAAGTTCATTTACGACTTGGCAAGCAAGAACGGAATAGAATCTCCATGCATAAATAAGGTTTACTCATGGGGAAATGCGATTCAAGCGCTAGCCAATGGAAAATCAAATTGAAGCTAAGGCACGCACTCACTTCAGCTTCGGCATAATGAATACCGCATGGAATAACCGCTTCTCCACCGGCGGAATCTTCATATAGTCGCCGTAGGCATCACGCAGATACTGGTCTGGGTTATGTGGAGCAGGGAACTCCGCATCCTCAAACTTAATGCTTCCAAGAGGGAAAACAGTGTCACGGTCGTGGGTAACTCCATATCCCGTCAGGAACGGATCGCAGGCATATCGCTTCGAACTACCGAAGATGAATGACGCCTTCCATACCGAATGATACAATGCCCTCTTGAATCCGAACCAGAAGAATTCGGCGAAAGAGCGGAGCGAATAGTAATGGAGATGATGCAGTATGGAATTACTCTTTCCCATTCCCTTGGTAAGTTTCTTGATAAGAGCACGCGAAATGTTCGGATGCGGCTCAAAAGGGAATATGTCGACGAATATTCCTTTCTTATATCCAGTTATGAAATGATCGCCCGGCTCAATATACAAGGAATTGAGGTCACGCACTTTTACAATCGGTTCCTTCGATGTTGGGTCGGTCTTTGGTGTCTGAACGAACAGGTCGTCTGGCAGCAACGGCTGGGCTTCATTGGCAAAACGAACCATATCGGCTTTGTCCATTGCGATGTCAATATCGTCATCCCAAGGAATAAACCCGCCATGACGGACAGCTCCGAGCAGTGACCCGCTGTCCAGCCAGTACTTTATATTAAGTTTCTTACAGACCTTGTCAATTTCTTTTAGAATGCCCAACTGGCGCAACTGACAAGCCCGTAAGTTCTTACTATTATAATACTTAAGATTTTCTTCGAAGTTCTCCATTGTCTTTTTCGTTTAAATGCAAAGTTACAACAAATTTTCAATATAATTTGGAAAAACATCTTTTTTGCACTATCTTTGTCGAAAATAGCAAAAGACACATGATGAAACAACCATACAAAACTGATGTGGCGGTATTGATGTTGTTCTTCAACCGTCCCGACAACTTCGGCAAAGTGTTCGCCGAGGTGAAGAAAGCACGCCCTTCGAAGTTGTTCCTCTATCAGGACGGACCACGCCAAGGACGAAACGACATGGAAGGAATACTTGCATGCCGCGAACTGGTGAAGGACGAAAACATCGACTGGCAATGCGAAGTTCACCGCCATTACTGTGAGAAGAACCAAGGCTGCGACCCGTCGGAATACCTCTCACAGAAGTGGGCGTTCTCCATTGTCGACAAATGTATTGTACTCGAGGACGATGATGTCCCGTCGCAATCGTTCTTTCCTTTCTGCAAGGAAATGCTCGACCGCTATGAGAATGACGACCGGATATGGATGATTTCAGGATTCAATGTCGACGAAGAGACCCCTGATTGTGACAACTCCTACTTCTTCACATCAACCTTTCTGATATGGGGATGGGCTTCATGGCGCCGCGTTATCGACACATGGGAAGGCAACTACGCATTCCTCGACAACAAGCAAGCCATGCACGACCTGCGCCTTCTGTGCAAGGAACGGAACATCCGGCACGATTTCCTGCCGATGTGCTACGACCACAGAGCCACCGGAAAGGAGTACTATGAGAGCATTTTCTGGGCTTCCATGCTGTTGAACTCGGGACTTGCCATCATGCCACAGAAGAACCTGATACGCAACATTGGGCTTTCCGACGACTCGACTCACTTCGCAGGCAGCCTAAAGACTACCCCAAAGGCATACAGAAAGATATTCACAATGAAGGCTCACGAGCTGGAATTCCCGCTTCGCCACCCTAAATACATCATCGAGGACGTAAGTTTCAAGGACCGTCACTACCGCATTCTGGCGTGGAACCACCCTTGGATAAAGGTCGGCAGATCGATTCAGGAGTTCCTTCTGAACGTCCGTTACGGCAATTTCGGCGCTATATGGAAGGCGTTCGGAAAGAGAATGCAGAAATGGATGGGACTCAGCCGCCACAAGTAATTATCAAAGTCACTTCTTACCAATGAATCCAATAGCTCAAACTATAATCCTGTCGGCATCTACAGTCAGGCTTATACCCCACATTATATTATATATGACGAAGAGGAAGGCTGTTGACGCCGACCTCACGAAGGTGCAGGACTGCAAGCCGACGGTCATGAACTTCATAAAAGCCATGACGCGCGAGAGGACGTTCCGCAACCTTTTCTACTACCGGATGGGCGAATATCTCTCAGTATTTGTCAAATGGCTGTGCCCTCCGGAACGCACTCTCAACATCTGGTGCCCGAGTATCGGACCCGGAGCCCACTTCGAACACAACTATGCCACATACCTCAACGCCGAGTCGATAGGCAAGGACTTCTATTGCCTTCACCTCGTAACGCTTGGCAACGGCAAAGGCGGACGCCCCACAATAGGCGACAACGTCAGGATAATGACCGGCGCGACGGTATTCGGAGGCATACATATCGGCAATAATGTCACCATCGGAGCCAACTCGGTAGTCATGCACGACGTGCCCGACGGATGGACAGTGGCAGGTATTCCAGCCAAGCGTATAACTCACTGATAGTCAACATATACTGAAAAAGATACCCAATTAGCTTCTAAAAGGGTATCTTTTAGACTCTAATTGGGTATCTTTTACAAGCTAATTGGGTATCTTTTACAATTCAATTAGCCATTACTTGTAGTCCAATTTGCCGTTCACCAATTGGCGAACGGCAGCCAGCCAATTTATTTTATAGCCTCGGCGAAGTCGCGGCCGTAAGCCTCACAGTCGGCAAGAGCCTCAGCGTCAGGCACCCACAGCTTCTTTATTCCTTCATTGACGATCTCGAATCCGGCGCCCTTCAGAGCCTCGGTAATCTGCTTTGGAGCATCACCACTCCATCCGTAGCTACCGAAAGCGGCTGCTTTCTTCTTCTTGAACTTCAGTCCCTTTGCCATCTCCAGTATTCCGGCGATAGCGTAGGAATAGCCATAGTTGATGGTTGGCGAACCGACGAGGATAGCCTTCGACTGGAATACTTGTGTCAGGATGTCGTTCTTGTCTTCCATAGAAGCATTGTAAATCTTGACCGTTACGGTCGGATCAGCCTCAAGGATGCCCTTTGCGATAGCCTGAGCCATGAGACGGGTCGACTGCCACATTGTGTCATAGACGATTGTTACCTGATTCTCCTGATATGCGTTAGCCCACTCGAGATACTTGTTGATAATCTGAGTAGGGTTCTCCTTCCATATAATACCGTGGCTCGGGCAGATCATCTTCAGCGGGAGGTTCATCTTCAGAATCTCATTTATCTTGCGGGTAGCCATCATGGCATACGGGTTAATGATGTTGGTCCAGTACTTCTCAGCCTCATAGTAGACATCATGCTCGTCAACGCAGTCGTTGAAGAGTGACTCCGAAGCATAGTGCTGACCGAATCCGTCGTTAGAGAAGAGTATCTGGTCGGTGTCCATATATGTGAACATCGTGTCAGGCCAGTGCAGCATCGGAGCCTCAATGAAAGTCAGTGTCGACTTACCGATGTTCAGTTTGTCGCCGGTCTTGACGTTGACGTAGTTCCAGTCCTGATGATAATGACCGCGAAGGATGGCCTCACCCTTCTTCGTGCAGTAGACAGGTGTGCCCGGAATCTCGCGAAGCAACTCAGCCAGAGCACCGCTATGGTCAATCTCATTGTGGTTCATGACGATGTAGTCAATCTTGTGGAGGTCGATGACCTTCTTCAGATTAGCAACGAATTCGTCGTCGTAAGGCTTCCACACTGTATCGATAAGCACCGTCTTCTCATCCTGAATGAGATAGGCATTGTAGCTTGAGCCATTCTTGGTGGAGAGCTCGTCGCCGTGGAAATGGGTCAGTTCCCAGTCGACCTTGCCGACCCAGGAGACCATGTCAGTAATCTTCTTTGCCATTGTTAATGTTATTGTATTTGTACTTGTTTTATGTTCTGATTCAGAAATTCAGACTACATATACCCCAGCCACCTCAGTATATCGTTGAGATTGGCGACGACAAGCAGGACGAGCAGTAGTCCGATGCCGACATACTCGGCATAGATGAGGAACTTCTCGCTAGGCTTGCGGCGGGTAATCATCTCATAGAGCAGGAACAGGACGTGACCGCCATCGAGCGCAGGGATAGGCAGGATGTTCATGAAAGCAAGGATAATGCTCAGGAATGCTGTCATATTCCAGAAGATATGCCAGTCCCAGTAAGGCGGGAAGAGGCTGCCTATTGCTCCGAATCCGCCGAGGCTCTTGGCTCCGTCGGCAGAGAAGAGGTACTGGAAGTTGCTTACATAGCCCTTCAGGGTGTTCAGTCCGTAGGTTATTCCGGCAGGTATACTGGCCAGGAATCCGTATGTCTCATGAGTTTCCTTATAGTAGTCGGCGAAGTTGCTCTGGTAGACTCCCAGCTTCAAGTCTGGTGATAGGACGACCCGCGAAGTGTCAGCGTTGGCCGCTCCCTTATGCCGGGACACCAGTGTCACGGTACGGGTTGCCAGTGAGTCCTTAGCCGTCTTGTCGGCTTTCAGTACATCGCCGAGGACATTGAGCTGATAGTTGAACTTGCCCCAGGAGTCGACCGAATGACCGTTGATGGCAAGTATCCTGTCGCCCGCCTTTATTCCTGCGAGCTCAGCAGGAGTCTTTCCGTTGGTCAGCGCCATACCGCTTTGCTGAGCTTCGGCGGCAGGTATAAGGCTGTCGACTTCACTCGGAATGTAAGGACGGACGAAGATAGGGTCAGCCTTAATCATCGACAGCATGTCGAGGTCGCCCGGCAACTTGATGCTCATCCGCTTGCCGTTGCGGATTATGTCCACACGTTTTGCCTTGGCTATCTGACGGAAGAAGTCGCCATTGACGTTGATGAACTCCTTGAAAGGTCCCTCGTCGGTACCCAACAGGACATCGTGGTCACGGAATCCGAGGCTCTTTGCCTGCTCGTTGAATTCCATTCCCATTGACATGTCGGACACCTTATAATATGTCTGACCCCATGTGAACATGATTCCGGCATAGATAAACAACGCAAGCAGGAAGTTAACCGTCACTCCGCCAATCATTATCAGCAGGCGCTGCCATGCCGGCTTTGTGCGGAACTCCCAAGGCTGTGGGTCTTTCTTCATCTGTTCGGTGTCCATGCTCTCGTCTATCATTCCCGCTATCTTGCAGTAACCGCCGAGAGGAAGCCAGCCGAGTCCGTATTCAGTGTCAGAGTTCTTTGGTTTCCACGAAAAGAGTTTACCCGACCATTTGCCAATCTTCACGTCGAAGAACACGAAGAACTTCTCGACTCTCACGCCGAAAAGCTTTGCGAAGAACACGTGTCCGCCTTCGTGGAGGAGGACAAGCAGTGATATTGACATGAGGAACTGCAAAAGCCGTATCAGAAAAGTTTCCATCTATAAAAATTCAATGTTCAAAGTTCAGAGTTCAAAATTGAAAATTCAAAATTCAAAGTTCAAAATTCAAAATTATGAATACTCCTATTATTTATTGTACCTATTATTATATTATTCAAAATCCACATCTTGCAATATTCAAAATCCACGTTCTTCAATATTCAAAATCATATTCCTTAGCACAGTCTCAATCTTTCTGTTGCAAAAGAAATCATAATTATGAATTTTGAATTATGAATTATGAATTAAAGAGGACGCTATCTTGCGTGCCTCGGCATCTGTCTTCACATAGACGTCATAGTCGGGGTTAGCGTCGAATGTAGCGCGCTGCATTGTTTTCTCTATTATGTCGCCCATGTCGAGGAACGAGCATTCTCCACGGCGGAAAGCGGCGTTGACTATCTCATTGGCTGCATTGACGATGCACGGCATGTTGCCACCTTTATGTATTGCTTCGTATGCCATGGCTAGGCATTTGAACTTCTCGACGTCGGGTTCAAAGAACTCAAGCGGCTGCTTGAAGAGGTCGAGGCGGGCACTGTTGAGGTGCAAACGCTTAGGGAATGAGAATGCATACTGGATAGGCAGGCGCATGTCGGGTACTCCAAGCTGTCCTTTCACGGCTCCGTCGACGAACTGGACGGCACTGTGGAGTATGCTCTGAGGATGTATCAGTACCTGTATTTTGCTTGCCGGAACACCGAAAAGCCAGCGTGCTTCCATAACCTCGAAGCCCTTGTTCATGAGCGAAGCAGAGTCAATTGTTATCTTTGCGCCCATCTCCCATGTCGGATGTTTCAGTGCGTCTGCGGCTGTTACATGCTTAAGCTGGTCGTGAGTGAATGTGCGGAACGGACCGCCAGAGCATGTCAGGAGGATTTTCTCTATCTCGTTATCGTCCTCTCCGACCAGGCTTTGGAATATTGCCGAGTGCTCGGAATCGACAGGAAGGATATATGATTGATTCTCCACAGCCAGCTTTGTTATGAGTTCTCCGGCAACAACCAGTGTCTCCTTGTTGGCAAGACAGATTGTCTTGTGAGCCTTTATAGCGTGGATTGTAGGGGCAAGTCCGGCAAAACCTACCATTGCCGTGAGCACCATGTCTATCGGTCCTGCCTCAACGATCTCGTTAAGAGCCTGGCTTCCGGCATAGACTTTAACGTCGGGCATGTCCGAAAGAGCGTCAGTCAGTTCCTGATAGTGGTCTTCATTGGCTATGACCACTGCCGCAGGATGGTACTTGTGAGCCTGTTCGGCAAGCAGTTGCCAGTGGTTGTTTGCCGTCAGAGCGTATGCCTCATAGAGGTCGGGATGCTGCGAAATGACGTCAAGTCCCTGTGTTCCGATGCTCCCCGTGGAGCCGAGTATACATATTTGTTTCATTAAAAGATTCTCTCCAAACCTCCCACAAGGGAAGGATGTTTGAATAATTAAGTTTAAAAAGGGTTGCTTATAAGTCCAACAATCCCTCCGGGATGTCTATAGTGATAGTCTTTTCTTTCTTGTTTAAAGCCTTAACCAAGTCCTCGCTGATTGGAACCAGATGCTCATTGCCATCATTGTCGACTACCGACAAAAGTATGTTTATTGTCGAATCATCAACCGAGCGGATAGTTCCCACAGCCTTTTCATTAGCAGAATCAACCACGGTGTAGCCTATTATTTCAGCCCAAGTGATATTCTCTTCATCATCGTCGGCATTGTTCCGTGGGAAGTAGACGTCACAACCGGTAAGTTCCCGGGCTCTGTCAGCATCGTCGACGTCGCAGAACTTCATCAAGACTACATCATCACTGCGGAACCGGTATTCCTCAATGAAGAACGGAACGAGCAGCCCATCAATCTTAAGGAAGACATAATCAGCGTCTGTGCGGTCGAAGATATCGTCAGAAAACTGCATCTGTATCTCCCCACGGACGCCGTGCGGCTTGCCCAAACGACCGATCTTGTAGGTCTCTCCTACTCCGTTCGAATGGGAATCCACAGCCTTTTGGCATGCAACAGAGTCATTGTTTGACATATTGGTGGACATGAATTAATCAGCTATATTTATCAGAATTGACTTTGATTGACTGCGAATGACGCTCTTAGCTTATACGTATGATATTGGCTCCTAGGGCATTCAGCCGGTTCTCGATATTCTCATAACCACGGTCTATCTGCGCAATGTTATCAATGCGGCTGGTACCTTTGGCACTCATGGCAGCTATAAGAAGGGCTATTCCGGCACGAATATCAGGACTGGACATGCGCTGGGCACGCAGTTTACGGCGGTGGTCATGACCTACGACGACAGCCCTGTGAGGGTCGCAGAGGATAATCTGCGCACCCATGTCAATCAGTTTGTCGACAAAGAACAGCCTGCTCTCGAACATCTTCTGATGGAAAAGCACACTGCCACGAGCCTGAGTAGCCACAACAAGGAGCACACTGATAAGATCAGGGGTCAGTCCCGGCCATGGCGCATCGCTTATTGTCATGATGGTTCCGTCGATAAAGGACTCTATCTCATAGTTCTTCTGCTTCGGAACGATAACGTCGTCGCCTTCAATGTCAATCTTAACACCCAGCCGACGGAACGCATCCGGAATGATTCCGAGGTTCTTTACTGACGCGTCACGGATTATTATGCCGTCGCCAACCATTGCTCCCATGCCAATGAATGAGCCAACCTCAATCATATCCGGCAGAATAGTATGGTCGGCGCCATGCAGTCCCTCGACTCCCTCGATGGTAAGCAAGTTGCTTGCAATGCCCGAAATTTTGGCTCCCATGGCGTTGAGCATCTTGCAAAGCTGCTGAATGTAAGGCTCACAAGCGGCATTGTAAATCGTTGTTGTGCCCTCGGCAAGAACAGAAGCCATGATGATATTAGCCGTTCCGGTGACCGAAGCTTCATCAAGGAGCATGTAAGTTCCCTTCAATTTGTCGGCACGAATCTCATAGACATCACGTTCTTCATTGTGAACAAACTTAGCTCCGAGATTGCGGAAGCCCAGGAAATGCGTATCCAGACGGCGACGTCCGATTTTGTCGCCACCCGGTTTCGACACTGTAGCCTTATGGAACCGCCCCAATAACGGACCGATCATCAGCACACTGCCACGCAGCGAGGCGCACTTCTTGACAAACTCAAGGCTGTCAAGATAGTCAAGGCGAAGCTTATCAGCCTGGAAAGAGAAGTCATTCGGTGCCAGTTTCTTTACCTTGACACCCATTTCCCTAAGCAGAGTTATCAGATTATTGACGTCGAGGATGTTCGGGATATTGTGAATAACGACTTCCTCGTCGGTGAGCAACGTTGCGCTGATAACCTCCAAAGCCTCATTTTTAGCTCCCTGTGGCGTAATGGTTCCCTGCAAGCGGTGACCACCTTCAATGATGAATGATTCCATAGGCGTTATTTAATGATGGACAAGATCTCCATTATTTTATTTCTTTTTCTTCTTGTTTTCCTTAACCTCACGAACATTAATGCGCTCGAACTTGAACTTACTAAGGTCGAGCTGAATCTTTCCGTCGGTGTAACGAGCCAAATCGTCGGCAACCTTCTCATCATCGCTGCTGCCATGACTCCACATCACCAGGTCGCGTTTCATCTGGTTGGCGGCAAAGCCGACAAGCTCGTCACGTTCCTTTCCGGGCTCCATTGTCTTCAGTTTGTCGAACAACTCGAACATCATCTTTCCGTAATGGCGTACCGGAATCTTTGTCATCGGGTACTTCATAGGAGCCGGTTTCTCAACAAACTGGCGAGCCTGCTGCACATCAAACGGATAGTCAATGTCCAGTTTGAAGTCAGCCATGATGGCAAGATGGTCCCAGAGTTTACGCTTATGGTCGACATTCTGCCTGTTGGCAGCCGTCATATTGTCCATGATGGCGATAATAGACTCAGCACAACGCTGGCGAGCCTTACGGTCAGGGATGGTAACACAGTAGTCCACCATGTTCTGAATCTCACGACCGTATTCGGGAAGTTTAAGTTTCTCCCGCTGAGTATTATAGTCTAATCCTGGTATGTTCATTAAACAATTAGAAATTAAAAATTAGAAATTAGAAATAAGACCTAGAGCAACTTCTTAGGCTTCTTGGCGACAAACTCCTTCAGGTAGAACGGAACGAAGTATGCCACGTCCTCGAACTTTTCCTGAGCGATGCGCTTTTCGGCAAGCGGGAACATGTTCTTAGCCAGCGGCTCAATGCCTTCAATGAGATGGGCATTAGGATGATTGATGGCCGGCATGCACTTAGCGGCGCCATTGCCGAAGAAATAAACCGGTCCCTTGTCGAGATATTCCTTGTAAGTATTCTCGTCGACGATGTCGGAATGTATGTCACGGACCGGACGCAGAGCCCTGTCAAACACCTCGGCATACACCTCCATGCGGCGTGCGTCGAGCATCGGGACAAGCAGAGCATTATCCTCAATATCCTCATGATGCAACAGTACAGGCACGCACAGCACCTCAAGTGTCGGCACACCGATAAGCTTTATGCTTCTGCCATAGCAGATACCCTTTGCCATCGACACTCCAATGCGCAATCCGGTGTACGACCCCGGGCCGCTGCTCACGGCAACATAGTCGAGGGGAATAGCATGGTTGTCGATGAACGATAATGCCTCATCGATAAAAACGCCCAGTTTCACGGCGTGGTTAGGACCGCTGTGGTCCTCTTTGTTGAAGATGCACTCAGCGTCGTTGCTCACAGCAACAGAGCACACCGCAGTGCTCGTTTCAATATTTAAAATACAAGACATAATTTAATATGTTCTAAATAAGAATGCAAATTTACTGCTTTTTCCCCGTTTTTTCGTACTTTTGCAGAAATTTAACGCTACAACAACTATGGTATTGTCTATGACAGGTTACGGCAAAGCTGTCGGAACCTACAAAGAAAAGAAAATTAATGTAGAAATCAAGTCGCTGAACAGCAAGGCTCTGGACCTCTCGACTCGCATCGCCCCACTCTATCGTGAGAAAGAGATGGACATCCGTCGTACGCTGTCGAAAGCCCTTATCCGCGGCAAGGTGGACTTCGCAATATGGATTGAGAAGGACACTGCCGTCGATGCAACGCCTATCAACGGCGCCCTAATCGAGAACTACTACCACCAGATTAAGGACATCGCAGCAAAGACCGGAATCCCCGAGCCACAGGACTGGTTCTACACTCTGCTGAGAATGCCTGATGTCACAACGAAGACTGACATCGAAGAGCTGTCCGACGAGGAATGGGAAGTGTCAAAGAAGACCATCGACGAAGCCGTCCGGCACCTCATCGAGTTCCGCACTCAGGAAGGCGCAGCCCTTGAAAAGAAGTTCAACGAGAAGGTCGACAACATCGAAGTTCTGCTTCACAGCATCGAACCTTACGAAAAGGCACGTGTTCCGAAGATCAAGGAACAGATTATCAAGGGACTGGAACAGATACCTGAAGTGGAGTATGATAAGAACCGCCTTGAGCAGGAGCTTATCTACTACATCGAGAAACTCGACATCAGCGAGGAGAAGCAACGCCTTGCCAACCACCTGAAGTACTTCCGCGAGACAATGAAGGAGACTGGTCATGGCATCGGCAAGAAGCTTGGATTCATCGCTCAGGAGATGGGTCGCGAGATAAACACTACCGGCTCAAAGAGCAATAATGCCGAGATGCAGAACATCGTCGTCAAGATGAAGGATGAGCTCGAGCAGATAAAAGAGCAGGTGCTGAACGCGCTGTAAAAAGGGATAGGCATTATAGGCACTGTAGGCATAATGGGCTGTTAGGCATAATGGGCTGTTAGGCATATTAGGCACAGTAGGCATATTAGGCATAATGGGCTGTTAGGCATAGTAGGCACAGTAGGCATATTAGGCATAATATGCCTAGAAAAACCAAAACAAAAGCAACAATGGCAAAAACCGGCAAACTAATAATATTCTCAGCCCCGTCGGGCTCGGGCAAGAGCACTATCGTGCAGTGGCTGATGAAGGAGCACCCAGAGTTTAATCTGGCATTCTCCATCAGCGCAACGACACGGGCGCCACGCGGAACAGAGAAGAACGGAGTGGAATACCTGTTCCTCTCGGAGGACGACTTCAGGAAGAAAATCGACAACGACGAGTTCCTGGAGTATGAGGAAGTCTACAAAGGACGCTTCTACGGCACACTAAAGTCGCAGGTCGACACACAGACAGCGAAGGGCGAGAACGTCGTCTTCGATGTCGATGTCAAGGGCGGCTGCAACATAAAAAAGTTCTATGGCGACCGTGCACTGAGCATTTTCATACAGGCACCGTCCGTCGATGAGCTCCGCCGCAGGCTCGAAGGTCGTGGCACCGACTCTGAGGAGGCTATCAAGAACCGCCTCGCGAAGGCAAGCTACGAGATTACTTTCGCGCCAAAGTTCGACCATATAGTAGTCAACGACAACCTGGAGAAAGCCGAGAAAGAAACTTACAAATTAGTCAAGGACTTCCTTGGATAATCCAAGTAATGGCTAATCGATTTGTAAAAGGGTATCTTTTACGTTGTAAAACGGTATCTTTTAGGATGTAAAAGGGTATCTTTTAGAACGTAAAAGATGCCCTTTTACAATTTAGTTGATTATCAATAAGTTACAAGTCTGATATGGAACAGGCAGAAAACAAGACAAATTTGGCTCGCCGAATAGGCATTTACGGTGGGACTTTCAATCCTCTGCACAACGGACATATCGCTCTGGCAAAGGCTTTTCTGGCTCAGGCAGGACTCGACGAGGTATGGTTTGTCGTGTCGCCGCAGAACCCCTTCAAGAAGAACGACGTACTGCTCGACGACAATCTCCGGCTAGAGATGGTCGAAGAGGCTCTTAACGGCGAGGAGCGGATGAAGGTCAGCGACGTGGAGTTCCAACTGCCGAAGCCGTCATACATGTACATTACGCTCCGCCATCTTGCCAAGGAATATCCGGAAAACACATTCACCCTGCTCATTGGCGGCGACAATTGGACAGCCTTCGACCGCTGGGCTCATGCCGACGAGATAAGGCAGAACTACAAGATAGCCGTCTATCCGCGCCGTGAAGACAATATCGACGCATCTACCCTGCCGGAGAATGTATTTCTTCTCGACACGCCACTCATCGACATAAGCAGTACGGAGATTCGCCAGCGGGTACACGACGGTCAGCCGATAGACAACCTTGTTCCACCAAAAATAGCCGAATTCATCGGCAAATACAACCTGTACAAATAGAAAAAGTCCGTCTCCACAGTCGTGGAAACGGACTTCTTCTTTGTGTATTGTGCTTCTATTGATTGTTAAAGTTTGAATGTTCGGTTTATGAATACCGCAGGAGCTGTCCCTTGCGGATTACCGTAAATCTGCCGAAATGATTCAGGCGGCAAAGTTTGTCGACACTGACACCACATTTCTCGGCTACGTTCTCAAGAGTCTCGCCGGCCTCAACCTTGTAGTATCTCATCTGTACTCCGGTATTGGCATTGTCGTTATTGCCACGACGCGGCTGCGGAGCCTCACGGCGAGCTGCACGTCTCTCGATATTTCCATGATGTATTTCGCCATTGCCCTGGATGTTCTCACGGCTGTAGCCACGGCTTGCGCTCTTGCCACGAGCCAGTGTAGCGTTGGCTGACTCATCGTCGATTGTAGAGCTGCGATAGGTGTAGAAGTCGCCCGTTACATCCTGATTAGGGAAGTCGAACATAAGAGCCGGGTTCAAGGCAACGCCGCAGAGACGTGTCTCGAAATGCAGGTGAGAACCTGTTGAGCGTCCGGTATTGCCTCCGAGTCCTATAGGCTCGCCGGCACGGACGTACTCGTTTTCGCTGACCAGCTGCTTGGAGAGGTGACCATAGATGGTCTCCAGTCCGTTATTATGACGAATTACGATATAGTTGCCGTATCCCTTGCCCTCATAAGCAACGATACGAACTTTTCCTGAAAATGCTGCACGGATGGTATCGCCGATGTATACCTTGATGTCGAGTCCCTTGTGCCAGCGACCCCAACGGCGGCCGAAGTTACTAGTTATGACGCGACTCGGAGTCGGCATGCAGAATCCGCGGAGGTCAATGCGGTAGACGTCTGGCATTGGAGTAGCCTTGTGGGCATAACGATTCTCCCATGTCGGATAGAGGTCTGACGATGGGTTCTCCATATCTTCACGATGGCGCAGGGTTTCGAAAACGATTGTGTCGGCAGCTGCACTGCGTCGGTCGACGGGTGCCTGTCTTGCTAACAGGTCCTGGGCTGTAGCCGGAATGGCAGCTAATGCCATAATAGATACTAATGCCAGTGTCTTTATTTTGCTAATTATCATAACTGTCCTTTTGAGTTGGTTGTCGGGTTAAAGTCACGGAATTAAGATAGGTGTTATTACTTAATGGACTTTAGTAAATTCCAAAGAACAGATGCTGAGCAAAACAAAAGACCACACATTTGTTATTTGGACAATGCAAAGATACTAAAAATATTACGAAAGTGTTACTGGATTAACGTATTTTATTTCACTTTTAACACAATTCGTGTGCGCAAACAGCAATGTTTTATACCTTTATATATATTTATTTATAGTCGTTTCACGCATTTTTCTCTTGTTTTATGTCAAGAAATTGCCGCCCAATTTATATTAGTGTTTCTTAACACTTGGAGTCTGTCCCAAAGCATCTGATAATCAGGGTTGGAACATGTCGGGTCGGCATCGATAATCTTCTGTGCCTCGTCACGCGCCAGTTGCACAATCTGTCCGTCACGGGCTATATCGGCTATTTTCAGGTCGAAGGCTATACCACTCTGCTGTGTGCCCTCAAGGTCGCCGGGACCACGCAGTTTCAAGTCGGCTTCGGCTATCTGGAAACCATCATTGGTATCGCACATTATGTCGATACGTCGGCGTGTCTCCTTGGTCAGTTTATGGTTGGTCACAAGGATGCAATAGCTCTGGTCGGCTCCACGCCCTACTCTGCCGCGAAGCTGATGGAGCTGGCTGAGACCGAAGCGCTGGGCGTCGAGGATAACCATTACTGAGGCATTAGGCACGTTGACACCCACCTCGATGACCGTTGTGGCAACGAGTATCTGGGTTTCGCCACGGACGAACTTGTCCATCTCAGCCTCTTTCTCCTTGTCCTTCATCTTGCCGTGGACTTTGCTGAGGTGGAATTCGGGGAACACGTCGAGCAATCCGGCATAGCCCTGCTCGAGGTTTTTGAGGTCATTCTTCTCACTTTCCTTTATCAGCGGATAGACGATGTAGACCTGACGGCCCTTGTTTATCTGGTCGCGGATGCCCTGGTAAAGGCTTGTCATCTGGTCGTCATACTTATGGATTGTGACGACAGGCTTGCGCCCCGGCGGCAGTTCGTCGATAACGCTGACGTCGAGGTCGCCATAGATGGTCATGGCTAGTGTCCTCGGGATAGGCGTGGCGGTCATGACAAGGATGTGCGGCGGGTTCTCGCTCTTGGTCCACAGGCGTGCACGCTGGGCTACACCAAAGCGGTGCTGCTCGTCGATGACAGCAAGGCCGAGACGGCGGAACTGGACGTTGTCCTCTATAATGGCATGTGTTCCGACAAGGATATGCACTTCGCCACGGATTAGTCCGTCGAGAACAGCTTGCCTACGCTTGCCCTTGACAATGCCTGTAAGGAGCTCGACCCGGATACGCATATCCTTAAGGAATGAGCGGATGGTCTGCAAATGCTGCTCGGCAAGTATTTCAGTCGGTGCCATTATGCAAGCCTGATAGCCGTTGTCGATGGCTATGAGCATCGACATCAGGGCGACAAGGGTCTTGCCGGAGCCTACATCGCCTTGCAGAAGACGGTTCATTTGACGACCGGATTTCATGTCGGCACGTATCTCATGCATGACTCTCTTCTGTGCCCCGGTGAGCTCGAAATGTAGGTTGTGGCTGTAGAACCAGTTGAACTGGTCGCCGACATGCTTGAAGACATAGCCCCGGTACTTGCGGCGATGGTCGCTGGCATAGCGGAGTATGTTGAGCTGGACATAGAAGAGTTCCTCGAACTTGAGCCGCATCTTAGCACGTTCGACGTCGTCGGTAGTCTTTGGATAGTGGATTTTGCGCACTGCCTCGTCACGGGAGACGAGGTGGAGGCGCTGGGTTATAAATGGGGGAAGGGTTTCGGCAAGAGGAGTTGTCATCTTGCCGATAAGGGTTTTCGTGAGCTTTTCGATGGTGCGTGAGGTCAGCCCGGCACGCTTCATTGCCTCGGTGGTATTGTAATAAGGCTGCATACCCATGTCGTTGAGCTGTATTTTGTCGGCTTCATCGATGTCGGGATGAGTGAACTGGAAACGTCCGTTGAAGACGCCCGGCTTGCCGAAGACGACATATTTCTTACGTGCATGCAGGCTCTCACGAACGTATTTGACACCATTGAACCACACGAGGTCGCAGACTCCGGTACCATCTGAGAAGTGGGCAACGAGCCGTTTCTTCCTCGGGCTGAGCGTTGTTTCCTCGAAACTGAGTATCTCGCCGACAATCTGGACAAACGCCATGTCGGGTGTAAGCTCACTGATAGTGTAGACTTTGGTGCGGTCTACATATTTATATGGATAGTGCTCCAACAAGTCGCCGAACGTATTTATACCGAGTTCCTTGCTCAGTATGTCCTTTCGGCGGGGTCCTACGCCCGGCAAATACATTATGTCTTGTTGAAGAAAATCCATCAAACTTAGTTTAATTCATGATTTACAATTCAGAAATTCAGGCTTTCGAATTGATAAGTGCTGCAGCGATTGTCAGGTCGAACGGCGTGGTTATCTTGATATTTTCACGGTTTCCGTCGACCATTGACACCTTGCAGCCGAGGCTTTCGACGACACTGGCGTCATCGGTAAACTGCGGGCGGTAGTCCTGGGCGAATGCCTGACGTGCCAGACTGATGTCGAATATCTGTGGGGTCTGCACCTCCCGGAACAATGAGCGGTCGACATTGAAGCCTCCGCCACGAGGATCGACATGACGGAGAGTGCTCGTCACGGGCATGACCGGTATGGCGGCATATTCTTCTTCGGCTGCATCGAAGCAACGGCGGATGGTGTCGAGTGATACAAACGGACGGACACCGTCGTGGAATCCGACTAGTCCTTCAGCATCAGCGGGTATCTTTGAAAGTCCGTTTTTTGACGACTCAAAGCGTGTCGAGCCACCATCGGCAATGGTGTGCTCTATGTTGAAGTTGAATTCCCTGCACAGATTGAGCCAATAGTCTTGCTGGTCTTTAGGCAAAACAACTATTAGCTGCAAGTCAGGGTCGTACTCATGGAACCGCTCGAGGGTAAGCATGAGGATTGGTTTTCCGCCGACTTTCAGGAACTGCTTGGGTATATCGCTGCCCATCCGGGTTCCGTGTCCGCCGGCAACAACTATCATGTAATCCATAGCTTACTTCGATTGCATTAGATGGGTATACTGCATTTTGGTTTGCAGAGCCTTTACTTTATCGTCGCCGATGAAGAAAGAGAGTATCTTGTAGGCGTAAGGCAGAGTGGCGCATGGTCCTTCGCCGGTTATGATATTACCGTCAACTGTATAGAGTTCGCCGGTATACTCGGCTCCGGTGAGGTACTTCTGAAATCCCGGCGAGCACGTGGCACGCTTTCCATTGAGTATACCTATTGAGCCAAGGACCATTGGGGCAGCACAGATGGCGGCTACCCGCTTTCCGCTTTCATACTGGCGGCGCATGGCATCACGCACTCCGTCGTGGGCGTTGAGGTTGGTTGAGCCAGGCATTCCGCCCGGAATCATCAACAGGTCGGCATCGTCGAACTTGCCGGCTTCCTCGAATGTGGTGTCAGCAAGAATGGTTATACCGTGAGAGGTCTCTACTTCACGCTTGCCGGTGACGCTGACCGTGGTCACATCGACACCCCCGCGGCGGAGTATGTCGACAGGAGCCAGACCTTCGATCTCCTCAAAGCCATTGGCAAGGAATTCATAAACTTTTGCCATATTAATTCATATTTTATGATTCATAATACACAATTATAACACAAATCATTTTGGTTTGTCTCTGATTTGCATTATCTTTGTAGCCATAAAAGCATTCGCAAAGATACAAATAAATGTTGACTTGTAGTCTGTTTTACTTCAAAAAGATTATTAAATTATAAGGAAAGATGGCATCAACCCATATTCGCTTTGCTATTTTCGGTAATGAATACTCGCCCCACGGAGCTGGAACCGTAGTCGAAATATTCAGCGCCCTGAAAAGCCACAGTGCCGAATTCTATATCGACCGCCCATATTATAACTATCTGGTCAATGTCCTTCATCTGGAAGTTAGCCCTAATGGCGTGTTCGACGGGTATAATTTCGACGCCGACTTCGTTATCTCTCTCGGTGGAGACGGAACTTTCCTGAGGGCTGCCAGCCGTGTGGGAATGAAGAATATTCCTATCCTTGGCGTTAATCTCGGGCATCTGGGATTCCTTGCCGACATAGCTCCTGACGAGGCTGCCGATGCCATTGACGATATATTCAACAAAAAATACAGGTTTGTCGAGCGTTCCGTCATCGAGGCGTCGGTCGATAATGAGCAGCTTGCCGGCAATCCGTTTGCACTTAATGAAGTGGCGGTCTTGAAGCGGGATATTGCTTCAATGATTTCAATCCGTACTACAATAAACGGAGAATTTCTTACAACTTATCAGGCGGACGGTCTCATTGTCTCGACTCCTACTGGCAGTACAGCATATTCTTTGTCGAATGGCGGACCGATAATTGTCCCTTCGACAGATGTTCTTTGCCTGACACCGGTAGCTCCGCACTCTCTGAATATCCGTCCGATAGTAATCAACGACAATGTTGAAATAGAGCTGAATGTTGAAAGCCGGTCGCATAATTTTCTCATTGCGATAGACGGAAGGTCGGAGAAACTGCTTGAAGGAACGAAGGTTAAGATACGCAAGGCACCTTTCACGATACACATCGTGAAGCGACTTGGCAAGCAATATTATAAGAATCTAAGGGAAAAGATGATGTGGGGCAAGGCCTCCAACGGAAGAGAACGAAAGGAATGTTAAGAGAATGGCTAAAGGTTCCTGAGACCAAATACACGGCACGGGAGATATTCAGCTGGCTGTGGAGAGCATGGAAGGGCAACAGACTGCAAGCAATACTGAACGCAATAATCGGTCTGTTGTCGGTAGTTGTATCGTTGTCGTCGGTTTGGGCGGTACAGAACGCTATCGATGTAGCCTCTCATGCCAAGCAAGGCAGCATCTACTGGGCAGTAGGACTCATGGCAGGACTTATCCTCAGTGAGTTCGGACTGAACATTGCAAGTATCTGGGTTCAGAACATTCTGGGTATAAAAGCACAGAACCGAATGCAGCAACAGCTCCTTGACAGGCTCTTGCGCTCGGAGTGGCACGGCAAGGAGACACGCCATTCAGGCGATGTTCTCAACCGTTTGGAATTCGATGTGTCAAACGTTGTCACTTTCCTTACACAGACAATTCCGGGTGCTTTGTCGACAACGGCGATGTTCCTTGGTGCATTCATTTATCTATGTACATTGGATTGGCGGCTTGCTTTGGTCATAACCTTCATGATTCCGCTGTTTGTCCTTGTCAGCAAAATATACGTAAGACAGATGAGAAGCTTGACCCGCGATGTCCGCAATCAGGACTCAAAGGTGCAAAGCGTACTCCAGGAAACAGTCCAGCACCGTATGTTGATAAAGACACTTGAGAGCGACGAAGCAGCTGTTGACAAGCTTGAAGGAACACAAAGTGTACTGCGGAAGAAGGTTGTCAAGCGTACTATATTCTCTGTTTTCAGCAACCTTGTGATGAACTTTGGCTTTGCTCTGGGTTATCTAGTGGCTTTCCTATGGGCAGCTATACAGATGTCTCGTGGCATTCTCACCTTCGGACAGATGACAGCCTACCTCCAATTGGTCAACAGAATACAAAGCCCTGCCCGCCAACTGACCAAACTTGTTCCGGCATTCGTAAGTGTTTTCACTGCAGCTGAGCGCCTTATGGAACTGGAAGAAGACCCGCTCGAAGAGCAGGGAACTCCAATCGTCTTCGATCCTCCATGCGGAGTACGACTCAATCACATCAGTTATGCTTACGACGAAGCCGACGGCAACGTTATCCGCGACCTAAGTTTTGACTTCAAGCCAGGCTCTTGTACAGCCGTACTTGGCGAGACCGGAGCGGGAAAGACTACAATTGTAAGGATGATACTTGCCCTTTTACACCCTCAGAGTGGAACAGTTGAACTCTACAACAGCAAAGGCAGCCGTGAGATGAGTCCCCGAATGCGGGCCAATCTCGTCTATGTACCACAAGGGAACACACTGCTCAGCGGCACAATACGCGAGAATCTCCGTCTTGGAAGGCTCGATGCCAGCGACGAAGACATGAAGAAAGCCCTTCATCTGTCGTGTGCCGACTTCGTGATGGAGCTCCCTGACGGTCTGGACACACAGTGTGCCGAGCAAGGCGGAGGGCTTTCAGAAGGTCAGGCACAGCGCATAAGCATTGCCCGTGCACTCCTTCGTGACCGCTCCATTATGCTTTTCGACGAAGCTACATCGGCACTTGACCCCGACACTGAGCGCCAATTACTGCAAAACATTCTCAGTAAACACGACAAGACAATAATCTTCATAACTCACAGACCAGCCGTTGTTGACTATTGCGACCAGACACTGCATATCGATAAGATATAAAGCGCTTTTTCTTTAGCTCAATAGTTCGGTAAATTTACTGTTATAACATTAACATTTGATATAAACAACAATTATGAATATATCATATTTCTATACAGATTATTAACTAATAAAATTTGGCTAATTCATTGATTATTAGTACCTTTATAGATAATGGACTTCCAACCGGGAAGAAGGGCAGACCCAAGAAGTTCGCCGGAAAGGTTGACATCAACGAACTTGACATGAAGGTCTTCCACGAGATTGAATATACCGTCGACGGCGGGACATGCTTTTCGGGAGTGGTCTACAGCAAGTCCCTCAAAACTAAGATTAAGGTCGTCGTTTGGTATTCCGAAGACAAGAAGAGTCACAAGATATTCTTTTCCAATGACATATCTGCTGAAAAGATTTATTTACGTGTCTGGGATTAAGCCAGACAGCGATTCAATTAAGCAGCTGAATCAGGAGATTATATCCCTAACAGCCATGACAGAGAAACATGCGGCATAAGCGTGGAAATATGAAATGTAAAAAATTAACCATAAATTTACCGAATTATTGTTAGCTAAAACTTGCTATTCTGAATAAAATGGATTAATTTTGCAGCATGAGCGACAAACTAAAGGAAAAAATCGGAGATTAGTTCTTAGACATAGCCAAATACCTGATAACAGTTGTAGCATTATCATCTGTGTTTCAAGGATTGGCACAACCAATTGCAGGGATATTAGGAGTTCTGATAGCTGCTATAGTTCTTGTTATAGGCATAATACTCATAGCTCAGATAAAAGACAACAAAGAAAAGGAATAAGATATGGGACTAATAATTTCATCTGTAGCAGTACTAATTATAGCTTTGGTAATGCTTGCATGGTTGATAATAGACAATAAAAAGAAACAAAAAAATCAATCGAGAGCATGAAAAAGATATTATTTTTAGCGTTGATGCTCCTGTCATTGACAGCCAGCGCACAGAGTGACTCACTCGATGAGAAATACGGACGTGACCTGCTTAAGGCAGGAACAAAGGCTCCTGACTTCACATTGAAGACAGCCGACAGGAAGGATATAACCCTTTCCGAGTACCGCGGCTCATACGTTGTACTGGATTTCTGGGCATCGTGGTGTCCCGACTGCCGTAAGGATATACCACAGATGAAGGAGCTGTTCAACGAATTCAAGGACCAGAACGTCAGTTTCATCGGCATATCCTACGATACCGACCGTGACGCATGGATTAACTGCTACTGGAACAACTACAAGATGTACTGGACTCAGGTCAGCGAACTAAAGAAATGGAAGAACGGCACGACAACAGACAAGCTGTATAAAGTCAACTGGATACCGACAATGTACCTTATCGATCCGGAAGGCAAGGTAGTCCTCGGCACAGTAGACATCAACCGTCTACGCCAGGCCTTGGAAAAACTTTCAGAGCCAACACTGACCACCGACCAGATAGTAGAGCTGTTCCCCGGTGGCAAGGAAGGCTTCGGAAAGTATATGGACGACAACCGTTTCTATCCTCCATTTGCCAGGAAGTACAAAGCCAAGGGTCGTGTCATCTGCCGTTTCCAAGTATCTTACAGCGGAAAGGTCAGCGGTGCATCCGTCGTCCGTGTTGAAGACTTCAAGATCAATAATACCAAGAAGTTCAACAAGCTTGATGCCGCCCGTCAGAAGCAAGTCACTGACAAATGCCTGACTGAGCTTCAGAACGAAGCTATAAGGGAGATAAACCGCATGCCGAACTGGAAGCCAGCTACAAAGGACGGACGTCCGGTACAGGCGCAGTACTTTATTCCTATAGAGTTCTAAATTAAGATCCCCGCCAAGCCTCCCTTGGGGAAGGCTTGGCGGGGAATAATTTTATTTCACAACTACTTTCTTACCACCGTTTATATATAAGCCCTTAACGGTAGGCTTACTGATACGCTGACCCTGAAGGTTGAACCACTTGTCGTCAACCTTATCGGACTTAGCATTTCCACCTTTTATATTATTAATACCGGTAGTATTCGACTCGATGAAACGCCGGAGCTCAAACATTGCAGCAAGAGGCTTACCCGTGTTCTGAGTATACAGCGAAGCATTCCACCATGTCGAACGAGCCGGATTCCTGTCAGCCCAGAACTCATTGTCCTCAGGCAGCCACCAGAACAGTCCAGTGACCTTGCTGTGCTTATTGAGCTCATTGATCAAGTCGGCAGTGAACTGCTTCTGACCGTCTTCTGACAGCGCCCATCCAAGTTGGGAAGGAGTGTATGTCGGCTTGTCGAGCTGCCACTTCGGCTCATAGCCCGTCTCAACAATCATAATCTCCTTGTCGGAATGCTGAGACTCAAGCGTGGACAGCACACCGTCGAGAGTCGTCAGAGGACCATGCCAGTCAGGATAATAGCTCAAACCAATGACATCATAGTCCACCTGAGAGCCAAGCGTATTATAGAATGTAGTAACATTTGTCGAACGGCTCATCTCTGTCTGAATGACAATCTTTGCGTCAGGGCAAACTTCCTTGCAAGCCCTTATTCCGGACTTCAGGTACTTCACGAAATTGGCGAACGTACCAGTACCATAGTTTGCGCCCGACGGATAGCAGTGACCTGTAGGCCACAACATACCGTAAGTAATCTCATTGCCCGGCTGTATGAAGTCTGGCTTAGCGCCATTGGCTACCAGATGCTGCAAGCAACGCTTTGTATACTCATACACGCTGTCGGCAAGAACATCAGGGTTGGTAGAGTTCCACGACATAGGAGTGGCATGCTGCCCCGGGTCTGTCCACGTGTCACTGTAATGGAAGTCAAGCATGAAAGCCTGCCCGGCATCCTTAATCCGCTTGCCAAGCCTTGTTACATAGTCGAGATCCTGGTGTACGCCCTCATTCTTGTCCTCACTTGAGGCATTAGCCGGGTTGACAAACAGACGGACACGCTCAGCATTCCACTTTGCACTGTCGGCAAAATACTTCACAGGATCCTGCACCTGCTCGTTATTGCCGCCATAGCCCAGATAGTGGACTCCGTGCTCTTCATACGTTGGCAGCAATGAAATGTCACCGCCAACATACTTTTGCGCATTTGCGCAAACAGACAATGCAACAAATGCAAAAAGTAAAGATAAAAGTTTTTTCATTATGATTTGTTTTTAATAAATTCCTTAGTAATTGCCATTTGGATAGCGTCAGCAAAATTACGGTTTTATTCTGACCCGCCAAAGAAAAATAAGATAAAAAAAAGGAAAAGGGACAATCACTTGCCCCTTCTCCCTTAAATACTTAAAACCTAATAACAATCTTATTAACTTAAAACCTAATAACAATCTTATTAACTTAAAACCTAATAACAATCTTATTAACTTAAAACCTATCTAATAACTATCTTTTTACCATTATGCAAGTACAATCCCTTCTGTGTCGGGGTGCTTACACGCTGTCCGGCGATGTTATACCAGGCATTGTTTTCAGCCTGAGCATCAGCCTTTATGCCATTGATACCAAGAGCCGGATTGCTTGTTGTAGTGCCGTCCATCTGGTACCAGCCGCCATTTGTGAACGTAAGGTCCTTAGTCTGATTGACACCTACGCCCGACTGTCCGTTGTTGAAGATGATGTACTGCGGAGTGGTTGTCTCTGTTCCGTAGTAGCACCACTGCCAGACATTGCGTCCGTCGGAAGCCTTCTTTATGCGGTAGACATGCTCACTATCGCCAGGCCACTGACCACCTGTGTAGTTTATTTTCGGAGTATTGGTCCACGCCCAAGCCTTGCAATCCTCCCAGTCCTCAGGAGCTATGAAGTAAGCAGTGAAGGTATATCCAGCTGCCGGAGTCTCAAATGTCTCCTGCTCTGGCTCCTTGAAGTTGTATGTACGGGTAATAACGTTCTGAACAGCCCCATTGACGAGAAGTCCGGCTTTCAGAGTTACCGTCGTACCTGTTACCTTATTAACAGGCACCTTCGTACCGCTTGTCACAGCCTTGCTGTTTGCTGTCGGCTCAGTACCGTCAAGAGTGTAGACAACCTTTGCCCCGGCATTGTTGGTGACAGCTGTCAGAGTAGCCTGGAAAGAATCGTCATAGTCGCCTGATGGCTTGTCAATGAACGGTACGTTCATGCCGACATTCAGATAATAGCTGTAGTGATAGCCGTTCAGAACACGCACCCACTGTGCCTCCGAAGGCTCACTGTATCCGCTGCCTACATACACAAGCAGGTTACCCTTAGTACCGGTAACGTTGTTGGCAAAGTAAGCCTTTGTGCTGCGGAAGTTCACATAATTGCTCTGGTTGGTTATTCCGGCAGCCTTGCGGGCGTCAATCATAGCCTTAATCTCAGTCGGATAAGCGAGATAATGGGTATAGAAGACGCACGGAGTGCCAGGCATGGCGAGCAGGTAGGCGTTGGCAGCCAGTGTATCTTTCTTTATAGGATCAGGGGTGTAACCGGTTGTCGTACCACGATCCTGCATGTCATGATTCTCGACGAATGTGACAGCATACTGACGGTAGTTGGCATCATGAATAAGGTTGTTGGTGCTGTTGAGCTTCGACCAGTCATTGCCGTTAATGGCATCACGAACGCCATAGCGGAACTGGAAGTCGAAAGCAGCGCTCTTCTTTCCTGTAGCGTTGATCCAATTCTCAATAGCCGTGTTGGAATCCCAGCACTCACCGACTGAATACTGCACTCCGGCAGCATCGTTATAGTCGCCTACATGAGAACCGGCAAAGCCCTTTACCATATCATAACGGAATCCCTCATAACCGATTTCGTTGACAAGGAATTTCTCGTAAGCCTTGATAATCTTCTGCACGTTGGCGCTCTTATGGTCGAGGTCACGCATTCCGCCCCAGCCTTCGCCTTCGTCATTATTGGCACTCAGCGAGACACCTTCCTTATTAGCCTCAGTGAGTGTAGCGCCACCGTCATCATTTCTTACAATGTCAGTCGACAACATCTGGTAAGTTTCACCGTTCCAAGTCTCTGCCGGGAATGTAAACCATCCGGTAGTATTACGGTGATTGACAACGACATCGGCAATAGTGCCAATACCTTTATTCTTGAAAGTCTGTATCATCGACTTCAACTCGTCGACGGTTCCAAACGATGAATTCTGATTGAAATAGTAGTAAGGGTCGTAACCCATAGATGTTGCATTGAGTGTCTTACCGCTTTGTGGAACCCATACAAGGTTGAAATATCCGGCAAAATCGTCAGCCCGTTTTTCCAGACGTGTCCATTTCGATTGGTTGTAACTGTCCCAGTAGAACCCTTGCAGCATCACGCCGCTGTAGTTTGCAGGCCATCCGTTGGTCTGTGCAAATGCTCCTAGAGCTGTGCAAATACTTGCTATTAATGTGAAAACCTTCTTCATTTTAGTTATTCCTTAGTTAATTCCTTAGGTTGACCGTGCAAAGTTATGAATAACTTTAATTGGTTGTATCTCACAAACTTGTTTTTCTTTTTTGGAATAAATGCAAACGTTTGCAATATTTGTGCAATGGCAAGAAAAGTGACCGCAGTGTGGGGTTACTGCGGAATTAAGCCTCTCTGAGGCTTTTATCAGGATTCACAAGGGTAGATCTAGATTCTCTACGGGGCTTTTAGCAGGCTCCACAAGCACTATGATCAGGCACAGTTTGCATTCTATTCCCTGACCTTTTGTCTTACAAAACGGCATCTTTTAAAAATGATTTTAAATTAAAAGCAAAATAAAAATAAATTAAAAAGCGATGTAAAACAAATTATTTTTCATCGCTTTTTAATTTATTTTTTATCGTAAAAGACAGCCTTTTACAACGTAAGATATGGTCTGCTATAATCTAAAAGGCCTTATTTCGGAAGATGGAAGATACGTGTAAGGTCGGACATCTGCCGGTCGCTCATGCCTTCCGGCTCGAAGCCCATGGCACGTGCGTTGACGTAAATCTTTGCACTCTTCGACAGAACATCAATCTGGTCGAAGGCATCCATAACGTCGAGACCCTTTGCGAACACGCCGTGCTTCTCCCAGAGGACAACATCATAGTCGGCAAGTTCCTTCAGGGTAGCCTGTGCAAGGTCGTTGCTTCCCGGCACCTGATAAGGTACAACACCGAGACCCAGCGGGCAGAATGCCTTTGTCTCAGGAATCATACTCCACAGAAGCTTCGTCAGAACATCCTTGCCAAGGAACTTACGGTTGTGGCTCATAGCGACGAGCTCTATAGGATGAGTGTGCACAGTAGCACGGTAAGCACTGCCGGTAGCGATGAGGTTGTCGTGAACGAGCAGGTGGCTAGGCAGCTCAGATGTCGGCATTACAGGATTGTCGGCAATGATAACATAGCTTGCGCAGTCGTCAAGGATACGGATAACACTGCCGTTCTCCATAGGCCGGCGAGCCAAGTCACGCATACGCTTCTGTGTTCCCTTGCAGAAGAAGTACGTGCCCTTCAGGTGAGGCAGAGTCTCGCCAATCTGAATAACGTCGCTGATAGGCTTCATGGCACGGATCTCATCGTCTACGAGGTCGGTGATGTTCACGGTTATATTACCGCCGTTGCGCTCAGCCCAACCGTTCTGCCAGAGGTAACCGGCTACTTCAGCAATCTTGTCCACTTCTTTTTTCAGGGCTGGACGACCCTCCAAAATGCTTTGCATAATTATATTATTTATGTTATGTTCTGATTAAATCAATACTCCACAAGCTTTACGTCAGAGTTGAGACCGCTCTTGACGGGGGCCCAGCCTGCGTAGGTGGTGTGCTTATAATTAATGTCTACAACATTTATCTCCTTCATTTTCCGCCATTTCACGCCATGTCTGTCCATATCGGCAATGCGGTTGGCGGGCAGGTTAGTCACCTCAATGCGGATTTCATTCTTGCCCTTATGAAGAGCGCCGTCGGTATCGAGGATGAACGGGGCAGCCCAGGCACAGCCAATGAACTTTCCGTTGATGTAGACACGAGCAGACTCACGGACATCGCCGAGGTCGATAGCCCAGTGCTTCTTTGCCTCTGCCTTGTCGAGTTTTATGGTCGTAGTGTAGACGCCCGTGCCCATAGTAACCTTCACGTTGTCGTCGTCAAGGGTCTCCCAAGTCTGCGCGTGAGGCAGAGTCCATGTTTTGTCGACGTGCGGAGCCTCATCGATAAACTTCAGAGTCCACGGTGTATCTATGACTTTCGAAGGATTATTACGGTGGTAGACCTTAGCCTTGCCCGCTGTCTCGATATACGGAAGAGTATCATTCTTCTCTTCGTCGGGCACAAGCAGGAAGCGGCTCTCACCACTGAGAAGGCTCACACGGATTTTACCATCTTTTGTCTCCGCATCATAGCATTCGTCAGTCATCGGGTTATACCATACCGCTTGGGTCAAAGGCACAGCCAAGCCGACATAATCGTCGACATCACTTGACGTGAGATTGGCTATGAAGTAATGATAGCCGAACGGGTTGCTGCGGCGGATGTAACGGAGATTGAGTTTCGTGCGCAGCTCCTCTGCCTTAGCCTTGCGGCTCAGCTCGGCGCCATTGATTGGCTTTGTCGGGTCTATTACACCTTTATATATAGTACCACCTTCGGTGACGTAGGCTGAGTCACGATACTCAGAGCCAAGCTTCGGGTCACCCGCGGCGATGGTCTTTACCCTTGCCAACTGTCGGTCGCTTATGTAATCGTAGCCATAGCCGAGGGAGTCGACCTCCATGACGGCACGGATAAACTCCGGTGCTTTCTTGTCCATGGTGTTTATGTCGAACATCATCAGCAGCTCATTGGTATTCTTCTTCCACATATCACGCACCGGCAGGTAGATAAGGAAGTCGTTGTCGGGCTTGCCCCACTGCAACAGCCGCTGGCAACGCTCAATGTATTTCATCAGGAAGGGAGCGTCACGCCAGATGGAATTCGTAGGGCTCATGTCGATGGAAGCATAGAATTTCCATCCCGGCCACGGGTCGTTCTTGGGGCTGTAGGCTGTTCCGTGGAAGAACATCCGGTTGACTCCGCAGGTATACATAAGGTCGAGGTCGGGTTTCATCTGTGACAAAGATGTGCGGAAATGCTCGGTAAGCCAAGTGAAAGTCTCACTGCTTACGAGCGGTTTGCCCGTGACATGGGCTGCCGACGGTGCATACTTGAGCATGCTTACATCTGAGAAGTTCTTGCGGGTAAAGCCGGGGTCGGTGCGAAGTCCACGGATTCCAAAGTCGGAGAGTCCGAAACCTTCAATCTCGGGAATGTCGACAGCGGCATAGAGGTCAAGCAGATTGGCTGGTGAGCCGTGAGCCTGATTGCGCACTTTCACGCCATGATGGTGAGCCCACGCCGTCCACTGGAGGGTGAAATTCTCATAGAGCAGGTCGGAAAGAGTCTCACGATAATCGCTGACGACCTTCGTGTCACCGTCGAGGAGTTTGTCGAGATTGTCAAGAAGGCTGTATCCGCGGCGCTTCCGGAACTCGTAGGCAAGTTTCGGAGTCCAGTCGGCGCCATAGACTTCATAGCTGTCATTGAAGAATGTAGCCGGGAACGGTGTCCGGCTGGCAGTGAATGCCGAGTCGATATGCGTCAGGTAATGGCGTACTGCGTCGGCATCGAAGTGGTCAATGACCCACCCCTCTCCACCCGGAGCGGCACGTTTTACCTTCTGGCGGGTGCGCCCGATGTAGAGGGCGATGACCCGTTGCTTGCCTTTATCGGCTGCCGGGAATGAGCGGACTGCCGAGAGGCGGCTTGTCTTACGCTCCTTAACGGGTATGTTGAAGTTTATCTTGTTTATGTCGGCATGCTTGTCAACGAGCGTATCGACGAATACTGCCTTGCAGGCTGCCTCGTCGATGGTTATCCACGGACCGCCGAAAGGCCATCCGGTACCGTTGTTCATATCGACCTGCATGGAGTCGCGGGCTGCTATCTCTTCGGTTTCACGAATGGCATGCATCCACTGCGGCGAGAGGAAAGGCAAGTCATTGCGGTCGTTGCCCTGCACTCCGTAGATAGGAGTTATCTCCACCGTGCCGATGCCGTGGCTGTGGAGCTGGTCAAGATTCCACTGCAAGTTGACGGAGTCGACGGCAGAACCGAGCCACCACCACCGCGTCCCCGCCTTGCAGGTGACGCTGTTGGGCAGGAATGGGTCAAGTGAAGACAAATGCTGCGCTTCTGCCCTCGGTGAGAAGAGCAGCAGCGAAGCGGCTAAAAAGATAATTGGTTTGGTCATTAACTCAGGATATTGTTAATGGGGATTACTTGCTTATAAGGTGATAATACTCTACAGCTCCGAGCAGCCAGCAGCCTGTGCCATAGTCCTCGAAGTCAGGAACGCTGGTGAAAGTTACAGGCTGACCGGTCGATGGGTCGGCTCCGGTACCCTGGTTGTAACCGAGGAACCCGTTGTCGTGGACGCAGGAAGCAAGTGCTGTCCATGCGTTGTTGCAGACAGGCAGATACTCGTCGGCGCTGAGCAGACCGTTCTGTATACCCCAAGACATACCGTAGAGGAAGAGTGCCGTACCGGTCATCTCCGGTCCGGCATAGTTGGTCGACACAAGGCTGGCGTTCCAGAAGCCGTCAGGACGCTGTACTTTCTTGAGTGCATGGCTCATAAGGAGGTAGTCTTTCTCCAGCTCGACGAAGTACGGGTCGGTAGGTTTCAATGTGCGCATGACACGGACGAGGGCTGCATAGACCCATCCGTTGCCGCGGCTCCAATAGCAGTTCTTGCCGTCGGGCTCCTTATACGGTGCCTTGTAGACGCTGTCACGCCACCAGAATCCTTCAGCAACATTGAACAGTCCACGGCGGTCACGGATGTCGCGGTAGCTCTTCATGGCATAATCAAGGTACCGGCGGTCGCCCGTGAGTTGGGTGTACTTGGCGTAGATAGGCATTGCCATCTGAATGGCATCTATCCACCACCAGTAGTCGACACGTCCCGTGGCAATCTGATGGTCGAGGTTCTTCTTCGTCGGCTCTATCATCTTCTTGTTGTGGGTCATGGTGTAACGGTCGATATAGGTCTGCTCACAGCACTGGTTGTCAGCGTTGGTATTATCGACAGAGCCGCGGGCGGTCCATTTGTGGAATGAGCCCCAGCGGTCGGTATAATCTATATAGGATTTGTCTGGGTCGATGGCATAAAGATCCATCAGCCCTTCGTAGTAGACGGCACGTGTCCAGAGGTTGCTGGTACGTTCCTTTTTGACGAATGTCGGCTTGGTCGGGTCGGGGTTCTGAGCCATGAAATAGCTGTTGACCCGGCGTGCGAGTGTGAGAATTTGGGTTGTAGACTGTGCCTGTGAAACAAAGGCAGTACATGCAATCAGCAGAAAAAAGAATAGACGTTTCATAGTTTTAAGTTGTTTTTCTGCCTGCAAAATTACTACTTAATGTTTCACGCCAACTTTAATTTTTGTCCTTTTAACTATAAATTTCTGATTGTCTTAGTATTTTGTTCGTCAGTTACCTCCGTCACGGAACTCGCTCGGGGTCTTGCCTGTCTTCTGCTTGAACTTCGTCGAGAAGTAGTCAGGAGTGGAGAAGTCGAGCTGATAGGCAATGTCCTTGACGCTGCGGTTGGTAGTAGCGAGCAAGTCCTTGGCACGCTGCAGCTTAAGGTCCATCTGATAGTATGCCGGCGAGAGGTTGGTGTATTCCTTGAATATGCGGCGGAACTTGCTGTAGCTGACGCCGAGGCTGGCGGCTATCTCCTGGATGGAGAGTGTGGTCTCGAGGTTCTCGCGGATAATTTTTCGGGCACGGTTGACGATATTCTGATCCTCGGAACTGTCCTTCAGCGACTCTGATTTCTCGAGTGAGTACATCATTCCGATGAGCCAGTTGACGATTCCCGCCAGGGTCTGCTGCGAATAGACAGGCTCGCTCTCGCTTATCTTCAGGGCGCTCTCGAACATGTGGACGACCTCGCTATTATAACCTATATAATATATAGGCTTGTCCGGCGACAGGAATCCGGCCTTTACACGGTCGTCGACATTGTGTCCTTTGAAACCTATCCAGTAGCATTTCCACCCGTCTTCGGACGGACAATAGGAATGCCACTCGCCGGGATAGAGCATGAACATGTCGCCACTGTGCACCTCAGTAGGTGCGACACTAGCCGAATGGAATGTTCCTTTGCCATCGACAATATACTGCAACTGGTATTCATCGAGCACACGACCGCGCTTCACGTCGAACGAGTAGCCGTCGGCATGGCCCTTTGTAGGGTATTCTTCACCCGGACCTATCTCCTCATAGCCCACCGTGGATACTGTCAAACCCCACAGACGGTCATGGTCATTAGCAACAAGGTATTTGAAGTTCTTATTCATAAGTTTATATAATGTGGTGCAAAGATAATGAATTTTTCAGAAGAAAAAGCCAAACTCGATGTAATTATGAACAGAATTAAAAGTAACAAAATCAAAAATTCAAGTAACAAAATGATAAAGCACTTTAATTTTGCATCGATATATGGAAAGACCTTAACTAAGCGAACAGTACAAATAAGGAAATTCAAAACCAAAATCAATATCAATCTTTAAAACAAATCGTCTATGAATCTAACATTCAAAAGGGTCTCTTCGGCTCTAATGTTAAGTCTCGTATGCTTTGCTGGCTATGCCCAACAAACGATAACGGGAAACGTGAAGGATGCTAGTGGCGAACCGATGATCGGTGTTACCATTTTGGCCGACGGTCAGGCAGTTGCCATTACCGACATTGACGGAAACTTCTCTGTTCCGAATGTCAAGTCATCCACAGCTCTCACATTCAGCTACGTAGGCTATCTCGACCAGAAGGTCAAGGTAGGCAACCAGTCTTCATTCAACATCACGATGAAGGAAGACCAGGAGCAACTCGACGAAGTTGTCGTTGTGGGTTACGGTACCATGAAGAAACGCGACCTCACCGGTTCTGTAGCTTCAGTAAAATCTGACGACATCGCCCACGTCGCCGCTGCCAACGCCATGCAGGCTATGCAGGCCAAGGTTCCTGGTGTCGACCTTACCCAGAGTGATGGTCAGGCTGGTGGAGGCATCAGCATCAAACTCCGTGGTAACCGTTCTATCCTCGGCAGCAATGACCCACTGGTCATCGTCGACGGTGTTGAATATGGCTCTACCATCGATATTAACCCTAGCGACATCGAGAGCATGGACATCCTGAAGGATGCCGCTTCGACAGCCATCTATGGTACACGTGGTGCAAACGGTGTCATCATCATCACAACAAAGCGTGGCCAGGCTGGTAAGACTCGCGTAAACTTCAGCTTCTACAACAGTTGGAACTCTCCTACAAGCAAGGCTACATCTATGTATGGCGACCGCGAGGTACAGCGTCTTATCGACAGAAGTGAGTATCAGCAGAACTATAAGACTTACGCTGAGACAGGTACTTGGGGCACAGCAGTTGTTACTCCTGAGGATGTACTCACCGAGAAGCTTGCCGACGATACTCCTACTCTCGACATCTACAAGGACAAGTCGTACACTGACTGGGGCGACTTGCTGCTGAAGAACAGCACAACGCAGGACTATGAGCTCGGCGTCAGCGGCGGTAACGAGAAGACAAACTTCAACATCAGCCTCGGTATGATGAACGACCGCGGATTGATGAAGAACGATAAGATGAACCGTTACAACGGACGCGCCAACATCGACCACCGTATCAACAAGATCTTCAAGGTTGGTACTTCTCTGCAGTTCACCTACAAGAGCAACGACAAGCGTAACTCAGGCGTTTACTCTCAGGCTCTGAAGATGACCTCTATCACTCATCCGTACCTCAACGACGGTACTATCAACGCTACTCCAAACCCATGGTACGCCGCTCACTGCTCACCACTGCTCGACGACGTTCCGGGAGCTTACCAGCGTAACATTGAGTCTACACGCTTCTTCGGAAACGTTTATGCTGAGGTTACCCCGTTCAAGGGTCTGAACTTCCGTTCACAGTTCGCTGTCAACCGCAACAACAGCCGTGACGGTCTCTATCAGGACTATCAGAGCCAGGGTCGTTACCAGGCTCCGTCAACCAACTATATCAGCTCGACAAACCGCACTGTTACCCGCTACACTTGGGATAACACCCTGAGCTATAACACAGACTTCGGTTCTGACAAACATGACTTCACTGCCCTCCTCGGACATGAAATCTGGCAGGACATCGCTGAGCAGACTCATGTCTACGGTGATGCCGGTACAACTCACTACTATGAGAGTTCGTTCTATGACCTGAGCAAGATCAGCTCGCCGACTGTTGAGAATGAGTACACCAAGCAGAACATGGTTTCTGTATTCGGCCGTATCAACTACAGCTACCTTGGCAAGTACCTCCTCCAGGCTTCTCTCCGTGCCGATGGTTCTTCAACCCTCGCCAATGGTCATAAGTGGGGATGGTTCCCATCTGTATCACTCGGCTGGCGTATATCTGAGGAGAAATTCATGCAGGGCGCTAAGTCTTGGTTGAGCAACCTGAAGCTCCGTGCTTCTTGGGGTCTCTCTGGTAACGCTGCCATCGATCCGTACTCTACTCTCGGTGCTCTTTCTGCATACAACGTTTACTACTATCTCGGTGGTAACGATGTCGTAGGTAAGATTCCTTCTTCAATGTCAAACAAGAACCTTACATGGGAGAAGACCTCTTCATTCGATGTAGGACTTGACTATGGATTCCTCGACGGACGTATCAACGGTACCCTCGACCTCTATTGGAACCACACTTACGACCTGTTGTTCTACAAGACAGCTCCTGCTTCTTCTGTATTCCCAAGCGTTATCGACAACATCGGTAAGACAAAGGGATTCGGTGTTGAGGTTGGACTTAACGCTGACATCATCCGCACTAAGGACTTCAACTGGAACGCTGCACTGTCATACTCTCACATGACTGACGAAATCACTGAGCTCACTGAAGGTGTTGACATGTACCTCACCGGTACAACAGCACGTGCCGTAGGCGAGCGTGTGAATACATTCTATGATTACAAGGCTCTCGGCACATGGGGAATCGGCGAGTTCCAGAAGGAGCTTGAGCGCTATGAGGCTGAAGGCATTACTCCTAGCTTCCCTGCTCACTACGGTGACCCGGGTACTCTGAAGATTGCCGACGTGAACAACGACGGCAAGATTGACGCCGACCACGATAAGATCTTCTATGACAAGGATCCTGACCATATCTTCGGTCTGAATAATACATTCTCTTATAAGGACTTCTCTCTGAGCGTACAGATGATGGCTCGTATCGGTGGTTACATCGAGTACGGAATGAACAATCAGCTGAACTACGAGTCGGCTAACTGGGGTGACATCGACTACTGGACTCCTACAAACCAGAACGCTAAGTTCCCAAGCCCGGGACTCGGAGCTGACCAGCAGTGGACTTACAACACATACCAGTCTTCACTGATGTACGAGAAGGCAAACTTCTTCAAGATTAAGGACATCACTCTTGCCTACAATCTGCCGAAGAACTGGATTCGCCACATCGCTATGACATCAGCACGCGTTTATCTGTCAATGAAGAACTTCATCACCTTCAGCGACATCGACGACTACGACCCAGAGCGCGGCGGTAGCATCGCATTCCCATTGCAGAAGCAAGTCGTACTTGGTCTAAATGTTGAATTCTAAAAAACCGAATACTTATGAAATCTAAATTATATTTGATGATGGCCGCTGCCGCCCTGACCCTGGGCGCAACTACATCTTGCTCTGACTATCTGGAAGAGAACAACAAGGTGGGTTCAACGGCTGACCTGACATACAATACTAAGTCGGGTATTGAGGGACTCGTTGCCAGCTGCTACAGCTTCGCACGCGGCTGGTACGGCAAGGAAGCCGGACTGGGTCTGTCTGAAATGGGAACTGACCTGTTCTATTATGGTTACGATAACAAGCAGAAATCTCTCTGCCAATACAACATAACTCCTGAGGCTCTCGACGACAACTCTAAGGATAATCCTTGCCTCGACCACTATTGGGAGATGTTCTATGACGCTTGCGATGTCTGCAACAATGCCATTGAGCAGGTAAACAAGAATACTCAGATCGACGAGAACACTAAGTCGCAGTTTCTCGGCGAGACTTACTTCCTCCGTGCGTTCTACTATTTCCACATGGTGAACATCTGGGGTGACATTCCTTACAACGACGCTCCTATCACTTCGCAGAACCTTGCTCCGGTAAAGACTCCGCAGAACGAGGTTTACGGAAAGATTCTTGCCGACCTCGACGAGAGTATCAAGGACTTTGAGGCTGCCGACTACAAGACAAAGGCTGACGGACGTGCCAACTATTGGGCTGCACGTGCTTTCAAGGCTCGCGTTCTGTTGTATGCTGCCAGCTGGCTCGGTGGTCAGCTCAACGAGCAGGTTGCCGGCAACGACAACTACTCTTCTATGAGCACAAACGGTCTGTATCAGGCTGCAATGAACGAGGCTGACGCTGTCATCAACTCTGGCTACGCTTCATTCTACAGCAACTACAATGATGTATGGTCAATGAAGAACGAGAGCTACGAGACCAACAACGAGGCTCTGTTCGGAATCACATACTCACAGGATTTGAAGTCTACAGTTAACTGCATTCCTTACCGCTACCGTACTGACGCAAGCGGCGACCCAATGAAGTACTGCTCACTCATCACACGTACAGGTTACACCCGTGGCGGCTCTGCTATGTTGCTGATGTTCGTTCCTATGTGGAACAATGGTGCTACCGATGTTGGTAACAACAAGAACAACACTACATCTGCATTCATCCGTTCTACCGGTGAGTCTTCTTCTTACATCAAGAGCGCATCTACAGGCAAGAACGTATTCGTAGCCGACAAGTACTCTCCTTACGGCCGTGGTTTCACACGTTACCTCCCGTCACTGCACCTGTGGCAGCTGCTTGAGGAGCACAAGGCTACCGACCAGCGTTGCGAGGGCACACTGCTCGACCACTACGATGTAGCTAGCCCTGACCTCTACAAGAACGTTTCTAAGTGCTATCCTGACATGCAGCAGGATACCCTTATCTACTACTCTCCGCTCGACGGCGACTCTCCTGAAGGAAAGGCTGCTCAGGCTTGGGCTAAGGGTAAGTATCGTATCCAGTTTGCTGCAGGCGGCGACATCCCTGTTTACACAAGCATGGACCCGGCAACAGCAAAGCCAACAGAGGCTGCAAAGGCAACATCTGATGTCTACGGCGACAACCGTTACAATACTTATAAGATTGGTGGATGGTGCTCATTCCCTGGTATCAAGAAGTTCCTTGACAACGTTTATGACCCGAACTATCCTACACACGACATCTCTAGCCGTGACGCTATCGTAATGCGTCTGCCGGAGCTCTACCTCATCAAGGCTGAGTGCCAGGTTGCCCTCGGCGACGGTGCCGGCGCAATGACTACAATCAACCAGCTGCGTACCGTTCGTGCCAAGGCAGGTACTGACAATACTCTTAAGGGCAACGCTACTATCGACACCATCCTCAGCGAGCGTGCTATCGAGCTCTGCGGTGAGCAGATGCGTTGGTTCGACCTTAAGCGTACAGGCAAACTCTATGAGTATGTTGCTAAGTACAATGCTCAGGCTTCTCCACAGCTCAACGCTGATGCAAGTCACCACTTCCTCTATCGGCCAATTCCACAGGATGAGATGGATGCTGTCACAGATCCTGATGTATTCAAGCAGAACCCAGGCTATTAATTCTATAAATAGGTTATTAGCCTATACTGTAAGGTATTAGATTTTTCAGGCGAGGGCATGTGCCGCAAGGCGCATGCCCTCTTTCTTTTGTCCTTATTTTTACCCGTATTTTTGCCAAATAACCAAGAATCAAAATCATTTTATCAAGCCACAACCTCTTTAAACACACTAACTTTGCATCTGAACAAAATAAATAGGACAATCCTTTACAACTAATCACTAAAATGCAAGCTAACTACTTCATAAGAACATTAATGGCGTTGTTTCTCACTCTGACAACCGTAAATGCCGGAGCGGAGAACTGGCCGGACGGAACAAAGATTGACTCTTGGTTCGCCAACACTTCAAAGGTTGATGTCAACACGCTAGGCAAGCAATACGTAATCACCGATTATGGTGTCAGCACCGACTCTACGATTGTGCAGACAGCTGCCATTCAGGCTGTCATAGACAAGGCGTCAGAAAATGGTGGAGGCGTTATCGTCATACCTCGTGGTACATTCATTACCGGCTCGCTGTTCTTCAAGCCGAAGACTCATCTGCATCTCGTTGAAGGCGCAAAGCTGAAAGGTTCTGACCGCATCACGAATTTCAAGATACTTGAAACTCGAATAGAAGGTGAGACATGTCCGTACTTTGCTGCCGTTATCAACGCCGACCATGTCGATGGATTCACCATTACAGGCAAAGGAACAATCGACGGCAATGGCTATAACTACTGGGATGAGTTCTGGATTCGCAGGAAATGGAACCGCCAATGCACGAACAAGGATGCGCAACGTCCTCGTCTGGTGTATATATCCAACTGCAGCAACGTCACCGTACAAGACGTACACCTCATTAACAGTCCGTTCTGGACCAACCACGTTTACAACAGCGACCACGTCCGCTACCTCGACTGTTACATCTATGCTCCTACATCTGGCGTAAAGGCGCCAAGCTCCGACGCTATCGACATTGACAAATGCCATGACTTCCTTGTCGATGGTTGCTATATGAACGTCAATGACGACGCCGTAGTCCTCAAAGGCGGCAAGGGCACATACGCCGATACAATGTCTGTCAACGGTCCGGTTGAGCGCGTTATAATACAAAACTGCCAGTACGACACTGTACATGGTATGCTCACCCTTGGCTCTGAGAGTCTTCACGACCGCAATATAATTCTCCGCAACTGCAACAGCCGCAATGCCAACCGTGTTCTATGGTTGAAGATGCGTCCTGACACCCCACAGCAATACGAGTACGTAACCGTCGAAGGAATAACCGGCAAGGCAAAGAGCTTTCTCGTAATACGTCCTTGGACTCAGTTCTTCAAACCGCTTAAACGCGACGACATGCCGGAATCATTCTGCCGTCACATCACTATTCGCAACGTCAACATGGACTGCGACAACTTCTTCGATGTGGGAACAAGTGACAAGTACGACCTTTGTGACTTCACATTCGAGAACATCAACGTCACCGACAAGAAGTTGGCATTCGATCCGAACATGATACCGGAGACGAAAGTCAAGAACGTTGTCATCAATAATGTAAAGCACTAGCGTACTTCATAACAGATTCAACACTATAAAACAGATAATCCAACCAACTAAATACTAACTATGAAAAGATTCGCATTTAAGATGTACCTTAAACCAGGCTGCGAGAAAGAATACGCAAAACGCCACGCAGCCATCTGGCCTGAGCTTAAGAAGATGATTAGTGAAGACCAGGGTGTAAGCAACTACAGCATATTCTGGGACAAAGAGACAAACCTGCTCTTCGCTTATCAGGAGTGCTCCAAAGATACCAACAGCCAGGACACAACCGACGTAGACCCTATAACACAGAAATGGTGGGACATGATGGCTGATATTATGGACACGAATAAGGACAACTCTCCTGTAAGCATTCCTCTAGAGGAATTGTTCCACATGGACTAAGGGAGAAAGGTATTTCCTCTTCAAGCCTTCCCAAAGGGGGAAAGATGTTTAATCACCTAATTTAATTAAACAAATAATGAGTAAGGAAAATCTAAATAATAATAACAATCAAGAGCCTTCTACAGGAGGCAGTCAGGCGGGAGCCTCTTCTTTCTTTGCCGTTGACCTTGGTGCCACAAGTGGACGCACCATTATCGGACGATTGGCTAACGGCAAAATAGAACTTGAAGAGCTCACCCGCTTCGACAACAACCTCATTGAGACCGGCGGTCATGTCTATTGGGACATCTATGCCCTGTACAATGAGATTATCCGCGGATTACGACTGGTTCACAAACGTGGCATCAACATTAAGAGCATCGGAATAGACACATGGGGATGCGACTTCGTATTCGTAGGCAATGACGGAGCAATCCTGCGCAACCCGATGGCTTACCGCGACCCGCATACCTTCGGCACTATGGAGAAGTACTTCGCCGAGCAACTGCCAAAGGAGAAAGTCTACGAACTGACAGGAATACAGTTCATGAACTTCAATTCCCTCTTCCAGCTATACGCAATGAAAGAAGAAGGCAACAGCGCACTCGAGAACGCTGACAAGATACTGTTTGTTCCTGACGCGCTCAGCTATATGCTCACCGGTAAAGCTATTTGCGAATACACGGTATGCTCGACAAGCCAGATGCTCAATCCTGTCACTAAGGACATTGCACCGGAGCTGTTGCAGTCACTGGGTCTGAGCCGCCGACAGTTCGGTCCTATTACAAGTCCGGCAACTGTCATTGGCACTCTCACCGCAGAAGTTCAGAAGCTTACCGGACTAGGCGACATACCAGTCATTGCCGTTGCAGGTCACGACACAGCATCAGCCGTTGCAGCCGTTCCTGCTAAAGACGAGAACTTTGCCTATCTCAGTTCAGGCACATGGAGCCTTATGGGTATCGAAAGCCGCAAGCCGATAATCAACAAGCGCTCTTACGACCTCAACTTCACCAATGAAGGCGGCATTGAAGGAACGACCCGATTCCTTAAGAACATCTGCGGAATGTGGATTTACGAGTGCTGCCGCCGTGAGTGGAAAGCGGCTTGGAAACCGGAGATGGGCGATATGGACAAGGAGCTCTCGCATCAAGTTCTGCAGTCAAGCGCTAAGGCACTAGAGCCGTCAAAGAGCATCATCAATCCTGACTATCCTTCATTCGCCAATCCAACATCAATGCTTCAAGCCATCAACGACTACTGCAAGGCACACAGCGAGCCGGTTCCTCAGACACGCGCAGAGTACTGCCGTTGCATCTTCGACTCTCTTGCACAGCGCTATCGACAAGTATTCACGTGGCTTCGTGAGTTTGCCGACTTCGACATCAACACTCTTCACATCATTGGCGGTGGCTCAAAGAACGCATTCCTCAACCAGCTTACTGCCGATGCATGTGGTGTCACTGTTATTGCCGGTCCGCAGGAAGGCACAGCCATTGGCAACATCATGCTCCAGGCTAAGGCTGCCGGTGCTGTTTCCGACATTTGGGAAATGCGCCGCATAATAGCCAACAGCATTGAGTTGGAAGTATACAAGAACAAATAACAATATTATTATAAACAATAACGAAACTTTTAAAACCAAATAACTATGAACGCAGAAACCATAAAGAAGAACTATGAAGTAGCCAAGGAGCGTTATGCTGCCCTGGGAGTAGACACCGACAAAGCCATCGCAGAGCTTGAGAAGACCCCTATCTCCCTGCATTGCTGGCAAGCCGACGACGTTGTCGGCTTCGAGCGTGGCGAAGCAGCATCGGGTGGTATCATGACCACAGGCAACTTCCCCGGCCGTGCACGCAACATCGACGAGCTACGTCAGGATATTGAGAAAGTACAGTCAATGCTCGCCGGAACATTCCGTCTGAACCTTCATGAGACATACGGAGACTTCGGTGGCAAGTTTGTCGATCGCGACCAGTGCGAGCCAAAGCACTTCGAAAGCTGGATGCAGTGGGCTAAGGAGCACAACCTCAAGCTCGACTTCAACTCCACAAGCTTTTCTCACCCGAAGAGCGGCAACCTGTCACTTGCCAACCCTGACAAGGGCATCCGCGACTTCTGGATTGAGCACACAAAGCGTTGCCGCCGCATAGCTGACGCAATGGGTAAGTATCAGGGCGACCCATGTATCATGAACATCTGGGTACACGACGGTTCAAAGGACTACACAACCGAGAAATACCGCTATCGTCAGATATTCAAGGAGAGCCTTGACGAGATTATGAAGGAAGACCTGCCGAACATGAAGACCTGCCTTGAGGCAAAGCTCTTCGGTATCGGACTCGAGGCATTCACTGCCGGTTCTCACGATTTCGTCGCCGGATACTGCGCAAAGAACAACATGATCTACACCCTCGATACCGGTCACTATGAGCCGACAGAGGATGTTTCCAACGCCGTATCAGCACTGTTGCTCTTCGTTCCAGAGCTCATGCTGCACGTCAGCCGTCCAATGCATTGGGACAGCGACCATGTAACACTGTTCGACGACAATACCCGCAACCTGTTCTTCGAACTCGTTCGCTCCGGTCAGCTCAACCGCGCACATATCGGTCTAGACTACTTCGACGCATCCATCGACCGCATCGGTGCATACATCATCGGAACCCGCGCCACACAGAAGTCGCTGCTTGCAGCATTCCTCGAGCCTCTCGACCTGCTCCGCAAGTACGAGGACAACGGTCAGCTCTTCCAGCGCCTCGCTATTCTCGAAGAGGAGAAGACACTGCCATTCGGTGCTGTCTACGATTACTTCAACCTCAAGAACAACGTTCCTGTTGGCGAGGAGTACATCCCGGAAATTGAGAAGTACGAGCAGGAAGTAACATTCAAGAGAAAGTAAAATAATCAAATCTAATCCCCACCAAGCCTCCCCCAAGAGTAGGCTTGGTGGGGACTGCGTTTTTTTATCATGGAAATATTGATTGGATTACTAATCATAGCCATAGGAGCATTCTGCCAGAGCAGTTCCTACGTTCCTATAAACAAGATCAAGGACTGGTCGTGGGAGAGCTACTGGATAGTCCAGGGCGTCTTTGCATGGCTTGTCCTGCCGTTTCTGGGCATGCTCCTTGCCGTGCCAAGCGGGCACTCGTTTACCGAGATGTTCGCAGCCGCACCGTCATTCAACATCTGGATGACAATCTTCTTCGGAGTGCTGTGGGGAGTAGGTGGACTGACCTTCGGTCTGTCGATGCGCTATCTAGGCGTTGCCCTCGGACAGTCGATAGCCCTTGGCACATGCGCAGGACTGGGAACGATAATGGGTCCGGTGCTGCTCAACATCTTCTTCCCTGAGCTCAATGCCCTGTCTTCACTGACGGCAGCCGTCATAATCGGAGTTGTCGTCACACTGATAGGTATCGGCATCATCGGTGTAGCAGGCAAGATGAAAGCTGACGCCCTCAGTGACGAGCAGAAGAAAGAGGCTGTAAAGGACTTCAACTTCCCGAAAGGCATAGCCATCGCCTTGCTATCGGGATTTATGAGCGGATGCTTCAACGTCGGACTGGAGTTCGGCAAGGGCATCAACTTCGGCGACCTGACACCTGACATGTTCAAGACTCTGCCAGCCACATTACTTGTCACACTGGGTGGATTCGTCACCAATGCCGTCTATTGCTTCTGGCAGAATCAGAAGAACCATACATGGAGCGACTATAAGAAAGGCTCTGTATGGGGCAACAACCTCGTATTCTGCCTGCTTGCCGGTGCTCTTTGGTACAGCCAGTTCTTCGGATTGTCACTGGGCAAAGGTTTCCTCACTTCATCACCGACGCTCATGACCCTCTCATTCTGCATTCTGATGGCTCTGAACGTGACATTCTCCAATGTCTGGGGAATTATACTCCACGAGTGGAAAGGCTGCTCTCAGAAGACTATAACGGTGCTTATAATCGGTATTGCCGTACTCATCGTGTCGTGCTTCCTGCCTCAGCTGATTTAATTTATAGAATCCACTAACAACTATTTTCAAATTAGAAATTAAAAATTAGAAATTAGAAATAATAGTTTTGTCAATATGTGCGACCTCGTCTTGGCAATCTAGGCGAGGTCGCATTCGTTGAAGGTGTCCCCGGTGTACAGCATGTACGCTTCTGTTTGCAAAGGTAATACATTCACGATGCGATTGCAATTTCCGTTATCAGCTCGCAATAGTTTAAAAAGCGTAATATGATATTGCGCCTGAGTGGATAGCACCTTCTTCAGCCATCATTATATATTTTTGAGTAGCACGTGACAAATAGAAAACCGGTAATACTATGATGTAATAATAATTCGCATTGCGCTGCATTTCTTTCCGTCTTCGTACGGCATTGATAGTCAACCCGTTACTAATACATGCCATTTGGCGTTGCGAAACGGTAGGTTTTAGGATGCAAAACGGTCCGTTTCAGCTCGTGAAACGGACCGTTTTGCACACCAAAATGATAGGTTTTGCATTGGTGTAAATATTTTTCTGAGTGCCGCTATAATGGCATCTCAATGATTTACGCCCTTGACGCAGTCTGCAATCCACAGACTTTTCTTCTATCTATTACTTCTGAATTTAATATCCTGTGGTTTAAGCTTAATCGGATTGTTGTTCATCTTTATCTCCCCATCAGTCATCAATCGGTAAACGGCATTCTGAATATCATCGGAGAGATCGCTGACATTCCGCTTGTTCGAGCCAAAGCCAAAGATGAGGTTAAGAATCTACGAACTTGTTATTTTTTAGTCAATTCTTTGAACATCTTTGACAATATGGAGGCTGCCAAGGCAAAGCCAGGCATTGAGCTGACATGTTATTGCCGGGCATATCTGGTCAGCTGTACCCGGATGGTACTCAAATGCTATTGCTCTATGACCCATCCACTGGTTCTGCAAGGCGTTTCCGACTCGCTGATAATCAGCAGCAAGCAGGTTGACATTATCGGATATTGGGAAGAGAAATGGTTGGCGGGTACCGTGTTCTGGCAGATTGAGGACGCAGGACAAAACACTTATTTCCTTTACCGGTGGCAATTCAATTCGTCAGAACATAGGGCAATCTACACAAGATATTCAGTAATCTTGGTCAACGGCAATACAGAATGCATGATGATTGCTCCGTGGTATATCGCTTTGAAAGTGGAAGACCGTTTGCCGAACAAGCCATATATTGCCATATACGATGTTGAAATAGATGATGAGCATAGGCCTACGGCAATAAGTTTCATGCCGACATTCAGGAGTGAGGACTTTCCTTCAACGCTTTCACTATCACGGGTGGAAAATACCGAAAATATTCAACGCTTAGACAAAGTAGTCAGGGAATATGACGTTACCGACAACTTTGCCGATATGCACTACCTATATCGTTTATGATGAGCGCAATATCTTAATTGATGCCACTGACGCCTGCCGATTGCAAAAAGAGCGTAAAATATCGGTCGAAAGCCATATCCAAGTGCCATGATGCTCATGTGGCGGACTTGCAGTACTGCCGGCAGCGTCAATGTAGGGTTTCGTGGTCTTGTAGCTGTCTCATGACAACATTTGGCTGATTTCGTACGCAAGAGAAGAATGTAGGAATACGGTCGGTCCGTTGACGACGTTTGCCGCCCATCGTGGTTGTTCGCTTGCTGTATGTTAGATAGCACGTTGCACCCCTCAGATAATCAATGTGTTGCATCTGTCCACCGCAGTAGAGAACCTCCGTGCGCGCCCTCGCAGAAAGGTGGGATAGAAAACACCAATGGACTCATACAGCAATACATCCCAAAAGGTACTGACTTCATAGACGTAAGTCAACAGAGAATTAAGATGATACAAAAAAATAACGCAAGACCAAGGGAAAAATTAAATTTTCTCACTCCAGATGAAGCCGTTTACAAAAAGACTTCGTAAATTTGCACTTGCTAATTGACTCCGCCAAATCCTCAATTACAAACGAATGTTAAAGCAAGATAATCGATTGATAATTAGTTCTTTGCAATCGATGACTTTTTTACAAGAAAGATTTTATAACGCTAATTTTAGGGGCGACGAATCGGAGTTCGTCGCACCTACAAAGGGAGATGGCTGGACGGGATGCGGGAGACCACTTCGTATCATTTGCGTAGGGGTCAGGTGCTTGGAAAATCGAATTTGTTATTTTGTTACCGTTACTTTGTTACCGCCGTTACCATTACTTATTTTTCTTTGCACGGAAGTCTTCCGTTTGGATAAACTTCTGCTTGATAGTCTGGCGGGCACGGAAGATGTTGACCTTAACCTGTTCCTCAGTGATACCAAGGATAGTTGCTATCTCCTTATAAGGCTTACCTTCGAAATCGCGCAACTGAACGCAACTGCGCTGCTTCTCAGGCAAAGAATTGACAATTTGCCTGACCATCATTATGCGGTCCTGGTTGACCACCTGTTCGTAAGGGTTGGACGGGGCGGCAGGCTCATGGAAGTTGTCGGCATCGATACGCTCATTGTTGTTCTCCATCCGTTTGGCGTGGTCGAGCGCAAGGTTACGGCAAATGGTCATAGCAAAAGCCTCGATATTGTCAATAGTGTCCCATGAATCACGTTTGTTCCAGACCTTTATGAGAGTTTCCTGCACGACATCCTCTGCATCAGCCCTATCAAGGGTTATGCGCAAGGCAAGCCGGAAGAGCTCGTTCTTCATCGGCAGTATATCGTTTCGGAAATTCATATAAAAGCCTCTCCAAGCCTCCCCGAATGGGGAGGATGTTTAATTACCTGATTAAATGTTGAGAAACAAATGCCTCAAACCTGTTATTTCTAATTTAAATGTTGAGAAACAAATGTCTCAAACCTGTTATTTCTAATTTATAATTTCTTATTTCTAATTTAACGTATTTCCGTGCCATGTTTGCCATCGATAGCTGTTGCCTTAGTGATAATAACACGGGAAACACCTGCATCGACAGCCGCAAGCGCATTCTCAATCTTTGGTATCATGCCACCGGCAATAGTGCCATCAGCAACATAGCGGTCGAAATCGGCGCGTGTGATAGATGGAATCACACTGTTTTCGTCGTCAGGATTGCTCAAGACACCAGCCTTCTCGAATGAGTAGATGAGCGTAACATCATAATATTTGGCAAGAGCCTTTGCCGTCTCGGCAGCTATCGTGTCGGCATTGGTATTGAGAATATATCCCTTTCCATCGTGCGTTAGCGGAGCCATGACGGGTGTGAGCCCAGCCTCTATCAACGTATGGAGTTCATCGGCATTGACATTGTCGACATCGCCAACGAATCCATAGTCGATAGTTTCTGTCTGGCCATCCTTAGAAGCAACAGGGACTGGCGGACGCTTGTGACTACGGATAACATCCATGTCGGCACCAGTAAGTCCGATAGCATTGACCCCATGGGCTTGCAGGCGAGCCACAAGGTTTTTATTGACTAGTCCGCCATAGACCATCGTCACGACCTCGAGCATGTCGGCATCGGTAATTCTCCTGCCGTTAACCATGCGGCTTTCTATTCCGAGTGCCGATGCAATCTTGGTTGCACGGCGACCGCCACCATGTACGAGCACCTTCCGACCTGGAATTGCAGAAAAGCTGTCGAGCAAAGCACTTAGCTTTGATTCGTCTTCAACAACAGCGCCACCTACCTTGACTATAGTGATTTTTTTCATAACTACTCTAGATACGTATATCCATAAAGTCCTGACCGATAATTCGACAGAAACTCCTTGCCTTCCTCAAGGGAAATCTTTCCCTGGCGGACACTCTTTGTGACCCACTGCTCAAGTTGTCGGACAAGCTTCTTAGGATTGTACTGAACGTACTCAAGAACCTCATCGACAGTCTCACCATCGATAATCTGGTCGATATGGTAAGTGCCATTCTTAACGCTGATATGCGCTGCCGTTGTATCGCCGAACAGGTTATGCATATCACCGAGAATCTCCTGATAAGCGCCCACGAGGAACACGCCGAGCAGATACTGCTCACCCTTCCTCAAAGCATGTACCGGCAGGACATTCGACAGAGCGCCACCTGTGGTAAAATTCGTTATCTTACCGTCGGAGTCGCATGTTATATCCTGAATAGTGCAGTTACGTGTAGGCTTCTCGTTAAGCCGCTCTATAGGCATAACCGGGAACAACTGGTCGATGCCCCAACAGTCTGGCAGCGACTGGAAGATAGAGAAGTTGCAGAAGTACTTATCAGCAAGCAGCTTGTCGAGACCACGCAGCTCATCAGGCACATGCTTCAGCGTCTTGGCTATGGAGTTAATCTCATGGCAGACACTCCAGTACATAGCCTCAATCTCGGCACGAGTCTTAAGGTCGACCATACCATGTGCGAACATATCCAGGCAGTCCTCACGAATCTGCTCGGCATCATGCCAGTCCTCGAGCATCGACTTCGGATTAAGGTTATCCCAAATCTCGTACAAGTCCTTAACCAGCTGATGGTCGGTAGGCTTAGCCTCAAACTCCTCCGGCATTTCCGGCAGCGAGGCTGCACCGAGGACATTGAGAACGAGTACAGAATGATGCGCCGCCAGGCTGCGACCGCTCTCCGTGATGATGTCAGGATGCGGAATACCGTTCTTGTCGGCTATCTCGACGAACGCATAGACACAGTCGTTGATATATTCCTGAATGGAATAGTTGACCGAGCTCTCATTATTCGACGAGCGGGTACCGTCATAATCGACACCCAGTCCACCACCACAGTCGACGAACTCAATGTTGTACCCCATCTTCCTGAGGTTGGCATAGTACTGTCCAGCCTCTGTCAGTGCCGACTGGATGCGGCGGATTTTCGTTATCTGACTGCCTATATGGAAATGGATAAGGCGCACGCTGTCGTGCAGTCCCACCTCATCGAGACGGTTCAAGGCATCGAGGAGTTCCGATGGAGTGAGTCCGAACTTCGACGCATCGCCGCCGCTCTCAGCCCATTTGCCAGAGCCCGACGACGCAAGCTTTATGCGGATACCGATATTCGGGGTGACATGAAGGCGCTTGGCAGTCTTGGCTATGATGTCAATCTCATTGAGCTTCTCGACAACGATAAACACCTTCTTGCCGAGCTTTTGCGCCAGCATAGCCAGCTCTATATAGCTCTCGTCCTTATATCCATTGCATATAATGAGCGAGTTGCTTTTGTTCTGGACGGCAAGCACAGCATGCAATTCCGGCTTTGAGCCTGCCTCAAGACCAATATTATACTTCTCGCCGTGGGAGATAACCTCCTCGACGACAGGTTGCATCTGGTTGACCTTAATAGGATAGATGATGTAGCTTTTCCCCTGATAGCCATACTCCTGGCGGGCCTTGTCATAACACTGCGCCATCTTCTCGATACGGTTGTCCAGAATATCCGGGAAACGCAACAACACTGGCGGGCGAACGTCACGAAGAGCCAGCTCGTCCATGACATCGCACAGGTCTATCTGCGTATTGTCCTTGCACGGAGTGACATAGACGTGTCCCTTTTCATTAATTCCGAAGTAGGATGTTCCCCACCCCTTTATATTGTACAACTCCTCAGAGTCCTCAATAGTCCATTTCTTCATCTAGTTACTTCTTTATTTCCAACAGTTTCGTTACCTCGGCTACGGTTATCTTTATTTTCTCATAATTGTCGAGGAGATTTACATCGAGTATGTGCTTCGCCTTGCCATAGAACTTCTCACGCTCGGAAAGTTGCTGACGGACAAACGCCTTAACCTCGTCGGGTGTCTTGTTCAGCAACAGCGGGCGGACAGTGCGTCCCATCTTCAGATGACCATAGAGCACTTCCGGCGTAGCCTTGAGGTAGATTGTCTCGCCTTGCTGGTTCATATAGTCCATATTGTCGAAGAAGCACGGTGTTCCGCCACCGCAGGAGATAATCACATTCTCGAACTCGGCAACCTCATGCAGCATGTTATGCTCAATCTTACGAAAGCCATCCTCGCCACGCTCGTCGAAAATCTGCTTGACCGTCCTGTGCATGCGGTTCTCTATATACCAGTCGAGGTCATAGAACGGCATATCCAAGTCTTTCGACAGAGCCTTGCCGACAGTTGTCTTGCCGGCTCCCATATAGCCCAGCAATATTATTCGTGAAGGTCCAGTCCCCACCAAACCTCCCCCAAGGGAAGGCTTTTGATTACCTAACATAGTTGAATTATCTTCATTCATTATCTATATCTGCTCTATACTTATTAACTGACGTTTCGCAAGTAATAGTTTATAACATTGGTTTCATGCATGTTATCAACTTTATCACTGTAGGGGCGCGACCTTGTGTCCGTCCCCATCGTCTGGTAAGGCGAATCGCATTTTATCTTGTCGGTCTTTTAGCCCGATGGGGACGCACACAAGGTGCGCCCCTACAGTGGATTAGAGTTAATCATGTAGCTTACGAAACATTAGTAATTAAGGTGATTAAACATCCTCCCCCTGGGGGGAGGCTTGGTGGGGATATTCATTCATTAATCTATCTCCTTCTGCTCTTTGGTTCCGGAGCATTGTCGACGATCTCCTTACACTCAGCGTAGGTAAGTTCTGTGGCACGCTCGCGCTGAGCCTTTGTCAGACGGTAGTTCTTGCCATCGTAAGCAATATAAGGACCATAACGGCCGTTCATAACCTCCATCTTCGGATCCTCTTCGAATGCCTTCAGATGGCGTTTCTTGTCAGCCTCACGCTTGGCGTTAATCAGTTCAATCGACTCCTCGAGAGTAATTGTCATCGGGTCCTTGTCCTTAGGAATGCTGACATACTTCTTGTCATGCATAACGTATGGTCCGAAACGACCGGCACCGATAACGACATCTGTTCCCTCGAGCTGACCGACGGTACGAGGCAACTTGAACAGCTCCAGAGCCTCATCGAGGGTAATGGTCTCCATGCTCTTGTCGGCAGGCAGCTGCGAGAAGCGCGGCTTGTCCTCATCATCGGCATCGCCAATCTGGACTACAGGTCCGAAACGACCGATCTTCACATACACCGGCTTGCCCGACTTCGGGTCGGTACCGAGCTTGCGCTCACCAGCCTTATGCTCCGAGCGGGCGTTCATAACCTTCTCGACCTCAGGCTCAAAGCTCTTGTAGAACTTCTTCATCTCCTTGCTCCACTGAGCCTTGCCCTCAGCTATCTTATCGAAGTCCTTCTCGACATTTGCCGTGAAGTTGTAGTCCATAATCTCCGGGAAGTTCTTCATCAGGAAGTCGTTGACCACAATACCTATATCCGTAGGGATGAGTTTGCCACGGTCAGAACCAGCCATCTCTGTCTTTGTCTTCGCTGTGACAATCTTGCCCTTGAGAGTATCTACAGTAAACTGACGCTCAACACCCTTGCGGTCGCCTTTTTCAACATACTGGCGCTGTTGGATGGTCGAGATGGTCGGAGCGTAGGTTGACGGACGACCGATACCGAGCTCTTCCAGTTTGTGCACGAGGCTAGCCTCAGTGTATCGGCTTGGCGGCAGGGTGAAACGCTCGGTCGATGTTATTTCACGGCGCGTGAGCTCGTCGCCGACTTTCATTACAGGCAGTGTGCGCGACATATCCTGCTGGCTTGATTCGTCCTCGTCATCGGTAGACTCACGGTATACTTTCAGGAATCCGTCGAAAGCAATGACCTCGCCGTTGGCTACAAAGAGAGTGCCACCCCTGCCATCCTTTGAAAGGATGGAGTCGGCTGGCGACGCAGGGATTATTTCGATGTTGGCAGTTGTCTTTTCTATCTGGGCGTCAGCCATCTGTGAGGCAGCCGTGCGCTTCCAGATAAGCTCATAGAGGCGCTTCTCCTGAACTGTTCCCTCTATCGAAGTATTGCTCATGAATGTCGGGCGGATAGCCTCGTGGGCTTCCTGTGCTCCCTTGCTGTGGGTGACATAGTTGCGTGGCTTGCTGTACTCCTCGCCATAGAGATTGGTAATCTCTTCCTTGCTGGTATTGATGGCAAGCGACGAGAGGTTCACACTATCGGTACGCATGTATGTGATATGTCCGTTCTCATAGAGGTGCTGGGCAACCATCATCGTCTGACTGACGGTGAATCCGAGTTTGCGGGCAGCCTCCTGTTGCAGTGTTGATGTCGTGAATGGAGGTGCAGGCGAACGCTTCAGCGGTTTCTTTACTATGTCGGCTACCTTGAACTGCGCATCCTTGCAGGCATCGAGAAAAGCCAGTGCCTCGTCGTGGGTCTTGAACCGCTTGTTGAGCTCAGCCTTGACCTCGCTCTGTGAGCCATCGGCATTGGTAAGTCCGAAGACAGCGTTGATGCGGTAGTAAGGCTCCGACTGGAACTTCTGAATCTCACGCTCACGCTCGACGATAAGCCTGACGGCAACACTCTGTACACGACCTGCCGACAGAGCCGGTTTTACCTTACGCCAAAGTACTGGTGAGATGCGGAATCCGACAAGGCGGTCGAGCACACGGCGTGCCTGCTGGGCGTTGACAAGGTTCATGTCAAGGTGGCGTGGGTGCTTGATAGCCTCAAGGATAGCCGGTTTCGTTATCTCATGGAAGACGATACGGCTCGTCTTCTCTTCATCAAGACCGAGAACTTCGCAAAGGTGCCAGCTGATAGCTTCTCCTTCGCGATCCTCATCGGACGCAAGCCACACTTTCTTTGCAGCCTTGGCGTTCTTCTTCAGCTCGCTGACGACCTTCTTCTTCTCTTCCGGTATAACGTAATGGGGTTCAAGGGTCTTTGTGTCTATACTTAGTTCCTTCTTCTTCAAGTCACGGATATGTCCGTAGCTCGACATGACCTTATAGTCGTTTCCGAGGAATTTCTGAATGGTCTTAGCCTTTGCAGGGCTCTCTACTATAACTAAGTTGTCTTGCATAATCTATTAGGGTAAATGACTACTTTCTTGCAGCAAACAATATAAGCCACAAGTTTCAAGGGCGCAAAAGTAAGAAAAAAGTTTGCTTGTACATTATTATATAAGCAACTTTTTTATTTTTTTAAGTATTTCGGTAAGTTTCCTAAGAATTTGGTCAAAGCACGCCGTGAGCTCTCAAAGGCAAAATCCGCCGGATTAATCTTATCGGGGCTGACCCACTGGTAATCGGCGGCATCATCTGAGGCGCATACTTCATCTTCATTGGCAACACGGCAGAGGAAGAATGAATCGACCGTCGGGACATTGAATCCGGAATACATATAGTCATTAGGGAAACTGAAAAGGAACTGCGCCTCAGTAACAATGAGCCCCGTTTCTTCCTTTACTTCCCTTGCCACGCCTTGCTCTATGCTCTCGCCGAAGTCGACGAATCCACCGGGCAGGTCAGGCATTCCTTTCTTTGGCTCGTCTCTCCGATGGATAACAAGCAGTTCGTCCCGGCTATTGAATATCAATGCTGCCGTGGCTGCACTGGCATTGAGATAGTAAACGAATCCGCAGTCCTCACACCGCATGCTCTTGAAGTCGTTGGGAACGAAATGGATACTGCCACAACGGGGGCAGAAGTGGAAGACAGAGGAGAGGCGGTGAGGAACATAAGCAAGGCGGTCCTCACCAAGTTGTTTTTCCCCACCAGGCCTCCCCCAAGGGGAGGATGTTTGATTACCTAAAATATTTGAAGTTGGATGAGACATAGATAGTCTTTTACCAGTTATCCGTCCTGAACGGTATCAGCGGCAGCTGACCCATATTCCCGAGATTGCCAATCTGGAAGTTCTTGAAGCAATAGCGGACGGCTACAGGAGCCTTCACATCTTTCGATATAACCTGAATCCACTCATTATGCGGGTCACCCCATGCTTTCCAGTAGTGGGTAGCCTCAGCAGGATGGAACACCTTGTCGGCTCCGGCAACCTCAAAGCCCTCAATACCCTCATAGCGAGAGATGCCACCGTAGGTCTTCTTCAGTTTGATAAAGCATGTGTCACCCGATATTTCCATCTTGTCAAACTCAGGACTATCGCAGTAGAGGTTCTTATAACCATAGTTGCGGTTGAGGGCAATGAACGCCAGGCGCTCGCCAACCTGCCGCTTCTGTGACGGGTGGATCTGTCCCTTCTCGAATGGATAGACAAGGTCATTGGTGCAGACAATGTCGCTGTTAGGGATAAGGCTTACCGCCTTAGCCTGCTGTTCACGCAGCAATGCGCCGTTGATGTTGTCGTCGCCATAGTTAAATGGAGCTATCTGGACGAAATAGAAAGGTACGTTGCCAAAGTTCTGACGCCACTGTTCGACGAGTTTCGACAGGCGGAATGCGTACTCAGACGCATGATAGCCCACATTGCTGCAGCCCTGATAGAACAGGATTCCCTTGACAGAGCTGTTCTGGATAGGCGCGAATGTTCCGTTGCCCCACACCAGTGTGCGCTCATAATCGTACTTGCAGTTCTTGATTATCGACTGGGAGTCGACTTTCTCGTCGGTATATTTCTTAAGATTCTCGGCATTCAGCCAGCTCTCAACTCGTGAGCCGCCCTTGTTTGCCTCGATAAGTCCGATAGGAATATTGAGGGTTCTCGACAGCATCCGACCGAAGAAATAGCCCGTTGCCGACTCCTCACCGACATTCTGCATGTCGGAGTTGCGCCACTGGCAGTTGGCATCGTCAAGAGGGTGCATGCTCATAACGCTCGGAATCTTACACCAGCGAAGTCCGCGGTTGTTGACAGCATCGGCTACAACATTATTGTAACCCTCGACAGGGCAGTTGCCGAATCCCTTGACCGGCATTTCCATATTGCTCTGTCCGGCACAAATCCAAACATCTCCGGCAAGGACATCGAGGATAGTAGCAGCTTCGTCGCCATCGTCGATAGTGATAGTCAGTGGAGTGAAACTGGCTGCCGGGGTCTTAACGCTGACGAGGAACCTGCCGTTCTTGTCGGCTGTGGTATGGAACTTATCTGTAGTCCAGCTTGCGGTAACGGTCACGTCGGACTTTGCCTTTGCCCATCCCCAAAGGTGGGCTTCGGTGTTCTGCTGGATAATCATTCCGTCGGAAAGAACATGTGGCAGGCGTACTTTTGCCTGAACACTGATTGCAGCCAATGCTGCGGCTGCAAATATTAAAATACGTTTACGCATAGTAGTATAAATCTTATTGTGATGGCAAATGTACTAAATATTTATAAATCGGGGAACATAAATCACGAAAATTATTACCTTTGCGCTAAATTATTACGATTATGAAACACTTGAAAACACTTCTTACACTGGCTCTGACAGCATTCGCAATGGCGGGCACAGCACAAGAGACATTCGACGTAACACTCTACAACAGCCGTCCCACCTACGACAACGGCGACCCGAAGGACACGGCAAAGGTCCGCGTCTATCTGCCGAAGGAGAGCGAGGCTACAGGCCGTGCCGTCGTCATCTGCCCGGGTGGCGGCTATGAGCACCTGGCATTGAAAAAGGAAGGATACGACTGGGGCGAGTTCTTCCAGAACAACGGAATAGCAGCCATCGTGCTGAAATACCGTATGCCTCACGGCAATCCCGACGTGCCTATCAGCGATGCCGAGCAGGCTATGAAACTGGTGAGGATGAATGCCAAGGGATGGCATGTATCTCTCAATGATGTCGGTATCATGGGATTCTCTGCCGGCGGTCACCTTGCTTCGACTATTGCCACGCAGAGCACCGGCGATGCCAAGCCGAACTTCCAGATTCTGTTCTATCCGGTAATCTCCATGATGGAAGGTTATGGTCACGAGGGCAGTTTCCATAATTTCCTCGGCGACAATGACGGCAAGAAGTATCAGAAGCGTTATTCATCCGACATGCATGTGACCCGTGTAACTCCGCGCGCGTTCATTGCTCTTAGCGACGACGATGCGACTGTTCCGGCTGCAAATGGCGTGAACTATTATATGGAGCTCTACCGCAATGATGTTCCGGCTTCGCTGCATGTCTATCCTAAAGGTGGTCACGGCTGGGGCAGCAATATCAGTTTCCCATACCATGTAGAAATGATGCTGGACTTCAAGGCTTGGCTTAAGTCATTCTAAAGTCCGGATAATAAGATAGTACAAGACGAAAAAATCCCCATCAGGCACGTTGTCTGATGGGGATTTTTTATTTTGTCCGAACTATCGGATTGTTATCTCTTTTTGTATTCCTTAAGACCATTGTCCAGGAAGTCGATATAACCAGGGATGTCCTCTTTGTAGACGAATGAGCCGCTGAGAGGCATTCCGTTGTTGTCGAGTGTCACATAATAAGGCTGTGCGAGGTAGCCGAACTTTGTCTGCTCAAGCCAGCTCCACTTGTCGCCGACGGTACGGAGCTTGCGGGTGTTGCCCTTGGCGTCCTTAACTTCTATTGGCTTAGCCAGCGGAGTCTTGTCGTCGACATACAGCGAGATGAGTACATAGTCTTGTGTCAGGCGCTTCTGTACCTCTGGATCTGTCCAAACGGCAGCCTCCATTTTTCGGCAGTTGACACATCCGAAACCGGTGAAATCGAGCATTACAGGCTTATGCTGTGCCTTGGCAGCTGCCATTCCTTCTTCATAAGAAGTATACTTTGCACGTACTTCGTCGGTCTTATTGAGGTTGAAGTCCTGTGTATACATTGGTGGGGCGAATGCAGATACAGCCTTGCAAGGAGCTCCCCACAATCCCGGTACCATGTAGATGGCAAAGGCGATGGAGCAAAGTCCGAGCATGATGCATGCCACCGGCTGCGGCTGAGGGTTCGGTCCGTCAGAGCGGAAGTGGAGCACTCCGATGAGGTAGAGTCCCAGCAAGCCGAAGATTGCTATCCAAAGGGCAAGGAAAGTCTCGCGGTCGAGCAGTCCCCATCCGTAGGCAAGGTCGGCAACGGAGAAGAACTTCAGCGAGAAGGCAAGCTCGATAAATCCGAGGACTACCTTGACGGTGTTCATCCATGAGCCCGACTTCGGGGCTTTCTTCATCCAACTCGGGAACATTGCGAACAGGGTGAACGGCAGGGCAAGCGCAAAGGCGAAGCCGAACATTCCCACTGCCGGGGCTACCCAGTTGTTACTGGTTGCTGCCTGGACGAGAAGGAGTCCGACAACCGGTGCCGTGCAGGAGAAGCTTACCAGCGAAAGGGTGAATGCCATAAGGAATATCGACAGCAGACCGGTGGTCTTCGATGCCTTGGAGTCGACTTTGTTTCCCCACGATGAAGGCAGTGTCAGCTCGAACATTCCGAAGAAGCTCAAGGCAAATACCAGGAGAAGTAGGAAGAAGAAGATATTGAATGGTGCGTTGGTCGACATCTCGTTCAGTGTTTGCGGTCCGAACAAGGCAGTAATAATAAGTGCCAACGCCATATAAATAACGATTATAGAAATACCGTAGACTATCGCGTCACGGATGCCTTTGCCCTTGTCGCCGGAGCGGTGGAGAAAGAAGCTCACCGTCATTGGGATTATAGGCCACACACAAGGAGTGAACAGTGCGATAATTCCGCCGAGGAGTCCCATCAGAAAGATGTACCATAACGACTTGCCTTGGGTGTCGGGCTGGAAGGCTTTCATCTCGTTGATGACCGGCTTCCAGAGGTCGTCGCCTATACTCGCGACGGTTGTATCGGCTGTCTGAGCCTCAGCGGGGGCTGCTACAGAATCGGTAGAAGCGAGGGTGCTGTCAGCAGTTGTCTCACTTTTGGCAGGGTCTTCGGTTGCAGCCTCGTCGGCAGTTGCCACAGGGGCGTCCGAAGGTCCGTTGCCTTTATAGCTGAAGTCGACCGACTGCGGTGGCATACACATCTCGTCGTTGCAGGTTCCGTACTCCAGGTAACCTTTTATATTATAAGTCTTGCCGGTAATCTTGAACCTCTGGACGAACTTGACGCTATGCTCAAAATAGCGGACTTTCATTCCGAATATAGGGTCATCGAGGCTTATCTCTCTGCCTTGTGGTTGCAGTTTGCCGTCCGGCTTGGCTCCGACAGCACTCTCGACGTGCATCGTTGCCGATATAGGACCGTCAGCAGGAAGTCCTGTTGAGTAGACATGCCATCCGTTCTTGATGGAACCAGTGAAGATAACGTCTACCTCTGTGGGTGATACTTGCTTTTGTGCGACAGTGAAGTGTACAGGATTTTCCTGTCCCCAGCAAACAAGGCTTGCTATGAGCAAGACAAGCGAAAGTAATGATTTTCTCAACATAATTCAAGTAATCCTTTTCTTTTGGAATAATCTTATTACCGAAATAATATGCAAAAGTATGAAATTATTTTTGTTTTTCGTACAATTTAATGTAATTTTGTGGCTAAAATAAATAAAGTACAATGATGAAAAAGATGAGCAGGCTGCTTACATGCGGCATTTTGGCGCTCGCCGTGTTGGCATTAGCATCATGCGGAAAGGGTACTTTCCACATTGACGGAACAGTGTCGGGCGCAAAGGACAGTATCCTCTACTTTGAGCACAATGGACTCGATGGATTCGATGTTTTGGACTCAGTGAAACTCGATGAAACCGGCAAATTTGACTTCAGCGGCGACAAGGCTGACGCTCCTGAGTTCTACCGTCTGCGCATAGCCGGTCAGATTATCAACATAGCTATTGACTCTACTGAGACCGTCAACGTCAACGCCAAATACCCGGGCATGGCAACCAATTATGATGTAAAGGGTTCTTACGAGAATGAGAAGATACGTGAGCTTGCTCTTATGCAGATAAACCTCCAGGCTCAATGCCAGGCTGCTTATAACAACGGGGCTTCGGATTCGATTGTCAACAAGATGATTGAGCAGTACAAGGTGAACGTTGAGCGTAATTATATTTTCAAGGAGCCGATGAAGGCGTATGCTTACTTTGCCCTGTTCCAGTATATCGTCATCAACAATCAGCCGGTAATGATATTCGACCCGGCTGGAAACAAGCAGGACAACAAGGTCTTCGGTGCCGTTGCGACAAGCTGGGATACCTACTTCCCGAACTCTGAACGTGGCAAGAACCTGCACAATATAACTATCCGTGGAATGAAGAACGCCAGGATTATAGCCTACAACCAGCAGGAACAACAGCAGGAAGCCAATAAGGCTAGGCAGTTCAACGTTACCGAAACGGGCATCATCGACCTGCCGCTATACGACCGCAACGACCAGCTGCATCACCTGACCGACCTTAAGGGACAGGTTGTTCTGCTGTTCTTCAATGTTTTCTCGGACGACAATTCACAGAAAACCATCATGCAACTGCGTGACCTCTATGACAAATACCACAACCGCGGATTCCAGATCTACATGGTAGGACTGGATGACAACAAGTCGTTCTGGAACTCTCAGGTTGCCAACTTGCCGTGGATAAACGTCTATGACAACAACGGAACGTCACAGGCTTACACCGCTGCCGCTCCCGGTCTGCCTTACTATTTCATCATCGACCGCAACAACAACATTGTCAAGAATGCTGCGCAAGTGAAAGACCTGTACAAGGAGATTGAATCTCTACTGTAAAAGTTAAAAAGCAATACTGTTATCATGAGAGAAAGTAGAGAAAGACGACTGCTGTACCTGAGTCTCTTCGTGGCTCTGATACCAATGCTCCTGCTGCGCGACTTCACGTCATCGAACGAGTTGCGCTATCTGAGCATTGCCGACGAGGCACTGCGCAACCACGTGTTCTTTGCCTTCACCAACCATGGCGCGCCATTCACTGACAAGCCCCCACTCTACTTGTGGATTGTCATGTTCTGCCGTTGGCTGACCGGAGCCCACAAGATGTGGCTTCTCGGACTCTTCTCTCTCGTCCCGGCTATACTCATAGCACGTATCATCGATAAATGGACAATGTATGACATCGACGGCGAAGGTCGCTCTATGGCTCGCCTGATGCTGCTAACGAGTGGAATATTCTTCGTTTCGGCAGTAACGGTGCGCATGGATATGCTCATGACATTGTTCATTGTCCTTGCCCTCCGCGAGTTCTGGTACATGCAAAGCGGTGAGCCGGGCACAAAGCATTGCCGGTGGACATTCCCTCTATACGTTTTCCTGGCAGGATTCACGAAGGGTCCGCTGGGATTCGTCATTCCGTTTGCCGTCACGACTATATACCTTATAGTAGACGGAAAGATTCGCCTGTTCTTCAAATATTGGAGCTGGCGCACATGGGGAGTACTAATTATCCTCACAGCCGCATGGTTCGGAGCCATCTACTCGGAGGCAGGAGCCGGATACCTGCACGAGTTCATCGTCAAGCAGGTCGTAAGCCGGACGTTCGACGCCACCTACCATGTACAGCCGTTCTATTATTATCTGCTCACGATTTGGTACATCCTTGCGCCATGGTCACTGATGGTCATCGGAATAATAATAGCCTCTCTGCGCCCGTCGGTAGTACGAAGCAGCATACAGACATTCTTCCTCACAGCGAGCCTGACGATATTCGTCGTGCTGTCGTGTGTTGACTCAAAGCTTCAGATTTACATGCTGCCAGCCGTTCCGTTCATGGTTTATACCGCCGTCATGTTCCTGCCACGCTACTACCACAACAAATGGATTCGCCTGTCAATTGCAATACCGGCAGCGCTCATCATGCTGGCACTGCCTGCCCTGATATTCGCAACATCTGTTTTCAAAGGCATAGATTACCTGAACAACGGAATGATTTACGCTGCGGCTACAGTCCTGACGCTTGCCGGAGGCAACACCTTATACCACTTATATAATGAGGTACACCCGGAAAGGACAATACAGATAGTCCGCAGGCTTGCCGGAGGAATAGGCATGGCTGTGTTCGTCGGGGCATGGGCTCTGCCATCGGTAAGCAGTGACATCGGCTATGGCAAACTCTGCAAGACAGCCGAGAAGGTAGCTACAGAAAGGCATATAAACACTTTCTGTGCCTGGCAGCTCGACCACGCCGAGAACATGGACGCTTACCTTAACCAGCCGGTAAACGTTATCAACCGCAATATCGTTCCGTCAACAACATCCAACAAGAAGCCTTACTTGCTCCTGACAAAGAAAGAAAGCCTCAGCAAGCTACAGGCAAGCGATGTCTACACCGTCGGTGGATTCGCCGTCGTGGTTTGCAAGTAAGTCTGGTTCAACGAGAATAAAATGTAAGATTTACTCGAAGATAAGCGTCGTTAGCTTATCCGAAGGGAAAATGTCGCGTGCCACTTCCTGCAGTTGCTTAGTCGTAAGAGCATCAATGTGGGAATAGAGTTTGCGTATATCCTTCTCCCAACCATAGTGCAGGAAAGACTTTCCGAAGTCCAGCGCAAAGCTTTCCCTGTTGTCGCAGGCTATACCAATCTGTCCCTTTATCTGTTGTTTGGCGGCGGCAAGCTGTTCCTCACTGAGCGGAGCATCGATAACCTTATCAAGTTCACTGCGCACAAGTTTCAGACACTCATCAACATCATTCGGGTCACAGCCGAAATAAACCGACCACAGACCGGTAGTAGCATAGTTGACCATTGAACTTTCAACTGTATACACAAGTCCGTGACGCTCCCGAAGATTGAGATTAAGCCGTGCGTTCATTCCCGGTCCGCCGAGAATATTATTCAACAGATAAAGGGCCATCCGCCTTTCATCATTCACTCCGTAAGCCCGGCAGCCCAACATGACATGCGCCTGATGGGTGTTCTTCACTATCCTGACCGTCTGACCGGTATAAGGCGAAGTCCCCGTCTGTCCGCCAGGCACCGATTCATCACCGGAAGCAGCTTTTAATTCTTTTGTCTCCGGGAAATTCTCCTTACTTAATAATTCAACTAATTTGTCGAACTCAATATCACCGTAGGCAAAGAACACGGCATTGTCCGGACGGTAATATTTTCTTGTAAAAGCTAGCGCGTCAGCGGTCGTATAGCTACGCACGCGGTCGGCAGTACCAAGAATATTATGTCCAAGCGGCGTTCCCTTGAAGATAATATTCTCGAATTCATCATAGACGAGCTCTGCCGGCGAGTCGTTATAAGACTCTATCTCGTCACAGATCACCTCAACCTCTTTGTCAATCTCCCCCTGCGGATATGTACTATGGAACACGATGTCGGTCAGCAAGTCGACGGCACGTGCCAAATGGGAGTTCATTATAGCCGAGTAATATACAGTGTCAGTCTTCGTGGTAAACGCGTTGAGGTCGCCGCCCACACTCTCCAGGCAATTGATAATGTCAAGTGCCGAGCGCCGTGACGTCCCCTTGAAAGTGGTATGCTCACAGAAATGAGCCAGCCCCTCGTGGAGCTTGTCCTCGTCGGCAGCCCCGGCAGCAACTTCATAGCCGCAATAGACCACCGGAGAAGCCGATGGCAGATGGATAATGCGGAGTCCGTTGGGCAAGGTAGCTGTATTGTACATATCAACGTGCAAAAGTACTGCTTTTTTAAGAAATACCTAAAAAGAAGATACTTTTTATTTTGCAGTTTCTAGAGAAACCATTATTTTTGCACTGCAAATTCAATTAAAACAGACCAAGGAAGTCGGCAACTTATGCGAAAAGTTATAGGAATAGGCGAGACTGTTCTCGACATCATATTCAAGAAAGGGCAACCCGTTAGCGCCATGCCGGGCGGCTCGACATTCAATGCCATCATATCTCTGGCACGCGCAGGCGTCAACACAACATTCATCTCCGAGGCAGGCAACGACCGTGTCGGCGAGAAAATCATCAGTTTCCTCAAGGAAAACGGCACCGACGCAAGCAACGTCAGCCAGTTCCCGGAGTCGAAATCGCCAATATCACTGGCTTTCCTCGACGACAACAACGATGCCGACTACGTGTTCTACAAGGACCATCCGCATGACCAGTTGGAGTTCGCCTACCCCGACATACAGCCCGAAGACATCGTACTCTTCGGCTCGTTCTATCCACTGAACCCAGTCATCAGACCACAGGTTGCGGCTTTCCTCGACTATGCCAAGTCGCATGGGGCAATCCTTTACTACGACGTCAACTTCCGCCCGGCTCACAAGAATGAGATTATGAAGGTCACCCCGAACCTCATCGACAACCTCGACTATGCCGACATCGTCAGGGGCAGCTACGAGGACTTCCTCACATTATATAATAAGGACTCAGCCGACAAGGTGTACAATGCCGAAATATCGTTCTACTGCAAGAACTTCATCTACACCCACGGAGCCCAGCCCGTCGAGGTGCGTGGAGCCGGAGGATTCTCCAAGAGCTATGAGGTGAAAGCTCAGAACACCGTTTCAACCGTTGGCGCAGGCGACAATTTCAATGCCGGTTTCGTCTACGGAATGATCCACAACAACATCACCCTGGCACAGCTGCAGCAAGGACTGACCCCACAACAGTGGGACAACATCGTCGACTACGCCCTTGCCTTCTCCGCCGACTGTTGCAAGGACATCTACAACTACATAAGCGTTGACTTCGGAAAGGAAATACAAAAGGGACTATAACAATAGCCCCTTTTTATTTTACCTTTGTAAAATATTTTATATTCCGCACCCTTCTCACACCGCAAAATGCCACATCCTTATAACCGCCACATACCCAACCACTTACAAACACGCACCAATCAATGCCGTAAAACATGCCCAATCATCTTCTAAAACATACCCGATTACAAGCTAAAAGATGCCCGATTACAAGTTAAAAGAGTATCTTTTAGGATTCAATTACGTAGCAGTAATGCTATAAGCGGTTAATGGCAAGTGCCATTTTACATTTTGTAAAAAAGAAGCAAAACATTTGGCTAACAGAGCTGGTTTGTGTAACTTTGTAAGCATGATTATCCAAATGAACTACAAAGGACAAACAACAGAAAGCCGCGTTATTTCTTTTCTGCGGTTTCCTCTTGTCCTGCTTGTATTGTTCGCTTACTGCGATTTTGGATCTTTCAGTCAGTCGTTCGCTGCACAAACCATAACTGCAGGCATCGCCGACTTTATATCAAAAACAATAGCCCCGGTATGCTTCAACGCATTCTTCTTTATCAGCGGAATGCTGTTCTTTCATGAGGATAAATTTAACAAGGACATTTATTTCGGGAAACTGAAAAGCCGTTGCCGCTCTTTGCTCGTCCCGTATATTGCATGGAATGCCTTATTGCTGTTGATGCTGTTCTTGACAAAAGACATAACCGGAAAGCCTTTCTCTTTTGGCACGTCCATTGCCGATATAGTAACCACAACAGACAATCCGCTTTGGGTTATTCGTGATCTCATACTGCTTAGCATTCTGTCTCCGGTTGTTTACCTTGCAATAAAATACTACTCCAAAATGCACATCTATGTTCAAACGGGTCTGCTTATGCCGTTGTTCTACTGCATCGACAAAAGCGGATGGTGGTCGCAATGGCTGGCTACTCCGGCTGTATTCTTTGCCATAGGAGCCTATTTCAGCATAAACCACATTGACATTTGCAAGGTATTCAGACGGATGGATGTGGCTTTTCTGATGTCGGTTATTGTTGCTTTCTACTATGGATATGCCAACACGGCATATCTTCTGATGATTTTCCTGGCATTCTGCTGGCTCGGCAAGAAAACCGAACAAGGGAAATTACCTACGGAAACGATGTTCGAAAGGGCTTCTTTCTTCATCTTTGCTTACCAGTGTATACCATTAGGACTGATTGTTTACTTAGTGAAGTGTGGTATTCTAGTATTCAATTCGGAAATAATCGCTTTGGCATGCTATATCGGTTCACCGGTAGTTATAGCTATTATCGGTGTTTTCCTGTACTCAATCATAGACCGCTTCCTACCCCACTTGTCTGATATTCTCAACGGCGACAGATAAGGTAGAACTGCAAATACAAAGCATGGAAGAAAGAAATTAGATAAGCCCATATAAAATGAAAGACCGGCATCCATCAGGATACCGGTCTCTTCTACGTTAGTATGTTATGAAAAATTTGAGAGAATTTGAAACTTCACAGTTTCATTGTTTTACTAAACATGATTTTATAGAGAAAGCATAGAAATTATCTTATTTACTTTACCGTAGCTGCGGACACTGCCTTTGTGAAGACTGCTGAATCAGCATTGGCTGCCGAATCAATCTTTGCCACCGACGGTCCGTCTTTCGGTTTCTGGACATTAGCAACGTTCTGTGGTTGTGGCTCTTCTGAATAGAAAGCGCTCTGAACGGCATTGCCCAATGTGAGGAATATCGCTACCACTGCAGCTGCCTTGAACAGAGGCATGAGCCGCTGGCGCATTGTGATTACACGAGCCCTTACAGGCTTGTCACCCTCAACCTTGCCAAGGATCTTTTGGTCGAAGTCATCACCCAGAACATCGGTCTTCGGCTCGCTTTGCTCATATTCGAACAGAGGCTTGTACGAAGCCAATTCTCCCGGAACGTCCTTCTGTGAGAAGAACGTGCGAAGAATCTCCTCTTCTTCAAGAGAAGTCTCGCAACGCCAGTAGCGTTCCAAAAGCTGTTTAATGTACTTGTAATCCATGAATTTTCCTTTTTCTATTAACTCGACGACTAAAAACATCAAAAGTTACAGAGGTCTCTCATTTTTAACACATATTTAACACTTTGGTACTGTTGAGTAACTACTCAGCACCCCTTACCAGAAAATGTCAGAAGTCAGCGTTAATTATTTCTAAACTTGTTCTTGGGCTATTTCCAAACAGTTGTTAATGTGAT
>OMZV01000023.1 GCA_900315635.1 uncultured Prevotella sp.
ACAATTCGACTCATTATATAATGATGCCGAGGAATTAATGAAGTTGTTGACCTCAATCACTAAATCGACACGTAAGAACAACGTCATTACAGAGGAAAATAGTAATTCGTAATTAGTAATTAGTAATCAAATAATTAGTAATTTGTAAATAGTAATTAGTAATTAATTAGTAATTTGTAAATAGTAATTAGTAATTAACAAATGAAAATTTTGGTACTTAACTGCGGTAGCAGTTCTATTAAGTATAAGTTGTACAACATGGACGACGAGAGCGTCCTCGCACAAGGTGGTGTTGAGCGCATCGGCATCGACAACGCATTCATCCAGGTGAAGCTCCCTGACGGCACGAAAAAGAAGATCATGCGCGACCTTCCAACACACAAGGAAGGCGTTCAGCTGGTCTTCGAATGCCTCACTGACCCAGAGATAGGCGCCATCAAGCATCTCGATGAGATCGACGCCGTTGGTCACCGCATCGTGCAGGGTGGTGACATCTTCAACAAGAGTTGCATTGTTACCCCGGAGGTAGAAAAGGGCATCGAGAGCCTCATCGACCTCGCTCCTGTTCACAACAAGGGACACTTGGCTGGTATCCGTGCCGTCGACCATCTTCTCCCGACCACTCCACAGGTAACAGTCTTCGACAATGCCTTCCACAGCACAATGCCGGATTACGCTTATCTGTATGCCGTTCCTTACGAGCTTTACACTAAGTATCACGTTCGCCGTTACGGTTTCCACGGAACAAGCCATCGCTATGTTTCTCATCGTGTGGCTGAACTTGAAGGCAAGGACATCAAGGATCTGAAGATTATCACATGCCATATCGGTAATGGTGCGTCAGTAGCTGCCATCAAGGACGGTAAGGTTGTCGATACATCAATGGGACTTACTCCTCTGGCTGGTGTAATGATGGGCTCACGCTCAGGCGACATCGACCCTTCAGCTGTTACCTACATCATGGAGAAGCTGAACCTCAAGCCACAGGAGATGGCTGACTATCTGAACAAGAAGAGCGGCGTGCTCGGTATCTCAGGTGTATCTTCTGATATGCGTGATGTTGAACAGGCTGCCAAGGATGGCAACAAGATGGCTCAGCTCGCACTGACAATGTACAACTACCGCATCAAGAAGTACATCGGCTCTTACGCTGCCGTACTGAATGGTGTCGACGTTATCGTCTTCACAGCCGGTGTCGGCGAGAACCAGGCTAGCATGCGTGAGGGCGCTACCGATGGTCTCGACTACCTGGGCGTAAAGCTCGACAAAGAGCTCAACGCCAAGGTTCGCGGCACTGAGACAAAGATTTCCGCACCGGATTCTAAGGTCGACGTTTGGGTTGTACCTACCGACGAGGAGATTGTCATTGCCCGTGATACAAAGGCATTGGTAGAAGGCTTGAAGAAGTAAAATACAAAAAAGAAGACATATTTAAAAAGGGACGTCCTGTTGAAGGGCGTCCCTTTTCTAATTATTGTTATTTTACAAAAATTCCTTTGCAGTTTCACACAATTAATGTAACTTTGTCGTTAGAAAACAAACTATTACTAAGATGAATGATAAAATCGTAACTTTTGGTGAGATTATGCTCCGCTTCTCGCGTGCAAACCGCTACAGACTATGCCAGAGCCACTACTACAGAGAGAACTATGGCGGCTCGGAGGCTAATGTCTCGGTATCACTTGCAACACTCGGCGACAATGTTGAATATATTACCCGTGTCCCAGACAACCCTATAGGACGCAACGCCTGCCTAAGGCTGAACGAATACAATGTCTCGACCGACCATGTAGTCCGTGGGGGAAAGCGTCTCGGCACTTACTATTTCGAGGAAGCCGCCGCTATGAGGAACTCAAGCGTCGTTTACGACCGCAGTGACTCTGCATTCTATTCCATAGAACCGCAGATGATTGACTGGGACAACATTCTCGACGGAGCGAAGATTTTCCACACCAGTGGAATATCAACCGGAGTCAGCAACAGCGCTTTCTGGACAACATTCGCCGGTATCCATGCCGCCAAGCGCAAGCATGTTCTGGTGAGCTTCGACATCAACTACCGCAAGAATCTGTGGAACTATGGTGTACGTGCAGAGGATGTTTTGCCTGACATGTGCCAGCTTGCCGACATCATCTTCGGCGACCAAGGCGAATATGAGAAGATTTCCGGTATGCCAAGAATCCCATTCAAAGCTACCGATGAGAACTATAAGATTGACCTTGACGCCTTCGAGGATTACTTCCGCAAGGTAGCCGAGCAATACCCTAAGTGCAAGAAGTTCGTCATGGCTGCCCGCAACCAGATAAGTTCCAACCACCACACACTGACAGGATTTATCTATGCTGAAGGCAAACTATACCACACCTGCATCTATGACATCAACCCTGTCATCGACCCTATGGGCGTCGGCGATGCTTTCATAGCTGCTTATCTGCACGCATACACCCACTGGGGCGACGACAACCAGCATTGTCTGGACTTCTCGCTTGCCGCTTCAGCAATGAAGAATAACGTCGTTGGCGACTTCAACCTCGTAACAGAGGAAGAGATAAACCGCCTGATGACCGGCGACAATGAGGACTTCAAGGTCTATGCCGAGTTGCAATAACGACAGAAACTACTGAAGGAGGAATTTAATAATGAGGACAGAGCACTTCAAGATTATGCTTGTTTTACTTGCGCTCCAGTTCGTTCTAGCGGCTGGAGCACAACGTCCGGCATACTATAAGATGTCTGGGCTCGTAAGGGAAGCTAGTCTGGAAGCACGGACAAGCCCACTGATAAAGAAGTCGCCGACAAGCAACCGACCGGTAATTACCGCATTCGTGAAACTTACTGACGGCGATGCCGATGCCCTATCTGACAATGGCTGCAAGATTCTAACGCACTGTGGCAACATCTACATAGCCGAGGTTCCGCTCACAGCCATTGACGCTCTGTCGCTCAACAAGCATGTCCAACGCATAGAAGCCGGACGGCGCGCTACTGCCATGATGGACACTACAGGCATCATTGTCAATGCCGTACCGGTACAGGAAGGCGTGAACCTACCACAAGGCTACACTGGCGAAGGCGTCGTCGTGGGAGTCCAGGACATCGGCTTCGACCTGACACACCCCAACTTCTGGTCAGCTGACATGTCAAGATACCGCATCAAAGCAATGTGGGACCAGATCTCGAATGACACTTTGAACAGCACACTACCCGTTGGCAGGGATTATGTCGGGCAGGAAGAACTGCTTGCCGTGCAACATCCGCGCGACGGACTGACTCAGACTCATGGCACCCACACTACCGGAATTGCTGCCGGAAGTGGCGCCGAGGGCAATGGAGTCGTGTCGCCCTACCGGGGAATAGCCTACGATGCCGATATTTGTCTGGTATGCAATGCCACAAGCGATGATGCCGACCTCATAGACCCGAAGGATTACTACAAGTATACTTACGCGCTAGATGCCCTTGGATTCAAATACATATTCGATTATGCCGACAGGGTTGGCAAGCCGTGCGTTATAAACTTCAGTGAGGGCTCTCAGATGGATTTTCGTGGCGATGACCAGCTCTACTACGAAATGCTCGACTCGCTGACCGGACCGGGGCACATCATCGTCGCGTCTGCCGGCAACAGCGCACTTCATATTACACGATTCGAGAAGCCCGCCGACGAGTCTACAGCAAGCATATACTGCTATAAAGGTGACAACCGGACAATAGCGATGACCACACGGTCGAAGGGCAACTTCACGTTCGGAATAAAGCTCTATCGTGGTTCTTCAGAAATGCGTACAGACATAGCATTGTCAAAGGTGTTGGGAACAACGGATTCAACTTATACTGACTCTATCGAAGGCAATGGATTTAAGACCATTATCAACGCGACAGCCTACAAGTCATGCTTTGACCCGACAGACATCATCTGCGACTGGCAGATTGTCCGTGACACGACCAATTTTGATGTAGATAAAAGATGGGACTTGGCATTCGACTTAACAGGCGAAGGAGCCATCGACTTGTTCCCAATCTCCGGTACTCTCTATCACGAACACTGGGTAGTAAATGAAGGCGAGAACTTCTACTCGGTTAATTCACCTGGAAGTGCGCCAAGCGTGATTTGTGTAGGCTCAACCGACTACCGTCAGTCATTTGTCAACTATCTTGGCGAAACCGGTACTTACCCTAACTTCAGCTATGGCAAGAGGACTGACTTCTCGAGCATGGGACCGACTTTCGACGAACGGATAAAGCCTGACGTAATGGCTCCGGGACTGAATATTATTTCGTCCTACAGTAGCTTTGGCAATTGGGGACACAATGGCTCGGGCTCGTCAAATGTTCGCTATTTCACTTATAATGGACGGGAATATTACTGGAATTCCGATGCCGGGACATCAATGTCATCGCCAGTTGTTGCGGGTGTGATTGCACTTTGGCTGCAAGCATGCCCTACCCTGACGCCTGCCGACTGCATAGACATTTTCTCGAAGTCGTGCTATCACAACGACGAGACTTTGAGCTATCCTAACAACATCTACGGCTATGGTCAGATTGATGCTGCAGCAGGTATGCGTTACGTCCTTGAGAAAGCCGCTAACGGTATAAAGGATATTCAATATAACGCCGGTAAGGATGACAGGATTTACAGTATTGACGGTAGATATATGGGTAAAGAGACGGCACGCCTGCCACACGGAATCTATATAAGAGACGGAAAGAAATTTATTAAATAACAATGCTCTAGAAAGTAAAAGGGTATCTTCTAGAAGTCAGAAGATACCCTTTTACGAATCAAGTCTACAGACTTTCAAGAATTCTCTTAATCACGACTTCGGCAGAAATCTCCCGATTGGCTGCCTCGGGTATGACAAGACTATGATCGCTCTCAATGACATCATCAGTAACGATGAGTCCACGGCGGACAGGCAGACAGTGCATGAAATAACCGTCATTAGTCCAACTCATGTGCTCGGCATCGATAGTCCAGCTCATATCCTTTGATAATATTTTTCCGTAGTCGGCAGGGTCCTTAACGCCCGGACAACTCCAGTTCTTAGCGTAAACGAAGTCGGCACCCTCAAGAGCTTTCTTCTGGTCGTACTCAACATGGGCATTGCCGACGAACTTCGGGTCGAGCTCATAGCCTTCAGGCTGAGTGATAACGAAGTCGACATCTGCTGCGTTCATCCACTGGGCAAATGAGTTTGGCACTGCCTGAGGAAGTGCACGGCAATGAGGAGCCCACGACATAACAACCTTCGGGCGCTTTGTTTTCTTGTGTTCCTCAATCGTTATGAGGTCAGCAAAAGCCTGAAGCGGATGAACGGTGGCTGTCTCCATTGCAAAAACAGGACGACCGCTGTACTTTACAAACTGGTTGACGATGGTCTCAGCATAGTCGTACTCACGGTCGGTGAGTCCGGCAAATGAGCGAACACCAATCATATCGCAATAGCAACCCATTACAGGAATAGCCTCAAGCAGATGCTCACTCTTGTCGCCATCCATGATAACGCCACGCTCAGTCTCCAGTTTCCATGCGCCGGCATTGACATCCAGCACGATGACATTCATGCCGAGATTCATTGCTGCCTTCTGTGTTGACAGACGGGTGCGCAGTGAATTATTGAAGAATATCATCAGCAATGTCTTGTTCTTGCCGAGCTTCTGGTATCCGAAACGGTTCCCCTTTACTTCCTTTGCCTCCTGCAATGCCTTGCCGAGGTCACCAATATCTTCTACGTTGAAAAATGTTCTCATTAGGTCTCAAATTCTAAATTCAAAGTTCAAAATTCAAAATTATGATTACTTCAAATATTATTATTCAATTATATTAATCCCAATTATGATTCAAGTTTCAAAGTTCAAACTCAAATATCATGGTAATCATAATTTTGAATTTTGAACTTTTAATTTTGAATTACGGACGCGTCTGCCCATTTCCCTCAATCAGCCACTTGTAGGTTGTTATCTCTTCAAGAGCCATTGGGCCACGGGCACCAAGCTTCTGGGTACTGATACCTATCTCGGCACCAAGACCGAATTGGGCACCATCGGTAAAACTAGTTGGAGCATTGACATAGACGCAGGCAGCATCAACCATATCCTCGAACTTCTTTGCCGAAGCCTTGTCCTCGGTAACGATGCTTTCACTATGTCCACTGCCATACTTATCGATATGCGCAAGAGCCTCATCGAGAGAGCCAACGGCACGAATGCCCATCTGAGAACTCAGCCATTCGATGTTCCAAGTCTTGTCGCCATCGGCATGAAGGAGCAACTCATCAGGATATTTACATTTCAATGCAGCATAAGCCTCATCATCGGCATATAGCTTAACACCCTTTGGAGCCATCGGAAGAACGAGCTCTGGGAGGTCGTTCAGACGATTCCTGTTAATCAACAAGCAGTCGAGAGTGTTGCAAACGGTCGGTCGGCGGGTCTTGGCATTATCAACAATGCGTTGCCCTTTGGCAATGTCACCGGTCTCATCGAAGTAGCAATGAACAACTCCGGCACCTGTCTCTATAACCGGAACCTTTGCCGTGTCACGGACGAATGATATAAGCCGCTTGCTACCACGAGGAATGCAGAGATCAACATAGCCAACGGCAGTGAGCAAAGCGCCTGTTGCCTCATGGGTTGCAGGCAGAAGTTCAACAACTTCCGGATTGACTCCGTGTTCCTTAAGAACATTATGGATAAGTTCCACCTCAGCACGGTTAGTGCCGTCGGCTTCCTTTCCACCTTTTAATATAGCGGCATTGCCACTCTTGAAGCAAAGCGAGAAGACATCAAAGGTAACGTTTGGACGAGCCTCGAATATCATTCCGATTACCCCGAAAGGTACACTAACACGCTTCAAGTGCAGTCCGTTGTCGAGAGTCTTTTCCTTCAAGACTCTGCCTAAAGGTGAAGGCAGAGTAGCTACATGCCGCATGTCGGCAGCAATGTCATCAAGGCGCTGAGGCGTGAGTAGCAGTCGGTCGTAAAAAGCATAGTCCTTGCCTGCCTTGTTGAGGTCAGCCTGATTAGCCTTCATGATGTCGTCCTTATGAGCGACGATAGCATCGGCAACGGCATTGAGAATGTCGTTGCGCTTGGCATCTGGGATAAGGGCAAGGGTCTTGGAGGCAGCCTTGACTAACGAAAAGACTGAATCCAGACCATTATTCCCCACCAAACCTCCCCCAAGGGGAGACTTTTGATTACCTAAATTATAATTATTTGAATCTGTACTCATAATTACGCCTAAATTAAGTTACACACTCGTATTTATTAATGTGATTAAACAACCTCCCCTTGTGGGAGGCTTGGTGGGGATTTTACCCCTTGGGGGAGGCTTGGTGGGGATTTTAACTTACTCCATATACAGATAATCGTAGTGGATAAGGGGTTTAATGTCGTGGGCACCAATGCTCTTGCGTGCATCATCAGCCGAATAGCCACTGCGCCCGATAGCAATAGTTTTGCCGGACGGATCCTCTACATTAATAATATCGCCCTCCTCAAAGTCGCCGTCAATGGCAGTAACACCAACAAGGAGCAATGAGGTTGCCTTATCGCTTTCGAGAGCCTTGCAAGCCTTATCGTTGATGTGGACAACACCCTTGGCGAAGCTTTCGCTGTGGGCAATCCACTTCTTGACCTGCGTTGTAGGATTAGGATTAGGACGGAACTCGGTGTGCATTGTCGCCTGCGATTTCTCAACAAGGTCGGGAAGGATATTGTCGGTCTTGCCATTGGCAATGATAACCTTTATTCCTTCGTCGGCAACCTTACGGGCAATGTTAACTTTGGTAATCATTCCGCCACGACCGAAGTTGCTCTTGCTGGTCTGGATATACTCACTGAGGTCACGGTCGTAGTTGACCATAGGGATAACACGCGTGTTTCGGTCGGCAGGATTACCATTATATATTCCGTCGACATTGGTGAGAATGACGAGAGTATCTGCCGCCATCATCGAAGCCACAAGTCCGGCAAGCTCATCATTATCGGTGAACATCAGCTCAGTGACGCTGGTGGTATCGTTCTCATTGACAACCGGAAGCACTCCGTTCTCAAGCATAACATTCATGCAGGCACGCTGATTGAGGTATTCGCCACGGGTGGAAAAACTCTCCTTCATCGTCAGCACCTGACCGATATGCACGCCATACTCACGGAAGAGATCATAGTAAAGACCGACGAGCTTCACCTGTCCGAGGGCAGAGAAGAGCTGCCGTTGCGACACACTGTCGAGTTTATGGTCGATCTTCAGTTCATCACGACCCGAAGCCATAGAACCTGAAGATACAAGAATCACCTCATAATCATGCTCGCGCAGCCATACTATCTGGTCGACGATAGCCGACATCCTTGTGATGTCGAGCTTCCCGTTCGCCTTTGTCAGTACGTTGCTGCCTACCTTTACTACTATTCTTTTCATCTATAATGCAAAATTCAAAGTTCAAAATTCAAAATTATGATTACACAGTTAATTCAAAATTCATAGCTCAAAGTTCAAAGCATATCATAATTTTGAATTTTGAACTTTGAATTTTGAATTATTTCTGTTTATCATGCTCCCTTATCTCCACTCTCCTGATCTTTCCGGAGATGGTCTTAGGGAGTTCATCGACGAACTCGATGCGGCGTGGATACTTGTAAGGAGCAGTCTCACGCTTAACGTGGTTCTGCAGTTCCTTGATAAGCGCATCGCCAGCCTTGTCCTTGTATTCCTTCGACAGGACGATGGTTGCCTTGACGAGCATACCACGGATTGGGTCAGGAACACCGGTAACGGCGCACTCAACAACTGCCGGATGAGTCATCAGAGCACTCTCAACCTCGAACGGGCCAATGCGATAACCAGAGCTCTTGATGACATCGTCAGCACGACCAACGAACCAGTAGTAGCCGTCCTCATCACGCCAAGCCAGGTCGCCGGTGTGATAGAATCCATCGTGCCAAGCCTTCTTTGTGAGCTCGTCGTCACGGTAATAGCCCTTGAACAGACCTATTGACTTACCGTTCTTGGTGCTGATGCATATCTCGCCTTTCTCACCATCCTCACACTCTGAGCCATCGGCCTTGAGCAGACGGATGTCATATTGAGGGTTCGGCTTGCCCATGCTTCCCGGTTTCGGCTCTATCCAAGGGAATGTTCCGAGAGTCATGGTGGTCTCAGTCTGACCGAATCCCTCATGCATCTTCAGTCCGGTGCGCTCATAGAACTTCTGATAAACGGCAGGCTCCAGTGCCTCACCGGCAGTGGTGCAGTACTTAAGTGAGCTGAGATCGTACTTCGAGAAGTCCTCTTGAATCATGAATCGATAGATTGTTGGAGGTGCGCAGAATGAAGTAACGTGGTACTTCTCCATGACACGCATAATCTTCTCGGCTGTGAATTTCTCGTGGTCGAATACGAAGACTGTTGCTCCGGCAAACCACTGTCCGTAGAGCTTTCCCCATACAGCCTTTCCCCAGCCGGTATCGGCAACGGTAAGGTGAATGCTGTTCTCATCGAGGTTATGCCAGAAAACACCAGTTGTAAGGTGTCCGAGGGCATAGAGATAGTCGTGAGCCACCATCTTCGGCTCGCCGCTTGTACCACTGGTGAAGTACATCAGCATGGTATCGTCATTCTCATTGACGAAGTCAGGACGATGGAATTCCGGTGCCTTCGGCCACTCCTCATGCCAGTCGTGGAATCCTTCAGGTATTGGGTGCTTGCCCACCTGAGCCATCGAGTTGACAGCGATGAGCACTTTTACGGTAGGGCTCTCAGGCATAGCCTTAAGAATCTGTGTTGTGACATACTCGTCGTTGGCACAGATAATAGCCTTTACCGATGCCCGCTGGTTGCGGTATTCAATATCTTTTGATGTGAGCATGTGGGTAGCAGGAATGGCAATGGCACCAATCTTGCACAAGCCCATCATCGACAGCCACCACTGATAGTGACGCTTAAGGATAAGCATCACCTTGTCACCACGACCGATGCCGAGGCTCTGGAAGTAAGCAGCTGTGCGGTCGGTCTGCTCCTTGAACTCCTTGAACGTAGTCTTTACTTCCTCGCCACGCTCACTGGTCCAGAGCAAACAAACCTTATTTGGTTGTTCCTTTGCCCACTCATCCATTACATCGTATGCAAAGTTGAAGTTCTCGGGAACTTTGAAATGCAGATTATTCTTGAAGTCTTCCTCTGAAGAGAAATGTGTCTGAGTTAAGAATCTTTCTATCATTGCTTTTAATGTTGAAAGCTGATTGTTGAATGTTGAATGAGGATCAATGAAAAATTATCAAATGAACATTATACATTGAAATAATTTATCATTCAACATTCAACACTCGTCATTAAAAAATTATTGCCAGAAATGTTACAGTCTTGCCATCGAGGGCACGCATACAATGCGGTTGTGTTGAATCAAAGATGATACTGTCGCCCTTGTCGAGGGTAAGGACTTTGTTGCCGATGGTCAACTCCATGCGACCACCAAGCACCATGTCGAACTCCTGCCCCGGGTGTGAGTTCTTCTGAAGGAATGTATCATCAGGTTTCGGGTCCACCTTCACTATGAACGGGTCGGCCTTACGACCACGGAAACCACTTGCAAGACTCTGATACTTGTAGGCTTTGCGGCGCTCAACGCTCAATCCCTTGCCACGGCGGGTAAGGAAATAACTGCTCATGTGTGGCTCCTCACCAAACATCAGCGCATCGAGCTCAACATTGTAAGCCTTGGCTATTTTCTGGAGTGTGCTGACAGAAAGCTCGGTTGTACCTGCCTCCATCTTCTCATACTTCTCTGTCGTGACGCCACAACTCTTGGCAACCTCATCGGTTGTCAGGTCAAGAGCATCACGTAAGCCTTTTAGGCGTTCGCCAATCTGTTTTATTGCTTCTTCCATAATGCTAATAATAATTTGTGACAAAGGTACAACTTTTTTATTGAAAAGCCGAATAAACTATACCTTTTTCACGTCATTTAAGCAGATATAGACTTTCGACGCTTCGAAAGCCATCACGCCTACTATGTACCTACTTAATTCTCAACTCCTTATTTCTTATTTATAATTTATAATTTATAATTTAATCACGCTCCCGCTTTCAGACCACGGATTACGGCAGATGTGAAGCCTGCATGCTCCATCTCGTTAAGTCCTTTGATGGTTACTCCGCCCGGAGTGGTTACCTGATCAATGGCAGCCTCAGGGTGCTGACCTGTTGCCTGAAGCAGTTCAACAGCGCCTTTGACGGTCTGGAGGACTATCTTCTCGGCATCGGAAGCCTTGAAACCAAGCTCTACTCCACCCTCGACGGATGCACGGATATAGCGCATAGCGTAGGCTATACCACAACTGGCAAGGGTTGTTCCGGCTCCGAGAAGGCGCTCCTCGGTGATAATACTACCACCAAGTTCGTCGAAGACTGCCTTGACAGTCTTTGTTTGTCCTTCGGTAGCGCCAACAGGAACAATGAAAGTCATAGACTGTTTCTCGGCAATGGCGATATTCGGAATGACGAGGAAGTATGGCAGGATGCCGTCCTCACGGTCGTTGAGCCATTCGTTAAGATCCTCCGATTTTACTCCGGCTGCAATGACGATGAGCATTTGCTTCTTATAGTCGAGCGCGTCCTTAATCTCATCGACAACCTGATGGACGAGCCACGGCTTAACGACGATTGCCACGAGGTCGGAGCCCTGGGCAGCAACAACATTGTTTGTTGTTACACTGGCGCCTTTCTCGGCATATTTTGCGAGTTTCTCCTCGCTAGGGTCGGCAACAGTAATGTCGCCTGCTTTGAATGTTTCTCCTTTAAGCAAGCCCTCAACGAGCGAACCGCCCATTGCGCCTGCACCTATAACTGATATTTTCATAATTGTCAATCCCTACCAAGCCTCCCCCAAGGGGAGGTGTTTAGTTACCTAAGATTTGAATGTTTTCTGAAGCCTGTAAATAAAGTCATCGACGTCTGCCTTGGTCAGAATCAGCGGCGGAAGGATACGCAGGACGTTGGTTCCCGCTCCACCGGTGAAGCAATGCTGATCATAGATGAGTTTCTTGCGCACCTCGCTCTGCGGCAGATCCATTTCAACGCCGACCATCAAGCCGCGACCACGGACATCCTTGATGTGAGGTTCCTTCTTCCGGAGTTCCTTGAGTTGGTTGATGAGATAGGTGCCGACGGTGTTGGCATTCTCTACCAAATGTTCCTTCTCGAAGACATCGAGGACGGCAAGTGCTGCGGTACATGCAAGGTGATTGCCGCCGAAAGTAGTGCCCAACTGTCCATAGACAGGCTTGAACTCAGGTGAGATGAGCACACCACCCATCGGGAATCCATCGCCAATACCCTTGGCAACGGTGATGAGGTCAGGCTTGATGTCGAGCCACTGGTGGGCGAAGAACTTTCCACTACGACCATAACCGCACTGGATCTCATCACATATAAGATATGTACCATACTTCTTGCAAGCCTTTGCCAGCCCCTGGGCAAACTCCTTTGAGACGACATTACAGCCGCCAACGCCCTGAATGCACTCGATGATACAAGCACATACATCGCCTTTGGCAAGTTCCTTCTCCCACGGCTCAAGGTCGTTAAGAGGCAGGAATGTCGTGTGGTTATTCTCATTGATGGGCGCAACAATCTTAGGATTGTCGGTCACCTCCACGGCGAGTGATGTACGTCCGTGGAAAGCCTTGTCGATGGCAAGCACACGCTTGCGTCCGTTCTTGAACGAAGCGAGCTTAAGGGCGTTCTCGTTAGCCTCGGCACCCGAATTGATAAGGAACAGTTGATAGTCGTCATAGCCGCTTATCTTGCCGAGTCGCTCAGCGAGTTCGCCTTGCAGTTTGTTGATTACTGAGTTGCTATAGAATCCGAGTTTATTGAGTTGCCCGGTCATCATCTTGATGTAATGTGGGTGGCAATGTCCGATGCTTATCACGGCATGACCGCCATAAAGGTCAAGGTACTCCTGTCCTTTGTCGTCCCAGACCTTGCAGCCCTTGCCCTTGACAATGTTTACATCATAAAGTGGATATACGTCGAATGGTTTCATATAAAAAAAAGAGAAGTCCCCACCAAGCCTCCCCCAAGGGGAGGATGTTTGATTACCTAACATCTTTTGGCGTTGACTTCATATAGCTTTTTATTTTTAAGTGATTAAACATCCTCCCTTTGGGGGAGGCTTGGTGGGGATTTTGGCTCTTAGAACGCACTTGCCTTAAGTTTAAGACCAGATTTCTCATCAATGCCGAACATGAGGTTCATGTTCTGGACTGCCTGACCGACAGCGCCTTTGAGGAGGTTATCGATACAAGAAGTGACGAAGAGCTTGCCGTCGATCTTCTCACAGTGGACGAGAGCCTTATTGGTGTTGACCACCTGCTTGAGGTCGAGGGGCTTATCGACATAATGGGTAAAGGCGGCATCCTTGTAGAAGTCCTTATAACCCTTGATGATTGACTTCTCGTCGGCATCAGTATGGACGACCGATGTTGCAAAGATTCCTCGAGGGAAGTCGCCACGGTAAGGGATGAAGTCGATCTTTGCTTCAAGACTACCCTGCACCTGAGTGAGGCTCTGCCGGATTTCAGCAAGATGCTGATGGGTGAAGACCTTATATACGCTCATATTATTGTCACGCCAAGCGAAGTGCTTTGTTGGTCCCGGCTTTACCCCCGCACCGGTAGCTCCCGTGATAGCGTTCACCGAGATGTCCTTATCAAGCAGATGCATTGCTGCGGCAGGCAGAAGGGCAAGCTGTATGCAGGTGGCAAAGCAACCAGGATTGGCAATATGCTGTGCCTTCTGAATCAACGACTTGTTTATCTCTGGCAAACCATAGACGAAGTCGTGATGAAGTGAAGAGGGTTCACTCTTAAGGCGGAAGTCCTGAGCAAGGTCAATAATCTTCACATTCTTCGGAATATCATGTTCCTTCAAGAATGCCTCGCTCTTTCCATGTCCGAAGCAGAAGAACACCACATCGACTTTATCGAATGGCATCTCCGATGTGAACTTCATATCAGTGTCGCCATACAGTCCTTCGTGTACATCCGTTATATAGTTTCCGGCATTACTCTCCGAATTTGCAAACACTATCTCCACATCGGGGTGGTTAACCAGCAAACGAATAAGTTCGCCACCCGTGTATCCTGCCGCACCAAGTATTCCAACTCGGATAAGTGAAGAGTGAAGAGTGAAGAGTGAAGAATCATCATGCATAGTTATTGTTCGTTTTTGTTGTACCTTTGTTTTGTTGTTTCGTTCTTCGTTCTTCGTTCTTCACTTAAAGGGTGTGTGCCATAATACACCTTCAGCGGAGTACTCAGAATCTTGATGAATCCCTTAGCATCCTCGGCAGTCCAGCCATGTTGCATCTCGCCATACTCACCGAGTTTCGACTTTGTCAGGTCGTCATCAGAGTCAACGCCGACAGTCTCGAAGCTATATGGACGAAGCTTGAGGATTGCAGTACCATTGACATGACGCTGCGAACTTGTAAGGAACGCCTCCATGTCAGGCATTACCGGCTCAAGGTACTCACTCTCATGCAGGAACATTCCATACCAGTTGCCAATCTGGTCCTTCCAGTACTGCTGCCACTTGCTGAGAGTTGACTTCTCAAGCAGACGGTGAGCCTCGATGATAAGCTTTGGAGCTGCTGCCTCGAAGCCGACACGACCCTTGATGCCAATGATGGTATCGCCGACATTGCAGTCACGGCCAATGGCATAGCTGGCACCAATCTCTTCGATCTTCTGGATAGCCTTGACCTTATCGTCGAAGTGCTCGCCATTGACAGCATCGATTTCTCCTTTCTTAAATGTAATCTTCAGGGTCCGGGTTGGCTCCTTGGCTGTGACATGCTTGAGGTAAGCTTCCTCCGGCAGACCTTGTGTCGGGTCGAGAAGCTCGCCACCACAGATGGATGTTCCCCAAAGTCCTACATTATAAGAATACTTAAGCTTGGTGAAGTCGGCATAGAATCCATGCTCATTGAGGTAATCAACCTCCTCCTTACGGCTCAGTGCCTTGTCACGAGTCATGGTTATTATCTCCTTACCCGGCGCAAGGACCTGGAATGTCATATCGAAACGAATCTGGTCGTTACCGGCTCCGGTACTTCCGTGAGCAATGGCATCGGCTCCAATCTCATTGGCATAGCGGGCAATGGCGATAGCCTGGAAGATACGCTCCGACGAAACGGAGATTGGATAGCAGTTATTACGGAGGACATTGCCAAAGATCATGAACTTCAGCGACTTCTCATAGTACTCCTGAGTAACATCAAGGGTGACATACTTCTTAGCGCCGAGCTTATATGCATTCTCCTCATTCTTCTTCAACTGCTCTGGGCTGAAGCCACCGGTGTTTGCCGATGCTGCATAAACTTCCCAGCCATCCTGGCTGAGCTTCATCACTGTGTAACTTGTATCAAGACCGCCACTGTAGGCGACAACAACTTTCTTTGCCATAGTTTTATTCCTTTCCGTCAATTTTCTTTATTCTCTCTATCACCTCCGGGCTGAGCTTCGCGGGCAGATGTTCCTCCGGATCGTAGAGCATTGCGGTGCAGATGCAGTAACGACGGTTGGTACGGTGGAGGACATCAACGTTGATGCAACCCTCACAGCCTCGCCAGAACGACTCATCATCGGTGAGGTCGTTGAACGTAACCGGGTGATAACCAAGCTGTGTGTTCATCTTCATCACTGCCGAACCGGACGTCAGGGAGAAGATCTTTGCCTGCGGCCAGCGGACTCGCGCCAGTGTAAAGGTGAGGTTCTTGATTCGCTTCGACAATCCCAGTCCACGGTAGTCGGGATGGACTATCAGTCCGGAGGTCGTAACGTATTGTTTGTTGCCCCATGTCTCAATGTAGCTGAATCCGGCAAACTTATCGCCGTCAAGGGCAATGACGGCCTTTGCCTCACGCATCTTCGTGGCAAGATACTCGTGTGTTCGCTTCGCAATACCGGTGCCACGAACCTTGGCAGCATCGGAAATTGTCTTCAAAATAGTGTCGACGTACTTCTCATGAGAAGCATCGGCAACAATTACTTGTATGTTATCCTTCATTCTTGTATATCAGGTATTATATAGCTGAGCTCATCTATAACATCGGCATTGTCTGCGCCTTCCTTTATTACTATAAATATGGTGTCGTCACCGGCAATGGTTCCGAGCACGTCAGGGACATCATTGTTATCGATGTTGTATGCAATACTGCTTGCATATCCCGGCCGGGTGCGGATGACACCCATATTCCCCGAGAAGTTTATCGACAGAAAACCACTCGTGAGTTGCATCTCGCTGGCTCGTCGGGGAGTCTTCACCCGTCGGTACATCGTTTCATTTGGCAGAACATAAACATACTTGCCGTTCATGGACGCTGCCTTAGCCACCTTCAATTGCTTCAAGTCACGGCTCAGGGTAGCCTGAGTGAGATGGAAGCCTTCCTTGTCGAGTGCCGTAAGCAATTCACTTTGTGAACCGAGTTCCTGGCTGGAGATGATCATCTTCAAAGCCTCTAGCCTGTCTGTCTTTACTTTCGTCATAGGATATTTATTCGTTTATGTTTGCAAAGATATACAATTTTGCTAGTATATGCAAGATTAAATGCAATTATTTGCGATAAAAACTTATGATTTATTAGTTATTGCATATATTTTCGAATTATATTCAATAAAATCGGTTCATTTACCTATTATATTATATATACAATAATTATTCAGTTAGCAAAGAACGTCGCCCCTAACGAAAGTAATGTAAATTATTATTCAATAAATACGATTTTTCAAACTAAGGAAAATCATCTTTATAACTATTTGGCTATCAACATCTTGCAAAACGATGCCAAACAACGTTGTAAAACATACCCAATTAGAGCGTAAAAGATACCCGATTACAAGCTAAAACGGTATCTTTTACGCTCTAATTCAGCACCGGCTACACGCCGTGTAAATATATTTCTGTTTAATTATCGTTCCTGCCGAAGATGCGGAGCAAGTAGAGGAACAGGTTGATGAAGTCGAGGTAGAGGTTCAATGCTCCGAGCAAGGCAATCTTCTGCGCGCCCTCGTCAGCAGCCGGAGCTAGTGCCAGCGTCTGCTTAATCTGCTGGGCGTCCCAAGCTGTCAGTCCGACGAAAATCAATACTCCTGCATAACTGATTATCAAGTCGAAGGTATTGTTGCCGACAAACAGGTTGACTATCGAGGCTATCACAATACCTATCAATGCCATGAGCAGTATGCCGCCAAACTTCGTCAGGTCACGCTTTGTCGTCGAGCCGATGAATGCCATTGCCGCAAAAGTACCGGCAGTTATGAAGAACACTTCTGTAATGGTAGTTTGTGCGTAAGCCACAAATATGAATGACAGCAGTGCTCCGTTCAGCACCGAGTAGACGGCGAACCATATTGTTGCCGACATCAGCGACAAACGGTTGATGCGTGCCGAGACAAGGATGACTATTGCAAACTCGCCTATAATCATTCCCCAGAAAAGAATCGGGTTGGTATATATCGACATCATCAGCCCCGGCGATGCTGCTACCATGTAAGCCGTAATTCCGGTAATAGCCAGCGCAAGGGTCATCCAAAGATATACCTTTTTCATTAGTGCCGGAAAGGCTACCTGCATGTCCAGACCGCGTTCTTTATCACTGATTACTCTTGTAAAATCGTTGTATTCCATCTGATTTTCTTTTATAATGTAATAATGTGGGTACAAATATAGACTTTATATTTCATTCCACCAAATAATTTACTCTCCATTTGCAACTTTAACTACCCTTAACTACAAAATATCATACCGGTAATAATCGACATAAAGCCCGCTATAATACTATATTTGCGTCAGCAAGGCCTAACCCGTTACAAATTATACATATATTGGCAACAAATCAGACATTACGGGGACGGCAAATGCAAAAAAATTAACATAAAAATTGTTGTACGTTTATAAAAAAAAGATTATCTTTGCAAACGAAATCCTAATAACGGAACAAACCTATCCTACGATTACGGTACACTTGAAATACGGTACACTTGAAATAAAGATAAAGCATAAATCTAATATAACAGTAAATCAATTAAAAACCAAAAACAAGTAATTATGGGAAAAACATTTCAAGATGATTGCAGAGCGTCATTGCTTTGCAAGCTTGCCTTGATAGCATTTCTGCTATTCCCGGCAATGAATGTTCTCCAGGCTGGTACGCTCAGCGCCAAGACTGTTACTGGTACGGTTGTTTCCGCAATCGACCACGAGCCCCTCATCGGAGCCACAGTCCAAGTGTTAGGCACACAGACCGGAGCCGTTACCGACCTTGACGGTGCGTTCACCGTTGAAGTCAACGACGACCAGACTTTGGTTTTCTCATACGTGGGCTATGTAACCCAGAGAATCAAAGTCGGCAGTAAGACCAACATCCACATCGCACTTGAGGAGGACAACCAAAGCCTCGAGGATGTAGTGGTCATCGGTTATGGTGTACAGAAGAAGAAACTTGTAACCGGCGCTACCACACAGCTCAAGGGTGACGATGTAGCTAAGCTAAACACTAACAACGCATTGCAGGCTATGCAGGGTCAGACCCCTGGTGTGAACATCATCTCTGAGAATGGTCAGCCAGGCGCCGGAATGAAGGTTATCATCCGTGGTCAGGGCTCTAACATCAGCAACTCACCTCTTTATGTAGTTGATGGTGTATCCGGTGTTGACATTAATAAGATCAACCCTGCCGACATCGAGAGCATTGACGTCCTGAAGGATGCCGCATCAACAGCCATCTACGGTGCTGCAGGTGCCAACGGTGTTATTCTCGTAACAACAAAGAGCGGCAAGGAAGGCAAGGCTCAGGTCAGCTTCGACGCTTATTGGGGCTGGCAGAGCGCTACCCGCAAGGTTAAGATGCTCAACGCCGACCAGTACATGACTCTTATGGACGAGCAGAGCCTGAACTCAGGCGGTGCTCCTTACGACTGGAGCAAGTATCCAATCTATGACGCCAACGGTAATGTCAACAATACCAACTGGATGTCTGAGATGTTCAAGAACGGTGCCCCTCAGTCTAACTACAACCTCGGTATTACCGGCGGTGGCAAGCAGACTACCTACGCTGTATCTCTCGGCTATCTCAACCAGGAAGGTATCGTCGGCGGTAAGAACGCTTCTAACTACGGACGTTACAACTTCCGTGGCAACTTCACACAGAAACTTTATGGCGACCTGCTGAAGATCGGTGAGAACATCAGCTTCTCTTATATCAACCAGCGCGGTATCGGATCAGGCAACATGTACAACAACGCACTGCGCCCTGCATTCGGTACAACACCTCTGCTTCCTGTCTACTTGCAGCCGGATGGCCGTCCTGACCTGAACAACGGTTACTCTTATTCTACAGCTACCGACTGGTACCAGTATGATACCAACCCTGTCGCTGCAATGTACCGTTCACACAACAAGACTCACGCTCAGAACTGGGTAGCTAACGTATTCGCTGACATCCAGCCTATCAAGAACTTGATATTCCACACTCAGCTTGCTTTCAAGCACAATACAAGCGACTATCGTTCTTATCGTCCGGCTTATACCGCAACGACCAACGACGGATACTCAAAAAATCAAGTTCAGCAGTCTACATACAATGGCTGGTCACTCGAGTGGATCAACACTTTGACCTATCAGTTCAGCCTTGCAAAGAACAACTTCACCGTAATGGTAGGTACCGATGCCAGCCGCAACCAGGGTGTAAACCTCAATGGTTCTGGTACTCTGAACGAGCTTCTCGACAGCTGGGCAACAGCTTATCTTGACAACACCGAGACTCGTAACGGTGCTTACCGCGGCTATCCTGACGATGAGTACAAGACAATGTCTTATCTCGGCCGTATATCTTGGGACTACGACGGAACTTACATGGCTACATTCTCTCTACGTAACGATGGTGACTCTCGTTTCGCAAAGGGACATCAGCACAAGACATTCCCGGCTGTCAGCGCAGGCTGGATCATCACTAACGAGAAATTCATGAAGCCGGTTCTCCCGGTTATGGATTACTTGAAGATTCGTGCAAGCTGGGGTCAGAACGGTAACGCTACCGCTCCTGCTTACCAGTGGGCTGCACAGATTCTCGCTACCGGAGCTGGCTACAACTTCGGAACTGGCAAGGGTACTTCTCTCAATACTAACGGTGCTTATCCGTACAACCTCGCTAATGAGAACCTCGGATGGGAGACATCAGAGCAGACAGACCTCGGTATCGACGCTCGATTCTTCCGCAGCCGCTTGAACCTGAACTTCGACTACTACTGGAAGAAGACTAAGGATTGGGTCGTTCAGGCTCCTGTCATCGCTACATCAGGTGCTGAGGCTCCTTACATCAACGGTGGTGATGTAAACAACAATGGTTTCGAGCTCGCTCTGAGCTGGAACGACAACATTGGCAAGGACTTCCGTTACAACATTGGTGCTAACATGGCTTATAATAAAAATAAGGTAAAGAACCTGAAGACTGCCGATGGTATTATTCATGGTTCTACCAACATCATGTTCAACAACCAGCGTGAGTTCTACCGCATCTCTGAGAACCATGCTATGGGTTACTTCTGGGGCTACAAGACCGACGGTCTGTTCCAGACTCAGGAAGACATCGACAACTGGGTTGCTGCAGGCAACGGTATCAAGAGCGGCACAAAGCCTGGTGATGTTCGCTTCGTCGACCTCAACCACGATGGTCAGATCAACGACGACGATAAGGTTGACCTCGGTAATGGTATTCCAAAGTGGAACTTCGGTTTCACAGCCGGATTCACATACAAGAACTTCGACTTCAACATGGTTTGGAGCGGCATGGCTGGATTCAAGGTTGCCAACGGTGGTTACCGCAACTGGGGTAACGCCGACCAGAGCAACTACACCACACGATTCCTCGACCGTTGGACCGGTCCTGGTACATCTAACTCTATTCCACGCCTCGTCAACGGTGATATAAGCTGGACTGACTTCTCTGAGCTTTACCTTGAGAGCGGCAACTTCATCCGTCTCGCCAACGTAACTCTAGGCTACGACTTCGCTCCGCTTCTCAGAGCTAAGTTCCTCAGCCAGCTGCGTCTCTACTTCCAGGCACAGAACCTCTTCACACTCACCAACTACAGCGGAATGGACCCGGAAGTCGGTTTCGGTCAGGACGCATGGATGAACGGTATCGATACCGGTGTCTATCCTCACGCTCGTACATTCCTCTTTGGTGTCAACGTTAAGTTCTAATATTTAATAAGGAAACAGATATGAAAACTTCAAATATCAAAATAGCCGCTTTGGGACTGTTAGCCCTCGGACTTGCCTCTTGCGGCGACGATTATCTGGACACCAGTTCTAAGACTTCGCTCAACTCAGAGTCCTTCTACTCGAACGAGGCCCAGGCAAACGCAGCCGTCGTGGGATGCTACGATGGCTACCAGGCAACCGTTTCGGAAGGTTGCTGGCCAAACCTATTCCTTGCTTCCGAGTTCGCTAGCGACGATTGCTACGGTGGTGGTGGTCCTGACGACCGTTCTTGCCGTGTGCTCGACCGCATGGACTTAAACTATAGCACCAGCGATGTAAGTGCATTCGAAGCAACATGGGAGTGGTATTACAAAGCCATCAACCGTTGTAACTTGTTCTTGCAGAAGAATAATCCAGGCATTTACTCATCCAACGATGCCTACAAGGCTGCTACAGGTGAGGCTCGCGCTCTGCGTGGACTGGAATACTTCGACCTAGTTCGCTTGTTCGAGAATGTGCCTCTGATCACGACTCCTACACAGGACATCGTTCCGCAGGCTTCTCCTGACAGCGTCTATGCTCAGATTGTTGCTGACCTTAAGTATGCTGCCGACAGCATTCCTACATCTTATTACACCGACAAGAGTACTACTCTCGGACGTATAACATCATACGCAGCAGGCGCCATGCTGGCTCGTGTATACTTGTTCTATGATGGAGTTTACAACAACAACGGACGTGGCACAATGCCTGGTGGTCTGACTGCTGCCGACGCTCTCGCTTACTGCGAGAAGGCTATCAACTCTAATCAGTACAGCCTTGAGCCAAACTTCAAGGATCTTTGGCCTGCAGCTTCTACAACAGCTTCTACAAAGGAAGATGGTTGGAAGAACACATACAAAGAGGCTAGCAACGAAATTGTTTGGGTTGTAAAGTTCAACAACGACCAGGACTGGAGCAACTCTAACCACAATGGTAACCGTTTCATTGTCGACCTTGGTATGCGTAACGTCACAGCTTATGCACCTTACGGAAATGGTTGGGGTCAGGCTCCTATCACTCAGGCTGCTGAGTCTAAGTTCCTTGACAATGATACACGTAAGGACGCTACAATCATTGACGCCAAGTCTATCGGTGCTTTCGACGCTCAGGCTTCTACCGACTGCATGGACTACACTGGCTTTATCAACAAGAAGTACTGCCCGCTGATATTCACTGATGGTACATCTATCGCTGCTTATCAGGCAAGTGCTGAGATTTCTGGTGCTAACTTCCAGACTTCTCAGGATCAGGACTGGATTCTCATGCGCTACTCTGACGTTCTGCTGATGGCTGCCGAGCTTGGAAGTCCAAACGCAACACGTTACTTCAACTTGGTTCGTGAGCGTGCTTACGGCAACACCGACCACGATATTGCAGGCACACCGACAATCCAGCAGATTTGGGACGAGCGTCGTCTTGAGTTCATGGGTGAAGGTATTCGCTACTTCGACCTCCGTCGTCAGGGCCTCGATGCATTCGTAACAGCTGAGGTTAACCAAGCAACAATCAACGGCAAAGCCGGTGGTGCGCCAGCAACAGTATACAACAATACTGAAGCTGAAACTACTGCAAGCACTTACCAGGATGCAAACTTCCGCACAAAACGCGGCTTCTTCATGATTCCTAACGACCAGATTACACTTTCTGGTGGCGTCTACAAGCAGAATCCTGGATGGTAAAATAAAATAAGTTCATAAGTCTTTAAGTTTATAAGTCTGCCGATTCGCATGAATCCGGGCTTAGAAACTTAAAGACTAAGAAACTCAAAAACTAAAGAACAATGAAAACCTATAAATATTTATATTCACTGTTAGCAGCTGTGGCGCTACTTTTCACCGCAGCCTGCTCACCGGATGACTATGAAATGGGCGCACAGGATATTTCAAAGGCTGACCTTGTTGAAGGAAAAGCTTTCTCCATCACCCATGACGAGAGCAATCCGAACATCGTCTATCTGAAGACATTGTTGCCTGACAACTACCAGGTTTCATGGATTGAGCCGCAAGGACGCACCCAGGACAGGGATGTCGAGCTGCACATGCCATTCCCTGGAACATACAATGTTCTCTTCGGAGTTGACACACGTGGCGGAGTCGTTTTCGGCGACACAGCCCACTTCACAATTGATAATTTCTATGCTGAGTTCGTCAACAACGAGCTATACAACAACCTCGCAGGTGGCGTAGGCAACTCAAAGACATGGGTTCCTGATAACGGACAGTACGGTCTTGCTTCAGGCGAAGTATCTTTCGGTGACCCTTCTGTCGCACTTGGTTGGAACAACTTCACTCCTAACTGGGAGCCAGCTCCTGGCGATGGCGGTGAGGCTAACAGCAAGACAAGTCCATTCCTCAAGTCTACTATGACATTCAACCTCATCAATGGCGCGAATGTTCAGATCCATACCGTTTCCAACGATGGTGCTGAGACCGACGAGAGTGGTACTTACCAGCTCGATCTTGACAACTATCGCTTGAACCTTACCGATGCCAAGCTGCTTCATGAGCCAGGTTGGGAGGACCGTGAGGACGCTGCAGGATGGGCACAGAACATCCGCATCGTCACCCTTACCGACAACCAGCTCCGCCTTGCAGTACTCCGTAATCCGAACACATCTGGCGAGGGTGAGTGGTGGCTTGTATTCAACTTCGTTTCTAAGGAGTATGCCGACAACTATCATCCATCAGTCAACTACAAGCCAATACTTGAGGACGGATGGCGTGACTTCGTAGAGCCTAAGACCGACAAGATCGTTACCTACAAGCTCACAGGCTTCGACTGGTACAACAACGACGAGACAACTTCTGCAAGAAATGTCAGCGGTGTAGACCCAATCGACAACCTCGAAGACATTCAGATTACCCTGAACAGCGGTGACAACACCTACTCATTCACTGGTCCTGACGGTACATCAACAAGCGGTTCATATACACTTGATAACGATGGTATCTATACCTTCACACCAGCTCTGCCTACAATAGCACTGTCTAAGGACGGACGCGCAGTACTCACCACCAACAGTGGACAGCTTCGTATCCTCAGCTTCAGCCAAGCAGCTAACTGCAGCTCACGCACCGGAGCCCTTGAGAACATCACATGGGGATCTCGCGAGTATGACGACCAAGGCAACTTCTATCAGTACATGGGTTACAAGTGGAGCGTTGTCCGCGCCGGAGTAAAGAAGACCTATAAGGCAGGCTTGCACTTCTTCGATACCGGCTGGACAACCCAGCAGAGCGATGATGTATACGTTGTCGACGGAACAGACGCTGACTACACATTCACCATCAATGGTTCAAGCGCAGCTCCTTACGGAATGTATCTCGACATCGAGAAGATTCTGCAAGATCATCCAAACTGCGATGTCGCCATCAAGGACATCAAGGTTGACGGACAGAGCATTGCTTTCGACGACGCAGTCATCGACCGTGTCGTCGGCGACGCAGCAACAACAGCCCGCCGTTACATCCTCAACCCATGGGGACCAACAGCAAGTGACGCATCGAAGTACGTATTCAACTCTTCTATCGCAGTCACTGTCAGCGTGAAGATGGACAACGGCACACCGTTCGTACCAGCATCAGCCAAGAGACACTATGCTAAGCGCGCAAGAAGATAATAACCGTGGAACTTTAAACAGAAAACAACAATGAAAATAAAATATTTATCAGGACTGTTGCTCGTGGCGGGCGCAATGTTCGTCACAGCATGTTCCGATGATGACGATGTCGCCATCTCGACTACGCCTATCATCACCGAACTCACAACAGGCGATGCACAGGTAACAGCTGTGAGTGCGTCTATCGACGGTACTGTAAAAGATCTGACCAAGTCCAGCCCTTCATCTTATGAAGTTGGTGTTATTTACTCTACCTCTGCCGACCCGACAGTCGACGGGACAAAGGTTGCAGGAAGTTTCTCCAACGACACCATCAAGGCTAACCTGACCGGACTATCGACAGGTACTACATACAACTATGCTACTTACGTTTGCCTTCAGGGCCGCGTTTATAAGTATGGCGATGTAAAGACCTTCACAGCAACCGATGCACAGGCTATAACAAACGATGCAGCGAATGTCAGCTACACCAAGGCAACATTCTCAGCAAACTACACCGGTCTTGAGGGACTTGACAACCCTGAAAAGGGTATTAAGATTGGTCAGGACCCTGACAAGCTCATTGACGCACGCAACTTCGAGGCTACAACAGTTGGTGGTCTTCTCCCCGGACACACATATTACTATGCTGCTTACGTAAAGGTAGGCGACGGTTATGTCCTCGGTCCTGTGAAATCACTCACTACCCTGCAGCAGCAGATGGAGTATGTCGACCTCGGCCTCTCTGTAACATGGGCTAAATACAATCTCGGTGCAGAAGAGGAAGAAGGCGTAGGAACTTACTTCGGCTATGGCGACGCATCGGGCGAGCAGTATTCAACCGACCTCAGCGACTATCCTTCAACCAACATCTCTAACACAGAACTCGACATCACCAACGGTGTAAACATTGACGGCGACTTCCCATTCTACAGTTCAATGCCAACACTTGCACAGGTCAAGGAGCTCATCAACAATACCACCAAGACCATCGAGACAGTCAACGGAGTCAAGGGTATGCGCTTCACCGCAGCCAACGGCAACTCAATCTTCCTGCCTTACACTGGCTACCGCAACGGTAAGGACGTTATCAACAATGGCGACCAGGGTTACTACTGGACCGGCGAAGTCAGCGGTATCAACAGCAACTACGCCAACACCATCGACATCAACGGCAACGTTGTCAAGAACGGCAACTCTCTCCGCACATTAGGTCTGCCATGCCGCACCGTCCGTCCATACGCAAACATCAAGCCTACCGACCAGAGCAAGCTTGTCGTTGGTGACCTTGAGAACAACGGACGCATCCGTCTCGAGCTCTACAGCGAGTTCGGAACCAGCAAGGGCAACTCTATCATCGACCCAAACTCTGTCAAGTTCAGCAAGACAATGGCTGTTACATTCAGAATTTCCGGTCTGAACGACAACTACAAGAGCGGTGCTTCCAAGAGCAATATCGCCGGTCTTGAGTATGCTGACGCTGACTGGGATCCAGGTCACTGGTCAAGTCTTGACGGCGACAAGTACGATGCCAACGTAACCGGTGACGGTACATACACCGTTTGGATGGAAACCGGAGGAGCACAGGCCGACGGAGCAGTCGTATTCTGCATCGACATTAAGGACCTTGACAACGACCTTGTCGACGCTTCTAAGGTTAAGGCAGAGATCCTGAATATCGCTCTCGACGACGATCCTAACGTTGGCATGGACTTCTCGAAGACAGAGTTCAACAACAAGGACGGCAACGGAACCGACGGTCGTATCGAGATTTACAACGAGTATGGCAACACCAAGAGCGCAGGCGCTGATGCTTCAAGTCTCCACTTCTATGGCAACATGATTGTCAACTTCACAATCTCCGGTATCGACGGCAACCTCAAGTCAGACGCTTCGAAGAGCTACCGCACAGAGCTCAGCTATGCTGATGCCGACTGGAGCCCATCTTACTGGGGCGGCAGCGCATTCGGTCGTGCCAACGTAACCGGCGATGGTACCTACTCAGTATTCGCAACTCTCAATGGCGAGTGCCAGGGTGCTGTAATCTGGGCCATCGAGCTGTACAACCTCTGGAAGGACCTGGTAGACCCGACAAAGGTTAAGGTTACTATCAATTCTGTTGAAACTCCGGGCAAGATTCACTAAGAAATTCTTTCCGGTAGACAATAAACCGAACTAAAAATGAGTTATAGAGGATATAGGGTCCTGCATGCAGAACGCTATATCCTCTTAACTTTATAAAACAGGACTAGAACAAATTCAACTCTTATTAAAACTGTAAATCTGTATGAAAAAGACATTACTTACAGTAATCCTGGCAACAGCTCTCTTCAGTGCCAATGCTCAGGACTATCCAAGAATCACGACTCTCGACCTCACAGCGCCGGAGCTGGCTCACTACATGGCTCCGGGCTGGAACCTCGGCAACACTATGGAAGCCGGCAGCAATGCCAACAACTTCACCAACGATGCCGGAGTTTCGTCAGAAACATTATGGCAGAGCACGAAGACATCACAGGCTGTCATCGACCTTGTCAAGCAGCAGGGCTTCAAGTCCGTCCGTATTCCGTGCTCATGGGTTATGGGGCACATCACCGACGCAAACAATATGACTATCGATCCGGCATGGATTGCCCGCGTGAAGGAGATCGTCGATTATTGCATCAACGACAACATGTACGTTGTCCTCAACGACCATTGGGACGGTGGCTGGCTGGAGCATGACGGTTTCACTACCGGAGCAGATGTCGCTGCCAAGAAAGAGCAGCTTCGCAAGCTGTGGACAAACATCGCCAACGCATTCAAGGACTATGACGAGCGCCTTATCTTCGCCGGACTCAATGAGCCTGGAGTTGGTGAAGCAAGCCCTCAGGCTTCCGGAACACCACTTGGAGTATCCGACATGGCAAACCGCCTTATCGAATACGAACAGGTATTCATCAATGCCGTCCGCGCTACCGGAGGCAACAACGAAAAGCGTGTTCTTGTCGTTCAGGGTCCTAAAACTAATGCGATAGACACCTACAAATATTTCGACGCAACAAAGCTGACCGACACCGCCGACAAGCGCATCATGATTGAGGTCCACCACTACGACCCGTATCAGTTCACTCAGATGACTAAAGATGAAGACTGGGGCTTAATCTATTATTACTGGTATGGTCACGCTCCACGCCGTGCCAACAACAAGCGTGTCGCTCCACAGTCACTGGCTACACAGATTCATACCAGCTTCAACAACCTCAAGACAAAGTATGTCGACAAGGGCTATCCTGTAATCATGGGCGAGTATGGCAGCAACCACCGCAATATTGGTACAGACGGAATACAGTCTAACCATGACGAGAGCCTGCAATACTGGTACAACTTCTCAACAGAATATGCCTACGAGGCTGGAATTATTCCATTCGTTTGGGACACCAACAATTTGACTCGTCCTAACATGACTGCAATTGACCGCGGTAATATGAAGGTCAACGACACATTCATCATTAACGGAATCAAGGAAGGTGCAAACGCCGGTCAGTCGGCATTCAACGCCATCTACCCTGAGCCGTCGACAGCTGATGGTATCAACAACGTCACCACAACAGCAAAAAGCGACGGAACAATATACAACATCCAGGGTGTTGCGGTAGGAAAAGACGAGAGCGCACTAGCCAAGGGGATATACATCCGTGACAACGAGAAGTTCGTTGTACGTTAAATCTATATGCAATAGCGTAATAACAGAAAACGGAAGCAATGGGAAATAAAGTCCCGTTGCTTCCGTTTTTATTTTGATAAAAGGGTAAATAATTTTCTCAATAAGACAAAATTAGCCCTTGGAATTTTACCAACTGGTAATTAACTGATTATTAGCTAATTACAAAGACATACCAAACGACAGTGTAAAACATACCCGATTGCAACGTAAAACATACCCGATTAGAACGTAAAAGGGACCCGATTAGAAGCTAATTCGGTATCTATTAGAATCTGATTCTGCACATTTACAATCAGTGTAAATATGTTTCAACTATTTACGCTAACTGATCATCCTAATAAGAACTATCCAACAATCTAACAGCCGATAATCATATTTTATTTTTTAAGTACCAAAAACAAATGTGTTTATTTTCATATAATAGTTTTTTGCATTAACTTTGCAAGCAAAAAGCACACACAATATGATTTCATTCGAAAGCGACTATAACAACGGAGCACACAGGAAGGTACTGGAGGCTCTGGTCAAAACCAATGACGAGCAGACGCTGAGCTATGGCTACGACCAGTTCAGCAAGGAAGCGAAGGAGAAGATTCGCAAGGCATGCGGGGCACCTGACGCACAGATTTGGTTCCTTGCAGGAGGTACACAGACCAACGCAACGGTCATCGACTCTATCCTTCACACATACGAAGGCGTCGTCTGCGTGTCGACAGGTCACATTGCCACCCACGAGGCAGGCGCTGTCGAGTTCACCGAGCACAAGGTGATAACCATTCCACAGGTCAACGGAAAGATGGACTCCGGCGTTCTCGACAAGTTCATGGACGAGTTCCTGCATGACGGCAATGCCGACCACAGTGTCTATCCGGGCATGGTGTATATAACATTCCCTACTGAGCTTGGAACACTCTATACGGCTCAGGAACTCGACGATATATATAAGGTGTGCCAGAAGTACCATCTGCCGCTTTATATCGATGGCGCACGTCTCGGCTACGGACTCATGTCGAAGGAGAATGACATCACCCTACCCTATCTCGCCAAGCACTGCGACGTATTCTACATCGGCGGCACGAAGGTCGGTGCCCTGTGTGGCGAAGCAGTCGTCTTCACTCACGGCAATGCCCATCCGCACTTCTTCTCTATCACAAAACAGCACGGAGCACTGATGGCAAAGGGACGGCTCATAGGCGTTCAGTTCGATGCCCTGTTCACCGACAGCCTTTATTTCGACATTTCCCGCCATGCCATCGACATGGCAATGCGCATGAAGGACATCTTCAAGCGCAAGGGCTATCCGTTCTTTGTCGACTCGCCTACCAACCAGCAGTTCGTCATCCTTGAGAACAGCGAGGTCGAACGGCTTTCCAAGGACTTCCTTTTCACCCGCTGGGGCAAGTACGACAAGAGCCACACGACTGTCCGGCTCGTCACTTCATGGGCAACGAAAGAAGAGGACATCGCCGCTCTCGAGCAGAAGGTTCTTGGCTAGGAACAGTGAATTTAACTTAAAAAACAAATGGGTTATTTGGTAATTAGAGATTTTATTGCGTAATTTGCGTAACGCAAAAAACGCAATAAGATTATGACAAAGCTAAATAACCCATTTGTTGTATACGGATACAAAGGTCCTGAATACTTTTGCGACCGTGAAAAGGAAACAGATAAGATTATTTCCACCTTGCACGGCGAGCGCAATGTAACACTCGTTGCTCCTCGTCGTATGGGCAAGACGGGGCTCATACATCATGTCTTCAACAGAATTGAGAATCAGAATAAAGACATCAAATGCTTCTACATTGACATATATGCCACCAAGAATCTCGAGAATTTAGTTAAGCTGCTTGCACAGGAAATAATCGGCAAACTGGATACGGTATCACAATCTGCCCTTCGACAAGTACAGGCATTCTTCAGTAGTTTCCGCCCTACTGTCACCATAGACGAGATGACCGGCATCCCTACCTTTTCTCTTGACATACAGCCGTCGGAGGGAAAGACAAGTCTGAAGAGGATATTTGAATACATGAAAGAATCAGGGAAGCGATGCTACATAGCAATAGATGAGTTTCAACAAGTACTCTACTATCCTGAAGAAGGCACCGAAGCCCTTATTCGCTCATACATCCAGTTCCTGCCAAATGTCTATTTCATATTCTCGGGCAGCCGCCGGCACATGATGGAAGAGATGTTCCTCTCGGCTAACCGACCATTTTTCCAAAGTTCAATGGTGATGTCATTGCAAAGCATAGATAAAGAAAAGTATTTATCTTTTGCCAACAATATGCTGAGTCGTGATTCCCGTAAGATTGACAATGGGACATTTGATTATATCTACAGCGAGTCACAGGGCATAACATGGTATATCCAAGCTATTCTTCATGGCATTTATGAGCACCGTGAAGAGGAAATAAATAAAGATTTGGTCGATACTGTAATAAATGAACTGATAGAAGAACAGGCTACATCCTATCAGAATTATTTGTCATGGCTCACCGACAATCAGCAGCAACTGCTACGTGCGATAGCCGAGGAGGGTCTGGTAAGTTCACCGTTAAGCCGGAAGTTTATCAAGGCACATAGCCTACCGGCTACAAGCAGCATTAAGACGGCATTAAACGCATTAGCCGATAAACAGCTAGTAAGCAGGACGCCCCAAGGGTATTCTGTAAGCGATATATTCTTTGAGAAATGGCTAAGGCGTAACTAAGAATTTATAACCGAACATTAAAAAAAGAAAAAAGGCAGAAGTCTATGAACCGGTGAAGGTTCGATAGGCTTCTGCCTTTTTATTATTTACAAGTTATACTTGCTTATTCTGCAGCTGTAGAATATGGATAACCGGTAGTCCAATCGAATGTGAATGAAACAGGACCGTGGAGCTTCTTATCCTTCAGCAGGAAGTAGTTTACAGTGATTTTCTTGCCATCCTGAGAGATGTTGCAGTCCTGAGGATAGTTGCCATTATCGTAATACATCTGATAAGGAAGCTCCTTTCCGCTGTCGTCAATGCTGTAAATACCATCGGCAAGCTGGAACTCACCGGTGTTCGAAAGCGTGAACTGGATATTGCCACCTGTAGGCAGAGTTGTCTCACCAGCCTGCTGACAAGCATAGTAGAACGGACGAACAAGACGGTAGATGTTGGTTCCACGGGCATGCTGTACAGGAACTCCTGTAGCCGACAGACCAAATCCGGTCTCACTGAATTCACCTTCGCCGGCTGCATCCCAGTTGTAATCGCGCATTACAATGAATGTCAGAGAGTCGGCACCATAGTTGCTTGCGTTCTCCTTAGAGAGCTTAATAGTCAGAGTATCGGTCTCACCAATCTCCATGTTGAATGGAATAGAGAGCGTTGTTGAGCTCTGTCCGGCAGCGAAGCTGACAGATGAAGGCACCTGGAAGGCATCGTTGTCGCTGGTGAGGTTGATTGTCTGAGCCTGTGTCGAGTCCATACGTCCTACGTTGAGAGTGAGCACCTGCTCATCATCCGGAGTGTAGGTCAGATTAGTTGAACTGGCATAGAGGTATGCACCATTGTCGAGTTCGCCCGGCGTGAAGTCCTCGTCATCGGCAGCACAACCCGACAGTGCCATTACTGCGAGTGCAACCAGAGCCAGAGGACTGAATTTTCTTTATATTTTTCATTGTCGTAAATGCTTAAAGTGATAATGTGGTTTACTTGTCAGGGACAGCTGTCGGGATTGTTCCGGCAGGGTTCTGGTCGCTGGCAGTAATCAGCTTGTTGTACTCGGTCTCAGCCTGAGGTATCTGAAAGATGAGAATTGGGTCGGTTGCCGGGATGTTGAACACATCGTTGGTATCGAAACCAGCACCACGACGGTCAATACCGGTGTTCAGACGGAGATTGTCGAGATATGCGAAGCCCTCGCCCCAAAGCTCAATACGGCGCTGCAGAAGGACTGCACTCTGGACATCAGAAGCTGATGTAGAAGTCAGATTATAACTTGGGTTACGGTAGTTGCGGACGAATGAAGTCAGAGTTGCGGCACCGGCAGATGGATTTCCGCCCATAGCCTGAGCCTCAGCCTTGATGAGATACATCTCCTCAACACGCATCAGAGGAATATCCGAAGCGTTGGTTGATGTACCGACCTGACCATTGTAAGGGGCATACTTGACCTGAGAATAAGGCAGAATACCATTAGATGTGACATAATCCTGCTGAGCCTCGGTAAGTGTTGCGCCTTTTCCGTCGCCATCGAGGAACCAGTTCTTACGTGCATCTGATGAAGGAATGTCGTTGTAAAGCTTCAAGTTGATACGCTTGCTGACGACACCGCCGGTACCGGATACATAGCCATAGCTCAGAGAGCCCATCATTGAAGGGAAGTTACCGATACCGGTTGTAACGGTACGGTCGGTTTCAGCGACCTTGATACCCCAAAGCCAGTCGTTCTCTTCCATGCTGTTGAATGATGGAACGCTAGCCTCTGCGATGGTCTTAGGAGTTGCGTTACCGTGCTGGATAGCATAGTCGGCATCGGCTGCAGCGTCATTCCAGCGGTTCATCACGAGATAAACACGTGCACGGATACCATGGGCAACAGCTGAATTGACATAGCGCTTGTCCGGACGCTTAACTCCGTTGTTCTCACTATTGTCGAGAAGAGTGATGGCACGGTTGAGGTCAGAGAGGATCTGATTGTATGTCTGCTCGAGAGTTCCACGTGAGCAACCGGCTGAAGCGACCTCGTTAGAGTTCTTCTCGGTGATGATTGGCACACCTCCGACAGCCGACGGATCAACCTGGCTGTATGTTCTCTGATAGAGCTGGGCAAGCATGAAGTAGTCGAAAGCACGGATAGCGAGTGCCTGACCGAGGTCATACTGCTGTGTTGCATCAGTAGCAGCTGAGTCAACGCTAGATGCTACAGCGTTACAAGTGTATATCTGATTATAGAGAGTACTCCATATCTCACGTGTATCATCGGATGTATTAGTCACATCGGTATAGGCAAGAGCATCACGGAACAAGTTGTAACCGGTGTTGTGGCAGACCATATCAGCACTGCGGCTGTCGAGAATCATCATGATTGCTGGATAACCGAAGTCGTTCTGCTGGTTATCACTTTCATCCCAGATGGCTGAATACTGGTAGAAATTAGCAGTGATAGCCGATACAGCTGCTGACAGACGCTCAGGGTTCTGCTCCACAGCCTGCTTCTTCTGGTCGGCGGTAACGTCGCTTCCCAGCGGCTCGGTGTCAAGGCAACTGGAGAGTGCCAGCACCGATAAAGCCATAAATAAATATTTCGTTATCTTCATTTTGTTATTGTCTTTATAATGTTTAGAATGTCAACTTGATACCACCGGTGAGTGAACGACGTGATGTGTAGAAGCTAGTCGAAGCACTGACAATACCGAGACGTGGGTCCAGACCCTGACGAGCAGAGAAGAGAGCAACGTTGTCGGCGGCGAAGTAAACACGGAGAGCCTCGATACCAATCTTGGCAGTTACACTCTTTGGCAATGTATAGCCAAGTGTAATATTGTCGATTGAGAAGTAATCCGAGCTGATGAGGAAGCGGTCACTGATAGAGTTTGCATAGTTATCGACATTGTCGGCACGCGGAACATCAGTGTGGGTGTTGGTCGGAGTCCATGACTTCAGGATGTCCTTATGCCAGTTCTGACCGGCTGTGAATCCATTGCTTGTGTCCATGAGTGTCCGATAACCTGAATCGAAGATGTCGCCACCGAGCTGGAAGCTTGTCTGGATAGAGAAGTCGAAGCCCTTCCAGGCGAGTGATGTTCCAAGTCCGCCGAACATATCAGGCAGCAGAGAGCTGGTTGAACGACGAGCATAGTTGAATGCGTTGTTCCAGTTGGTTGTCGACTCGTAAGTGTAGTTTCCGGTCTCGTCCTTAACTGGCTGACCATTGCCGTCAGTCTTGACACCTGTGTAGAGAGCCATACCGGTCTCAGGATCTACGCCTTCATAGTGGACAAGATAGAGGTTGTAGATACTCTGTCCTTCCTTATAGATACGTGAACCATTGACATACTGACCATTCTTATAGTCGCCTGACAGCTTATGAATCTTGTTCTTCTGGAATGTCATATTGAGAGAGACATCCCACTTGAAGTCCTTGTTACGGAAGATTCCGTAGTTAGCCTCAAACTCGAAACCATAGTTCTGTACTGTTCCCATGTTGACAGGTATAGAACTGTAACCATTACTAGCAGCCACACGCTGATAGTCGAGCAGGTTGCTTGTAGCACGGAAATAGTAATCAAGAGATCCGGTCAAGCGTCCGTTCCAGAAGCTGTAGTCAGCACCGAAGTCGAGAGCGTTGGTCTTCTCCCACTTAAGGTTAGGATTACCTTTGTAAGCCAGAGAACCATCAGAGAACACGCCGTTGGCACCGGTCATGTTGTAGATGTCCTCATAAGCATAATAAGAGTAGTGATGTAGGCTCTGTTCGTGGTTATCATTACCTGTCTGACCGAATGAACCACGAATCTTCAAGAGGTCAATCCAGTCGACATTGCGCAGCCAGCTTTCCTTCTTCATGTTCCAACCGAATCCGATTGAGAAGAAGTCACCCCAACGGTTGTCCTTAGAGAAGGCAGAGGTACCGTCACGACGATAACCGAAATTGACGAAGTAGCGCTCATCCCAGTTATAGCTTCCGTTGAAGAAGAAGCCGGCAGTATTGTACTCGTGGGCTTCTCCTGAGCCACGACGCTGGTCGATAGTGTTGCCAACAGTGTAGTCGCCCATCTTGTAGAGGTTCTGACCGTCGGCATAGAATGTCTCATACTTATAACGATAGCCCTCGAAACCTGCGGTAAGGTTGATGTTGTTCTTACCGAAAGCATTGTCGTAGTTCAACAAATACTGGTGGGTGAAGGCATTCTGATGAATTTCCTCCTGAATGTTCTCACCACCATAGCTGGCTGTCTGACCATACTTAGGGTTCGTTGAATAGTGCAGACGTGTGTTATCGGTGTGCAGACCGATACGTGCTGTAAGGGTGAATCCGTGTGTAAGGTCAGCCTTAGCGAACCAGTTTCCGTCGAGAATATCCATGAGATACTCCTGAGTGTTATACTGAAGGTCACTCAGAGGGTTCGACATGGACATGAAGTTACGGGTGTTGGATGTGTAGGCAGCATCACCGTAATCATATATTCTCTTACCTGTTGTATTGTCATACATGATGTTACCCTGAGCATCACGGACGAAGATAGGATAGATAGGTGCGATGTTGTTGGCTATATAGAATGCGTTCATTGACGATGTAGCATCGTCCGAAGTCTGGTCCTCAGGTGAGTAGCTGTTGGTGTGAGTGAACGCGACATTGCTGCCGATAGTCAGCCATTTGCGAGCCTTATACTCAACATTGGTACGGGTAGACAGACGCTTGAAGCCTGAACCCTTGATAGTACCGTCATCATCGAGATAGCCGAAAGAAGCATAGTAGTTAATTTTGTCGGTAGCACCACTTACATTAACGTTGTACTCCTGACGAAGAGTTGTCTTGAAGGTCTCATTCTCCCAGTCGTCCGGAATGAAGTAGTTGCTTCCATTGTTATATCCGAGCTTAGCCAATGGGTTAAGCTTACCGTTTCTGCCGATGAGAGTCTGACCATCAGGAACAGTGTAAATCTGATAACCTGTCTGGCTGACGAGGTTCTGATTGGCAAGCTGCCAAGCAGCATCAGCACTCATGTGGTTGTTGAGAGTGTAGCCATTATAGAGAGTCTCGTAGAGCTTCTCATAGTAAGTGCCCGGACGGCCGATAACATCGTAGTTCGGAACCTCACGGCTGTTGGCACCCCACTTGGCATCAACAGTAATGCGGGCTCTGCCCTGCTGACCCTGCTTTGTGGTAATCATGACAACACCATTGGCACCACGTGAACCATAAAGAGATGTAGAGACAGCGTCCTTCAGGACTGTCATCTTCTCAATATCGTTAGGGTTGAGTGCGCTCAGGTCACCATCGTAAGGCACGCCATCGACGACATACAGCGGTGATGTAACACCATTGATAGAGCTGATACCACGGATACGGATGGTAGCCGAAGTACCCGGCTGACCGTTGGTCTGATAGCTCTGCACACCAGCCATTGTACCGGTGAGAGCCTACGAGATATTAGATGTCAGTCGGTTTTCAATCTTGTCAGCCTTAATTTCCGATGCAGCACCGGTGTAAGCCGACTTCTTTGCAGTACCGTAAGCGACAACCATCACCTCATCGAGGTTGTGCTGGTCAGGCTTAAGGGTCACCTTCATGTTCTCTCTGCCCTGCAAGGACTGTGAAACCATACCGATATAAGACACCGTTACCTTGGTGCTTGCACCCTGAGGTATGGTAAACTCGAATTTACCATCGACATCAGTTACTGCGCCGACATTTGTTCCGTCGACGATAACAGATGCGCCGATGACAGGCTCGTCGTCCTCACTGTTGACAACAGTACCGGAGACGTGCGTTTGTGCCAGTGCTCCCCCCAATACGAGGAAGAGCCCAGCCATAAGCATTGCTAGTCTTTTTGCCATACACTAGTGTCCACTTAAATACTTTAACATTCGGCTTTGCTTACTGATTGTAACTTACCATTCATCGAAGGGTATTTCTAACTGAATATATTTGTTGTTG
>OMZV01000042.1 GCA_900315635.1 uncultured Prevotella sp.
GATGCAAAGGTAATCATTTTAACTTTCTTCATGTTCCGCTTGAGCAAGATTTTTTAGTTAGGCAGGTTGTGGGCATCCACGGACTTATGCAACTGACCCCTGTCATTGCCAAACTTATACCTCTTCATAACCAGTTTTATCCTTTTTGAAATAAAGAAATTTCTCATTCCTCACTCAACATTCAACATTATTGATTACCTTTGCACCGCTTTTCAACTATGGTATTCAGCAAATCAGAAAGTGACGCACTATTAAGTAAGATTCGTGATGGTCTTCAGATGACACGCAGTGAGAAACTAAACCTCATTGTGGCTTTGTCTATTCCATCAATTCTGGCACAAGTAACATCGGTGCTGATGTTCTACATCGATGCCTCAATGGTAGGCTCATTGGGAGCAGAAGCATCAGCCAGCATCGGACTTGTAGAGCCTGCCACATGGCTGTTTGGCTCACTTGTATCGGCTACAGCAATGGGATTCTATGTGCAGGCAGCCCACTTCATCGGAGCGAAAGACTTTGGTCAGGCACGATCGGTTATGCGTCATGGATACATATTCGGACTCGCAATATCATTAGTCCTGATGGCTATAGCGGCAACTATAGCCTCTCCACTGCCCCGTTGGCTAGGCGGAGGAGCCGACATCCAGCACGACGCTTCAATATATTTCCTGATATATTCAGCCGCTGTACCTATTCATTTGATTGAGAACCTATCGTCCCAAATGCTGAAAGTATCCGGCGATATGCGTCATCCGAGCTTCATAGCCGTGGCAATGTGCTTCGCAGACGTCATATTCAACTTCATATTCATCTTCCCGACACGCGAAATAACGATTCTGGGAACCCACCTCACGGTATTCGGCTTCGGTCTGGGAGTGGCCGGAGCAGCCATAGGAACGTTGCTGGCTATTCTGTCAGCCGCCATTCCACTAGTCTACTTTGCCGTGTTCAAGAGTTCTATTCTCGCATGGAAGTTCGACAAGCAACGGTTCAAATGGAACTGGGAATACATTAGCAGTGCCGTGAAGCTGGGCGCACCAATGGCATTGCAGTATCTGTTGATGAACGGAGCACAGATTATTTCGACAATGATTGTAGCCCCGCTCGGCAACTTTGCCATAGCTGCCAACTCGTTCGCCGTGACCGCAGAAAGCCTTTGCTACATGCCGGGATATGGTATCGGCGACGCAGCAACGACACTGGTCGGGCAGAGCGTGGGCGCCCGCCGAAAGGACGTCTGTCAGAGTTTTGCACGTATGGCAGTAGGAATAGGCATGGCTGTGATGGCTTTCATGGGATTACTAATGTATATTTTCGCACCGGAAATGATCGGTATACTCAGCCCGGTCCCTGAGATTCGCGCCCTTGGCACACAAGTTCTGCGCATTGAGGCATTCGCCGAGCCGTTCTTTGCTGCATCGATTGTCACCTACAGCGTATGCATCGGAGCCGGTGACACGGCTATCCCTTCATTCATCAACCTTGGTTCTATGTGGTTCGTAAGATTGACTCTTGCAGCCACTCTGGCTCCTATCTACGGATTGCCTGGCGTTTGGTTCGCAATGGCAACAGAGCTTACAATCCGCGGTATAATGTTCCTCATCCGCCTGTTCCGTGGAAAGTGGATGAAGAAGATAGACCAACCAAGCTAAATAGCACCGAAATGGCGCAGGGCATTGGCTATGCCATTGTCATCAACGTGAGTTGTAACATAGTCAGCGGCAGCCTTGACATTATCGGCAGCGTTACCCATAGCCACACCAATGCCGGCTGTTTTCAGGATAGGAATGTCATTTCCGCCATCGCCGAAAGCAATGCACTCGCTGATGTCGAGACCCTCATGAGCAGCCATAAGGCGAAGGGCATGACCCTTATCGGCACCACGGACGGTTATATCGGTGAAGTTGGGATTCCATCGTGCAGAGATGGAATGAGGCATCTTAGGCATAACCTTCTTTTCAGCGTCCGGTCCGAAGAACGGAGTAAGCTGTAATATCGGCTGACCTTTAAGGCTGCTTGCAGGTTTGTTAGGGTCGATGTTGTTGACTCCCAGACCCTTTACAAACACCTCATAGAATACATCATGATAATTGTATATTACTACATCACGCTTGCCGCACAGCAGAACCGTATAATCGTTAGCCTTGGCATCATCAATCATAGCCTGCACATCTTCCTCAGGAATGGCATTGCAATTAATGTCGGTATCGCCTATAAATGAGTAAGCTCCATTGAAAGTTATGTATCCGTCGACAAGATCTTTTATCTGACCGATATTGTTAACGATAGCGATCGGGCGTCCGGTAGAAATATAAATCCGTCCTCCCCGCTTATGGAATTCGGTCAATGCATCGACTGTAGACTGAGGAATAAGATGTGTTGTGAAACTTACAAGGGTTCCGTCAATGTCAAAAAAAGCTGCGCGAATCATGATTATCCTAAATAACTCTGTTTCAAATAGTTAGAAATCCGGCATCTTTTACGCCATAAAAGATACCCTTTTAAAGGCTAAAAGATACCCAATCACGACGTAAAAGGGTATCTTTTAGAAATTTATTCGGCATGTCTTACAAGGCATGTCATTATATTTCACAATATAAATTAGAATTCAGCGTTCTTCGGTGTACGTGGGAACGGAATGACGTCACGAATGTTCTGCATACCGGTAACAAAGAGGATAAGGCGCTCAAAGCCCAGTCCGAACCCGGCATGAGGGCAAGAACCGTACTTACGTGTATCGAGATACCACTCGTAAGTGCTCTCCTTCATGTGGCGCTTCTCAATCTCATCGAGCAGTTTCTGATAATTCTCCTCACGGACAGAGCCGCCGATAATCTCGCCGATGCGCGGGAAGAGGACGTCTGTTCCCTGCATGGTCTTGCCGTCAGGGTTCTTCTTCATGTAGAATGCCTTTATCTCGCTAGGATAATCGGTCATGATAACAGGGCGCTTGAAGTGCTGCTCAACGAGGTAACGCTCATGCTCACTGTTAAGGTCCATGCCCCAGCCTGTGATAGGATTCTCGAACTTATGGCCGTCCTTGACTGCCTGCTCCAGAATCTTTATACCCTCGGTGTAAGGCAGACGGATGAACTTCTCCTTTACAACTGAATGGAGTGTGTCGAGAAGTGTCTTGTCTATCATCTTGTTGAGGAACTCAAGGTCGTCCTTGCAATTGTCGAGTGCCCAGTTGACACAATACTTTATGAAGTCTTCCTCAAGGTCCATCAGCTCGTCCTTGTCCATGAATGCGACCTCCGGCTCAATCATCCAGAACTCTGCAAGGTGGCGAGGGGTATTGGAATTCTCGGCACGGAACGTAGGACCGAATGTGTAGATGGCTCCGAGTGCTGTTGCACCAAGCTCACCCTCGAGCTGTCCGGAAACGGTAAGGTTGGTCTTCTTGCCGAAGAAATCCTTCGAATAATCGACCTTTCCTTCCTTGGCTATACGGTCGAGGTCAAGAGTTGTAACCTGGAACATCTCTCCGGCTCCCTCAGCATCACTTGCCGTGATAAGCGGAGTATTGAAATAGTAGAATCCATGGTCATGGAAATACTTGTGGATAGCGATTGCCATATTGTGGCGAATGCGGAAGACAGCACCGAAAGTGTTGGTACGCAGACGCATGTGGGCATACTGCCGCATGTACTCGAAGCTCTGTCCCTTCTTCTGCATTGGATAATCGTTAGGGCAGAGACCATAGATAACAATCTTCTTCGACTGAACTTCTACAGCCTGACCCTTGCCCTGACTCTCGACGAGTGTACCCTCGACGCCGATGCAGGCGCCGGTAGTGATACTCTTAAGTTCCTCGGCATCAATGGTCGAAGGATTGACGACAATCTGAATATTCTTGATTGTAGAGCCGTCGTTCAGTGCAATGAAGTCAACAGCCTTGCTACTGCGGTGGGAACGAACCCATCCCTTTACTACTATATCTTTTCCAAAGTCGGTACTGCGGAGAGCATCGACAACTCTTGTACGTTTCATCTATTTTATATATAAATTCAAAATTCAAAATTCAAAATTCAAAATTATGATTACATCAATTGTGGACGATAAGTCAACATCCATTATTGTTGTTTATAATTGAAATCATAATTTTGAATTATGAATTTTGAATCATACATTAATTATTCAAATGCGCCCATGCGAAGCATCTCGACTTCCTTCTCTGTGAGGAAGCGCCAGTCGCCACGACGGACATTCTTCTTGGTAAGTCCGGCGAACTGGACACGGTCAAGTTTGACGACACGATAGCCGAGGCTCTCGAAGATACGGCGGACGATACGGTTCTTACCGCTGTGGATCTCGATGCCGACCTGCTTCTGGTCCTCAGGATCCGGGTAGTCGATAGCGTCTGCCTTGACCTCTCCGTCCTCAAGCTCTATACCGTCAGAAATCTTCTGCAGGTCATTGGCTGATACCGGCTTGTCGAGGAATACATGGTAGACCTTCTTCTTGAGGAACTTAGGATGAGTGAGCTTTGAAGCCAGGTCACCATCGTTTGTCAGAAGAAGGACACCTGTTGTATTGCGGTCGAGACGACCAACAGGATAGATGCGCTCAGGGCAAGCGTCCTTCACAAGGTCCATAACGGTCTTGCGGTTCTGCGGATCGTCACTTGTTGTAACATAATCCTTCGGCTTGTTGAGAAGTACATAGACCTTCTTCTCGAGTGAGACAGGCTGGTCGTGGAATGTAACTTTATCCGAACGGAGCACCTTTGTACCGAGTTCTGTTACTACTTCATCGTTGACCTTGACTGCGCCAGCCTGGATAAACTCATCAGCTTCACGGCGAGAGCATACACCGGCATTGGCGAGATACTTGTTCAGACGGATCGGCTCATTCGGGTCGATGTTGTCCTCCTTGTATTCTATGCGCTTCTTAAGCGAGTACTTTGCGTTCGGGTCATAATCTGAAGTGTGCTGACGGCGATAACCGCCCTGGTTATATCCGCCACGGCTCTGATAGCCACCACGGTTGTTGTTATACCCGCCACGGCTCTGATAGCCGCCACGGTTGTTGTTGTAACCGCCACGACTCTGGTAACCGCCACGGTTGCTGTTGTAACCGCCACGACTCTGGTAACCGCTGCGCTGCTGGTAACCGCCACGGCTCTGGTAGCTGTTGGTCTCCTTGTTGTCAGCGTCTTCACCATTATTATTGTAGCGAGGACGGTATCCTCCGCCACGATTATTATTGTATCCACCACGACTCTGATAGCCACCACGGTTGCTGTTGTAGCCGCCACGGCTCTGATAACCGCCACGGTTGCTGTTGTAGCCGCCGCGGCTCTGGTATCCGCCTCTGCTCTGATAGCTGCTCTGGCGCTGTCCGCCATTGTCGTTGCTACTCTGCAGACCGGCTCCGAAGCCCTCAGGACGGAATCCGCCCTCGGCTGGTTTACGGCTTGTGGAAGGATGTTCATTTGCATACGAACGTGGAACGCGGATACGCTGGCGCTTTTGGCGGGCTGCTCCGTCGTTACGATAGTTGCTCGATTGTCCGGCTGAATAGCCATCACGGTTAGTGTCTTTCTGCTCTGAAGACAATCCCTCTTTGTTTTCTAAATCTTCTGCCATAATAGTTTTTTCTTACTTTAATTAATAAATAGCCTCACGGCCGTTGCTTCGTTCTTGTTCGCAAACATGCCAAGCACGTGCAAGAACTCGTCAGTTAATAATTTAATTTTACTGTGTTGTTTTTTGTTTTAATTACCAAATTATTATTTATGTGTTTGATTATTCGCTATTAAACTTTAGTCTTTACACCAATTACATACCAGTATAGTTGTGCGGTGTGACTGCCATCATCTCCGCCTTAACTGCATCGCTGACATCCAAAGTCTTGATAAAGTCATGGATTGTTTCCTCAGTGATGGTCTTGTTAGTACGGGTCAATCCCTTCAATGTCTCATAAGCATGAGGATATTCCTCACGGCGAAGGATGGTCTGCAAAGCCTCGGCAACAACAGCCCATGTGTTGTCAAGGTCCTCATCGATCTTCTCCTTGTTAAGGATAAGCTTGCGCAAGCCCTTGAGCGTGCTCTGAATAGCTATAATGCTGTGACCGAGTGGCACGCCGATATTACGGAGAACGGTCGAGTCAGTAAGGTCACGCTGCAAGCGGCTCACCGGCAACTTGGCTGCAAGGAACTGCAGGATAGCGTTCGACAGTCCGAGGTTTCCCTCACTGTTCTCATAGTCTATCGGGTTGACCTTGTGCGGCATAGCACTCGAGCCAACCTCGCCAGCCTTGATCTTCTGCTTGAAGTACTCCATAGATATGTACATCCAGAAGTCACGGTCGAGGTCGATAATTATTGTATTGATACGGCGAAGTGCATCAAAGATGCTGCCGAGATGGTCGTAATTGCTTATCTGTGTTGTCCACTGCTCGCGCTCAAGTCCCAGTTTCTCACTGACGAACTTGTCGCCGAACTTCTTCCAGTCGTAATCCGGATAAGCCACATGGTGAGCGTTGTAGTTGCCCGTTGCACCACCGAACTTAGCTGTGAACTTGCAAGCCTTAAGAGACTTCAGCTGCTCAGTAAGACGATAAACGTAAACCTCTATCTCCTTGCCGAGGCGTGTCGGCGATGCCGGCTGACCATGTGTCTTGGCAAGCATGGCAACGTCCTTCCATTCCTCAGCGTATGTCTGCAACTGAGCAATGAGCTCTTCCACCATAGGATAATACACATCGTTGAGTGCTTCCTTGAGCATTAGTGGAACGCTGGTGTTGTTAATATCCTGCGAAGTCAGTCCGAAGTGGACGAACTCCTTGTATTTATCCAATCCGCCAATCTTGTCGAACTCTTCCTTTATGAAGTATTCGACAGCCTTCACGTCGTGATTGGTAGTCTTCTCGATTTCCTTCACGCGTGCTGCGTCCTTCTCATCAAGTTTGCGGTAAATGTCGCGAAGGCGTTCGAAAAGATTATGGTCGAAACCTTTCAGCTGAGGCAATGGGAGCTCGCAAAGGGAGATAAAGTACTCAATCTCCACGCGCACACGATAACGTATCAGTGCATACTCCGAAAAGTAATCAGCCAACTTCTCTGTTTTTCCTCTGTAGCGGCCATCGATAGGCGAGATGGCTGTAAGTGTGTCAAGACTCATGATGCTTTCTCTAGTAAAAACGTATTAATACGGCTGCAAAATTAGTGATTTTCTTTCGAAAACCTACTACTTTTCTACTAAATTTATTGCATAAAAAATAAAATAAGCCTAAAATTGGAAGATTACGTCGTGCATTAATGGCGACGAGGCCAATGTCAAACCAAATCGTAAAACGGTATCTTTCAGCTTGTAATTGGGTATCGATTAAACCCTATTGAATATCAGCAAGTTACAACGCTAGCATTATTGAGATTAAAAGCATGATAAAAGATTTACAATAGAAACAACCATGCTGATATTTGAACGATTTACTTTGCCCCTCACTGCGTTCGGACAGTGACCTTCGGTTCTAGGCGATAGCCTATACAAATATATAAACGACGTAGTCGTTGGGATGATTGCGGATATACATTTAAGACTTTATGGGGGACAAGCACAAGCAATATGGCATTTGACGTACGGACATAAAAAATCCCCGCAATCCCGAAGAACTACGGGGAAACACCCCAGTGGGCGTTGACGGATTCGAACCGCCGACCCTCTGCTTGTAAGGCAGATGCTCTAAACCAACTGAGCTAAACGCCCGTGCTTCTTGTAAGCGGTTGCAAAGGTACGGACTTTATTCCATTCCGCCAAACATTTTCCAAACTTTTTTCTAACTTTCTTGATAATTTGTTATAGCAGTTTGGCTGGTATCGCCCCACACCACGATCATAAAGCACTAAGGCTCAAAGTTTTAACATTCGACAGCCAAAAGAAAACGACCATGACAATCATCAGCCCAAATCTTATGCCAGATAAGCCACTTATCGGTATAGCCAAGCTGGTTGCACTAGTTTCCCGTAAATTCCTATACTTTTTTTTGTGCTTTTCATAGTGTAAAGATATATCTGCATGGCTGTTTTACGTGTAAATCTTTTATCATGCATTTAGTCTCAGAAATGCCAGCTTTGTAACTCATTGATACTCAACGCAGTTCTAATCGGGTATCTTTTAGTCTGTAAAAAATACCCGATTAGAGTCTAGAAGATACCCAATTACAAGCTAGATGATACCGTTTTACGATTTAGTTTGGCATAGCTCATTTCGCAATAGGCTACTTTTGCAAGCAAATGTAAAGTTTGTTCCTAAAGGCTATGCGCGTGATTAATCCGTTCGCCTACCTATTGATTGATATAATAATCTAATAAGTAAGGTTCATCCGACAAATCGTGTGATTTTATCATTATGCAAATTGAAAAGTCTTAACTTAAAGTAGTCAACATCTCGGTAGCCGAAGGCATTTCTTTTCA
>OMZV01000030.1 GCA_900315635.1 uncultured Prevotella sp.
TTCTGCACATGACAAAACTCTGAGGAACTTATTGCTCCTCAGAGACTTATAAAAAAGATTAACAACAAACTATGCACTTAGTTGCGGAATTAAGGTTAACCTAAAAAATTAACCTTTTGAAAATCAAGATGTTAATTAAATGAGTTGTCTATATCAATCTATATTTTTATCATCTGACAACAGCAAGGACTCCTTTTTTCATTAACTTTGTAACAATACTAAATCTTATAATTATGAAGCATAGGTTTAAAACATTTATTGTTTCGGCATTTCTTCTTACCAGTGCCGTTACAGTTAGCGCTCAACAAGCGTTACCCGTTTACCTTGATGAATCAAAAAGTGTAGAACAGCGGATTGATGATGCACTCTCGCGAATGACCCTCGATGAGAAGATTGCCGTCATCCATGCTCAAAGTAAATTCTCAAGCCGGGGTATTCCCCGTCTCGGATTCCCTGACTTCTGGACTGACGATGGTCCTCACGGAGTTCGCCCAGATGTTCTTTGGGACGAGTGGGAGCAGGCAGGACAGACCAATGATTCGTGTGTCGCATTCCCGGCACTGACTTGCCTTGCCGCTTCATGGAATCCTCAGATGGCTCAGCTCTATGGAAAAAGCCTTGGTGAGGAAGCACTCTACCGTGGCAAGGATATGATTCTCGGTCCGGGCGTGAACATTTACCGCACTCCGCTAGGCGGCAGAAACTTCGAATATATGGGTGAGGATCCGTTCCTGACCTCGACTATGGTTGTACCTTATATAATAGGTCTGCAGTCGAATGGTGTCTCAGCTTGCGTCAAGCACTTCTGCCTGAACAACGACGAGGAGTATCGCCATCAGGTCAATGTGAAGATCTCCGACCGTGCCCTGCATGAGATTTACCTCCCCGCTTTCAAGGCAGCTGTTCAGAAAGGACATGTCTGGGCACTTATGGGAGCCTATAATCTCTATAAGGACGAACACAACTGCCACAATGAGTACCTGCTCAAGGACTTGCTGAAAGGCAAATGGGGCTTCGACGGAGTCGTTGTCAGCGACTGGGGCGGCACTCATAATACCGACCAGGCTGTGCACAACGGACTCGACATGGAGTTCGGCTCATGGACCAACGGACTCTCCGAGGGTGCCAGCAATGCCTACGACAGCTACTATCTCGCCAACCCTTACAAGAAGGGTATCCTCAGCGGCAAGTACTCTATGGACGAGCTCAACGACAAGGTGCGCCGTGTGCTCCGCCTCTACTACCGCACAACGATGGCTAAGCGCGGGCACGGACTGCTCTGCTCTGAGAGCCACTATGACGCTGCTAAGAGAATAGGAGAGGACGGAATAGTGCTGCTGAAGAATGATGGAGGGGTACTGCCGATAGATGTTGATGGGCTTAATAGGCCTATTAGGCCTAATGGGCATAATATGCCTAATAAGCCTAATAAGCCTAATAAGCCTAATAAGCCTAATAAGCCTACTACACCTACAGCAAAACCAACCGTACTCGTCGTTGGCGAGAACGCCATCAAGATGATGACAGTCGGTGGCGGCTCATCCTCCCTGAAAGTCCAGAAGGAGATCTCCCCTCTCGACGGACTTAAGGCACGGCTTGCCGGCAAAGCCACTGTCGAGTATGAGCGTGGCTACGTTGGCGACGTCACCGGCAGCTACAACGGCGTGACCACCGGACAGAACCTTAGCGACAACCGCTCGGAGCAGCAGCTCATCGACGACGCCGTGGCAAAGGCTCGCAAAGCCGATTACGTCATAGTCTTCGGCGGACTGAACAAGAGCGACTATCAGGACTGTGAAGGTCACGACCGCAAGCAGTATGGTCTGCCTTACGCTCAGGACAAACTCATCGAGGCACTGGCAAAGGCAATAAAGAAACTCGTCTACGTGAACATCTCTGGTAATGCCGTCGCAATGCCTTGGAAGAACCAAGTTTCAGCTATCGTTCAGGGCTGGTTCCTCGGCTCAGAGGCTGGCGAGGCACTTGCTGCAGTGCTCTGCGGCGATGCCAACCCGTCGGGCAAACTGCCGTTCACATGGCCTGCATCGCTGAAAGATGTTGGCGCTCACGCATTGGATGCATATCCAGGTACATGGCGTAAGCCGGGCGGTGCTCAGACCGATGGCAACATCATCGACGAGACATACAAAGAAGGCATCTACGTGGGCTATCGTTGGGCTGACGCTCACAAGACCCATCCGCTGTTTGCCTTCGGTCATGGACTGAGTTATTCATCTTTTAATATATCAAACTTGAGACTGTCAAAGTCGGCGATGACTGCCAACGACAGTCTTACTGTTACTGTTTCCGTCAAAAATACCGGCAAGCGTGCCGGAGCAGAGGTCGTCCAGTTGTACATCCACGACGACAAGGCTTCTGTTGACCGCCCTTACAAGGAACTCAAGGGATTCAAGAAAATCTATCTTGAACCAGGTCAGTCGGCTGATGTAGCCATAACCATCGGTCGTGACGCCCTGAGTTTCTACGATGAGGCTACGGGTCAATGGAAGGCAGAGCCGGGTTCGTTCACCGCTCTCGTCGGCAATGCATCCGACAACCTCAAACTAAGCAAGTCTTTTGAATTGAAGTAAAAGTTTTTCGAAATCGTAATCCGTTTAAAACACCGAAGGGTATCTTTCAGCAAGTGAAAGATACCCTTTTTGCGTGTAAAAGATACCGTTTCATCGTCTAAAAGATACCCAATTAGAACGAGAAAGATACCCGTTTTCAAAGTTGTTGATAATAAGATAGTTACAAAGGTTGTGTTTTGGTTGCGGGAATCATGTGCTGTGTAAACATAATTCCCATTGTGTTTATATTTTTCCAAGCCTCTTTACTTCGTCTTCGAAGGCATCGCGGTTGCCTGTGCAGCCGTTTTTTGTTCGTGCCCGATAGTTGTAGATGGTGTTTACCGAATAGTGAAGTAGCTCTGCAATCTTTCCGCTGTCGTCAATGCCAAGTCGTATGAGGGCGAATATTCGCAGCGTGGTGTTTAGCCTGCCTGTTTCAGTCTCTATGCGGTTCTCTGGCTTAAGCAGTGCGTTGAAGTCGTCAACAAATGTCGGGAAGATGGTCAGGAACGTGCGGTCGAAATAACCATAGAGCTCGTCAACGTCCTTGTTCTTTTGCTCGGTTGAGCGTGTCTGCTGGTAGAGCTCGTCTATCTTGTGAGCCTTTATCAGTCGGTTGGCATCCTTGCGAGCCTTGTCCATGCGGTTGACATAGTCGGAGCAGAGAGCCAGATACCTGCCGATGTAGGTTTCCTTGATATGGTCGGATTCCTTCAGTTGGGCGTTACCTTTGGTTATCCTCTCGTTGGCGTCCTTCAGTTTTCCGTTGCTTTCCTCAAGTTTGGCGTTTATCTCGGCAAGCTGGTTATTGCGAAGACTGAGCTTGTTACGTGCTGAGGTAAGCCGGTGGCGTTGCTTCGTAGCATAGTAGAGCATGAAGCAGAGAACTATTGCCAGTACGGCTATGAGTGCCGTTATGACCATCAGCCGGTGCCCTGCCTTGTCGAGCTCAGCCTTGTATTCAGCCTCAATGACTGACAGGATAGGGGAAATCTGTGCCGCACGAACCGACGTACCGTACTTCGTGGCGCAGTTCCATGAGAACTTTATGTACTTGTAGGAGCGGTCGATGTCGCGTCCGCTGATGTAGTCGGCTATCGACCATAGTGATGCCTGGTCCATAACGGCATGCGTAATATCGCATATTGCCGAGCGTGCAGCCCAGTAGATAGCTTCCTCGTCTTGCCCCATGTTGATGTGAATGAGGTATTGATAATAGGTGACGAGGGCAAATTCACGTGAATTCACAGGTGTCATCTTTACCCATTCGTTGCATACCTTCAACGCTTCCTTTTCTTTCTTCTCGACAAAGAACAAATGGCGGCACAGGAATTCCATGTAGTCGGCAGAACGCTTGTCAAGGCAATTCATTGCCAGTGCTTCATACTTGCCGGCAATGGCGTATGCACTGTCCTTGACACTCTGCAAGTGGGAGTAGTAGGCTATTTCATTGTAAAGATGGAACTGGGCACGATAGTAGTGGAAAAGTCCGTCGCCACGAAGTGCTGATGGCATAACTTTTCCGAGTATCGCCTTGGAGTCGGCATACCTTCCGGCATTTGAGCTCTGGTAGGCAATCAGAGAAAGACAGTCGCCCTCAAGGTCCTTTCGGTTCATCTGTTGTGCCAGTTTCAGGTTGTTTTCCAGTATGGTGATGGCAGTGTCGTTCTTGTATGAACGATACTCCTCGAAGAGTTGCATATTGATGTCGTAGCGCTTCATTGGGTCCTTGGTACCATTAAGGCTGTTTAGAAGGGTACCGATACGTGCTTGCTTCGCTTCCTCGTAACGTGGAGCAGCGTCAATAACTGTGTCAAGCTGCTGAAATATAGCCGTCAGGTCATACTTCTCATTCGCTTTTGCACTTATTGATGAGATTAAAAGAAAAACTATTACGAGGCGTATAAAACGAAACATTTGCATGCGCTATTGGGTTTAACGCATGCAAATGTAATAAGAAAATTCATAACATCAAAAAGAATTCTAAATTTTTTGAAATGTCTGCTAACAGGATGTCGTTAGTCTTCTCCCTCTTCTTCGTCCCACAGACTGTTGTGCCAGTTTTGCTTGGCATCAACGCTACCGCTATTTATTTTTTAATGATTTTCTTTCATGCCATCATTCAATTTGAGGATAGCATAGGCATGGCTGTTGGCAGGAAGTTTGAAAGTATTATCAGAGCCATCAGCACTGACTTTAGTTACTGTTTGTGAAAAGGCAGACGCACTGATTAATGCAGCTGCCAGTAATAGTAATGTTTTTTTCATTTGAGTTTGTATTTAGCGTTTTGGTTATTACGGTTGCAACGTTAGATAAAGAAAAGACTCTTTGCTTCGCGTGGTGGACTGAAATCCTAAAAAAGTGGATTCCAAAATGGGATAAAATAAAATATTGCATTTTCTAGACTAGCTGATAATCAATGGATTATCTAGAGCTTAGCTAGAAAATGCAATATCTTGAAATATGGGGCTAAATATAGACTCTTATAAGACTTTAGAACATCTTTGACACCCGTTTTATACCGTCAACGAGTGCGTCAATCTCTTCTTTTGTGTTGTATAAAGCGAAAGATGCGCGGACTGTTCCAAGTACTCCGAGACGATCCATCAACGGCTGTGCGCAATGATGACCTGTGCGGACTGCTATACCGAGACGGTCGAGAAGAGTTCCGAGGTCGGCGTGATGAATCTTGCCGACGTTGAAACTTATTACTGCATCATGAGTGTTAGGTACAGGGAAATCAGAATTTTGAATTTTGGTTTCTGAATTTTCATTTATTCCCGGACCATAGATGTGGATGTCAGGGATGGTTGAGAGTTGCTGTATAGCATATTGTGTCAGCTCATGCTCGTAAGCAAGGATGTTGTCCATACCAATCTTATTGACATAGTCGATGGCGGTGGCAAGACCGTGTGTGGCAATGTAATCAGGGGTTCCTGCCTCGAACTTCAATGGCGGCTTTTCGAAGGTTGTCTTCTCGAAGCTGACGTGCTCAATCATTTCGCCGCCACCCTGATATGGAGGCAACTTGTCGAGCCAGTCCTCTTTGCCATAGAGAATACCGACACCGGTTGGTCCGTAAATCTTATGACCGGAGAAAGCGAGAAAGTCACAGTCGAGGTCTTGTACATCAACCTTGAAATGAGGAACACTCTGTGCGCCATCGACCATCACCGGAACACCGTGCTCATGAGCAATGCGGATAATCTCCTTTATAGGATTGATGGTTCCGAGAACGTTGCTGACGTGAGTACAGCTGACAATCTTGGTCTTGTCGGAGAATAGCTTTTCGTATTCGTCGAGTTTGAGAATGCCATCATCGGTCATCGGGATAACCTTCAGAACGATGCCTTTCTTACGAGCCTGCAACTGCCAAGGAACAATGTTGGAGTGGTGCTCCATGGTAGAGACAATCACCTCGTCGCCCGGTTTCATGAACTCATCGCTGAATGTTGAGGCTATAAGGTTCAGACCTTCGGTTGTTCCACGGGTGAATACAACCTCTGTAGTGCTCTTGGCGTTGATAAACTTCCGCACTGTCTCGCGAGCCTGTTCATGCAAGTCGGTAGCCTGCTGACTCAACCAGTGAACGCCACGGTGTACGTTGGCGTTGGCATTAAGGTACTCGTTGCGCATGGCATCGAGCACGCATAGTGGCTTCTGTGTTGTAGCCGCATTGTCAAGATAAACCAGTGGCTTGCCATATACGGTGTGGGATAGGATTGGGAAGTCGGCTCTAATTGAGTCCCCACCAAGCCTCCCCCAAGTGGAGGATGTTTGATTACTTAAATTATTCTGTTTGTTATTATCTTCCATATTATTTCTCTATATAAATTGGGTGTTTAAACATCCTAGCCCTGCTGAGGCTTGGTGGGGACTCCTGTTTGGTGGGGACTCACGTCTATTTACAAAGCGAGCACCCCTCACACTTGTTCAGTCTTCCACGGAAGCGCATCTCAACAAGATGATGGAGACGATCTTTAAGTGGCTCAAGTTCCATCTTGTCGATGACCTCATTGATGAAAGCGAACTCAAGAAGAAGCTTTGCTTCTTCAAGACTTACACCACGCTGCTGCATGTAGAAGAGTGCCGCATCGTTGAGTTGACCGACGGTAGAACCGTGGTTGCACTGGACATCGTCGGCATAAATCTCCAGCATTGGCTGTGTGAACATGCGAGCCTGCTTAGTTGCACAGAGATTCTGGTTTGTCTCCTGCGACTTTGTCTTCTGTGCACCATGACGGACAAGAACCTTACCGGCGAAAGCACCGACAGACTTGTCGTTGAGTACATATTTATATAGCTCGTTACTTGTGCAATGACCAACCTGATGGTCGATGAGAGTATTGTTGTCGACGTGCTGTTCCTTGTCGGCAATGACACAACCATTGCAAGAGCACTCTGAACCTTCGCCCTTGAAGACAAGGTCGAGCTGGTTGCGGGTTATTCCGTTGTGCAGTGTTATGACGTTGTGGTTTACACGGCTGTCACGCTGTTGCTCAATGTAGACGTTGGAAACGCGTACATTCTTGTAGTGAGTTTCCTCAAGACAGTTGAGCTCAAGGCTGGCATTGTCGCCAACGTATGCCTCGATAACCTGTGTTCCGAGGAAGTTGCGGTCGTCGGCAGCATGGTCGCAGAAAAGGAACTTTGCCTGTGCTCCCTCGTCAAGGACGATAAGCACACGGCGGTTGACCATAAGATCGACATCAGAGCGGAGAATGTTTATAACCTGAATGCAACGGTCGGTCTTGGCGTTCTTCGGTACATAAACGAAGAGTCCGTCCTGAGCCAGCATCGTGTTCAGGGCTGTTACTGCATCTTCCTTTGCCTTTGCTATCTTACCGTAATACTTGCTGACCAGCTCAGGTTGTTCCTTTGCAGCATGGGCAAGAGAGTCAACGATGATGCCATTGCCCGGCTGTACCTTTGGCAGAGCCTTGGTATAGAACTGGTCGTTGACAACGAAGTAGAGTGATGTGCTGAGGTTCGGAACATCGCAACGGAAAGCCTCATACGGATCGACTGGAATCTCAAGACGGTTGAGGTTCAGTCCGTAGTCTGGCGCAAAGAGCTTTGCCATGTCGGTGTACTTGTACCGCTCGACCTTCTTGCTTGGGAATCCCAGCTTCTTGAAACTCTCGAAAGCCTCGTCGCGAAGGGCGTTCATAACGTCCGACGAATGGCTGTTGATAGCCTCCCGCTGGTCATTATAGAGATCTATATATTGTTGTTCACTGTTCATATTTTTTCCTTAATAGGCTTAATGGGCTTAATGGGCTTAATGGGCATAATAGGCCTAATTGGCATAATAGGCATAATAGGCCTAATGGGCAGGTGATACTATTTGCCGAATTCCTTATCTGCCTCTTCCTTAATCCAGTCGTAACCACGCTTCTCAATTTCCTTGGCAAGCTCAGGTCCTTCAGTACGGACGATGCGACCATTATAGAGAACATGGACGACATTAGGCTTGATCATATCGAGCAGACGCTCATAGTGAGTGATGACGATGATTGACTTCTCTGGAGTGAAGAGCTTGTTTACGCCCTCGCCGACGATACGCATGGCATCGACATCAAGACCAGAGTCGGTCTCATCGAGGATAGAGAGCTGAGGGTCGAGCATAGCCATCTGGAAAATCTCGTTGCGCTTCTTCTCCCCACCAGAGAAGCCCTCATTGACTGAACGGTGAGTGAGCTTAGAATCGAGTTCAACCAGCTGGCGCTTCTCACGCATAAGCTTCATAAACTCTGGTGCCTTCAGAGGCTCCAGTCCCTGATACTTGCGTTTAGCATTGACGGCAGCCTTCATGAAGTTGGTCATGCTTACACCCGGAATCTCAACCGGATACTGGAAACTGAGGAAGATTCCTGCGCAGGCGCGTTCATCCGGCTTCATAGCCAGCAAGTCCTTACCGTTGTATGTTATTGAACCGCCGGTAACGGTGTACAGAGGGTTGCCGGTAATAACAGCACTGAGTGTAGACTTTCCAGAACCGTTAGGTCCCATGATTGCATGAATCTCACCTTCTTTCACTGTGAGGTTTATGCCTTTTAATATCTCTTTGCCTGCTATGGTTGCGTGCAGGTCCTTTATCTCTAACATCTTATATATTGTTTTTTATTTAACGAATAACTCTATCATATCGAAAATCAAATCCGAAATAAAATCGTCTGTGCTGTAATCGCCACGAGCGGCTCTTTCAATGTCACGTCTATTGTCTTCTTCCTCAAATATTCCCGGTTGATAAACATAGAACGTTCCGCACTGATAAGCTTTGGTGTTCACCTTCTTGTCCAGCTTTAATCCCTTAAGCATAATCGATGGTTGAGGAACGGTATCTTGTTTAACTTCCAAGTCAACTACATACTTTCTCCAAGTCTGTGGTTCCCATGCGTTTGCCATGCAGACCATCATCATACTGAAAATAATAGTCATTAATCGTTTCATAGCATCCTTATGTTTAATTTCATAGCAGCATTATATTTAACTTCATAGCAGTACTATGTTTAACTTGGAAACTTTCCTCCCTCCTTTTTAAGGATGGTCGGGGTGGATCTCTAACCCACGGTTCCTTCAAGCGATACGCTTAGAAGTTTCTGAGCCTCGACCGCGAACTCCATTGGCAGCTTGTTGAGCACATCTTTTGCATAACCGTTGACAATCAGTCCGACGGCATCCTCGGTTGGAATGCCACGCTGGTTGCAGTAGAAGAGCTGGTCTTCGGAAATCTTCGAGGTAGTAGCCTCATGTTCAACAACAGCACTGTCGTTGTGAATATCAAGATACGGGAATGTGTGCGCACCGCAGTTAGAGCCAAGCAACAGAGAGTCGCAAGAGCTGTAGTTGCGGGCATTGTCGGCATTCTCGGTGGCACGGACAAGACCACGGTAAGAGTTTTGTGAGTGACCTGCCGATATGCCTTTTGATATAATAGTCGACTTTGTGTTCTTTCCGATGTGAATCATCTTCGTACCGGTATCAGCTTCCTGATAATGGTTTGTCACGGCAACAGAGTAGAACTCAGCCTGTGAGTTGTCGCCACGGAGAACACAAGACGGATATTTCCATGTTATGGCAGAACCTGTCTCAACCTGAGTCCATGACAACTTAGAGTTGACGCCACGCAGGTCGCCACGCTTTGTAACAAGGTTCAGTACGCCGCCCTTTCCATGTTCATCGCCAGGATACCAGTTCTGAACGGTAGAGTATTTAACCTCGGCATTGTTCATAACAACTATCTCGACGACGGCGGCATGCAACTGGTTCTCGTCACGCATAGGAGCTGTGCAACCCTCAAGGTAGCTGACGTATGAATCATCATCGGCAACGATGAGTGTGCGTTCGAACTGACCCGTATTCATTGCGTTGATACGGAAGTAGGAACTGAGCTCCATCGGGCAGCGGACACCCTTCGGGATATATACGAATGAACCATCGGAAAATACTGCCGAGTTAAGGGCAGCCGAGAAATTATCACGATAAGGGACAACAGAGCCAAGATACTTGCGAACCAAATCAGGATGGTTCTTGACAGCCTCGCCAATAGATGAGAAGATAATGCCCTTCTCGGCAAGCTGCTTCTTGAATGTTGTCTTTACAGATACCGAATCCATGACGGCATCGACAGCCGTTCCGCTCAGTGCGAGCCGCTCCTCAAGAGGAATACCGAGCTTGTCGAAAGTCTTCTCAAGCTCAGGGTCAATCTCCTTGTTCTTCGGCTTTTTTGCCAGCGGGTCGGCATAATAAGAAATGGACTGGAAGTCGATGTGCGGTACATGAACGTGTCCCCACGTAGGCACCGGCAGCGTCTTCCAATAACGATAGGCTTTAAGACGGAAATCGAGGAGCCAGTCAGGCTCACCTTTCTTCTTCGAAATGAGCCGAACCACATCCTCGTTGAGTCCTTTAGGAATTATCTCAGTCTGCACGTTGGTGGTGAAACCATACTCATATTTCTGGTCGACCACCTCCTTTACAAACTGGTTATCCTTGTTCTTCTGATCTTGCATGATTTATAAATACACCTTTTATAAAACCAGTCACAAATATTATGCCAATATGTGTTTTCAGGAAAACAGACTAACTGACAGTAACATTTGTGACTGCATTTCTCTCCTATGTGACCAAAAGCTTCCCCTTTGGGGAGGTCTGGTGGGGGATAAGGTTTTGTTTATTATAGTTTCTGTGCCACCTCAATCTCGGTGAATGTCTCGATGACGTCGCCGACCTGAATATCGTTGTCGTTGACGAGAGAGATACCGCACTCCAGTCCGGTAGCAACTTCCTTGACATCGTCCTTGTAACGCTTCAAAGCCCCGATAGGCGCAGTCTTGACGACGATACCATCGCGGACAACACGAGCCTTGTCCTTGTTGTGGACCTTGCCCTCGGTGACGAGACCACCGGCAACGGTGCCAACCTTGGAAATCTTGAAGACCTGCTTGACCTCTATCTGTCCTGTGACGACTTCCTTCTTCACCTTGTCTAGCATTCCGACCATTGCCGACTTAATATCGTCGATGGCATCGTAAATGACAGAGTAGGTGTTGATCTCAACGCCCTCACGGTCGGCAAGCTTGCGTGCGTCAGCTGACGGACGAACCTGGAAACCGACGATGATGGCATCGGAAGCCGAAGCCAGCATGACATCGTTCTCAGAAATCTGACCGACAGCCTTGTTGATTACGTTCACCTGTACTTTCTCGGTAGAGAGCTTCAGGAACGAGTCGGACAGAGCCTCTACAGAACCGTCGGTATCACCCTTGACGATGATGTTGAGCTCATGGAACTCACCACGTGCAATACGGTGGGAAATATCCGACAGAGTCAAACGAGTCTGTGTGCGGAGTCCCTGCTCACGCTGCAGCTGCTCACGCTTGTTGGCAATCTCGCGTGCCTCCTGCTCAGTCTCCATTACATGGAACTGGTCGCCGGCGGTAGGAGCACCGTTAAGACCGAGGATAACAGCTGGCTCGGCAGGCTTTACATTATCTATATTCTGGTTACGCTCATTGAACAGAGCCTTCACACGACCGTAGCATGTTCCGGCAAGGACAATGTCGCCGACATGCAGGGTTCCGTTAGAGACGAGGACTGTAGATACATATCCACGGCCCTTGTCAAGGCTTGACTCGATGATAGTACCTGTAGCCTTGCGGTTAGGGTTGGCCTTAAGATCCATCATATCTGCTTCAAGGAGAACCTTGTCAAGGAGCTCGTCAACGCCGATACCCTTCTTGGCGCTTATCTCCTGGCACTGGTACTTACCGCCCCATTCCTCGACTAGTAGGTTCATGTTTGCCAAGTCCTCACGAATGCGGTCAGGATTAGCTCCCGGCTTATCAATCTTGTTGATGGCGAATATCATTGGCACACCGGCAGCCTGACAGTGGGCGATAGCCTCCTTTGTGGTAGGCATCACGGAGTCGTCGGCAGCGATGATGATGATAGCAATATCGGTGACCTGAGCACCACGGGCACGCATGGCGGTGAATGCCTCATGACCCGGGGTGTCGAGGAATGTAACCTTGCGTCCGTTCTTCAGCGTTACGCTGTAAGCACCGATGTGCTGGGTGATACCACCTGCCTCACCGGCAATGACGTTGGTGTTACGGATGTGGTCGAGGAGAGAAGTCTTACCGTGGTCGACATGTCCCATGACTGTGACAATCGGGGCACGCGGAACGAGATCGTTCTCATCGTCCTGCTCCTCACTGACAGCCTCCTGCACCTCGGCGCTGACATATTCGGTCTTGAATCCGAACTCGTCGGCAACGAGGTTGATGGTCTCGGCATCGAGTCGCTGGTTGATGGAAACCATGATACCGACTGACATAAGTGTAGAGATAAGCTTTGTCACTGGAATGTTCATCATTGTGGCAAGCTCGGAAACGGTTACGAACTCGGTGAGTTTCAGTATCTTGCTTTCCTTCTTCTCTGCCTTCTGCTCAGCGTTGATCTTTTCCTGAACAGCCTCACGCTTTTCCTTACGGTATTTGGCGCCCTTCTTGTTCTGGCTCTTTGAAGTCAGACGGGCAAGTGTCTCCTTTACCTGACGTGCTACAGCCTCGTCGTCAACCTCCAACGGTTTCTGACCACGACCGCGGTTCTTCTTGTTTCTCTTTCCGCCGCCGTTGCCGCCACCATTGTTTCCGCCGTTGTTCTTTCCAGCCTGCTTGGCTGCGGCGTTGATGTCGACACGCTCGTTCTTGATACGTACGCGCTTCTTGCGGTTATTGTTGTTCTGTGCCTTTTCCTCACGCTCACGACGGCGCTCCTCCTTCGACTTCTTCTTAGGACGGGTGCTTTGGTTGATGGAGCTGAGGTCAATCTTTCCGAGAACCTGCATCTTAGGCTGGTTGAGTATCTGGCGCTCGTTCTTGGTCATGAAGATGCCGGAGTCCTTTTTAGGAGAGGCTGGCTCGGTAGGCTTCGTGGAGTCGGTGGGCGCAGTAGGCTTACTAGGCTCTGTAGGCTTATTAGGCTTGGTGGGCTCAGTGGGCTTGGTAGGCTCTGTAGGCGCAGTAGGTTTGGTAGGCTCTGTAGGCTTTATAGGCTTATTAGGCTTGGTAGGCTCAGTGGGCTTGGTAGGCTTGGTAGGCTTAACAGGCTCTGTAGGCGCAGCAGGTTTTGTTGGCTTTGGAGCCTCTGGGGCTGGCTGTGGTTTCGGTTTGGCTGGCTCAGAGCTAACGGCAGCTGGCTCTGGCTTTGGCTTCGGAGCCTCTTTAGGGGTCTCTTTCGGAGCTTCCTTCGGGGCTGCAGGCTGTGCAGCAACAGGACCCTTGCCCAAGTTGTTGAGGTCGATCTTCCCGAGAGGATTGTACTTCTGGCGGATGCCGGATGTTACCTCCACCTTCTTGTCGGCAGCTTTCTTCGAAGGCTTTTTCTCTTCCTTCTCACGCTGCTTCTGCTGGAGGAAACTTGCAGCACGGTCCTTGACGTCCTTGTCACTCTTGAAAGCTGTGACCAGGGCGCTATACTGTGCCTCGCTGAGCTTGAAGTTAGGGTCGCCCTTTACTTCGCCCAGTTCCTTTTTCTTCTCGAGGAACTCCACTGCCGTCTGGAGTCCTATGTTCAATTCTCTTATTGCTTTATTTAATCTAATACTCATATATCTTCATTTAAAGGTAAAAAAGTAAAAAGGTAAAAAGGTAAAAATGCCCTCTAACTCATTTACCGTCTTTCTTTATGTTTATGTTCTGTCCTATCTCGTTTCGTCTTCTCGTTTCTTAAAGGTTCTACCTTTTGCTTTTCTACGTCTTTACCTTTAAAAGGTTTCTGGTTTTACCTTTTTGCTTCTTTACCTTTTTACGTTTCTCTGTTACCCGTTGGCGAACTCAGCACGCAGTACCTTGAGTACATGGTCGACTGTCTCTTCTTCAAGGTCGGCCTTCTCGATAAGCATCTCACGAGGAGCATTGAGCACTTGCTTAGCTGTGTCGAGACCAATACCCTTGATGGCGTCGATAACCCACTGGTCGATTTCGTCAGAGAACTCATCGAGGTAGATGTCTTCCTCCTGGTCAGAACTGTCGACCTCACGGAATACATCGATGGTGTAGCCGGTGAGCATAGATGCGAGCTTGATGTTCAGTCCGCCACGTCCGATGGCAAGACTTACCTCCTCAGGCTGCAGATAAACCTCTGCCTTCTTGTTCTCCTCGTCGATGTTCAGGCTGCTGACCTTTGCAGGCGAGAGGGCACGCTGGATAAACAGCTTTGTGTTGGCTGTGTAGTTGATGACATCGATATTCTCGTTGTCGAGTTCACGGACGATGCCATGGACACGGCTACCGCGTACACCGACACAAGCTCCTACAGGGTCGATACGGTCGTCGTAGCTTTCGACAGCAATCTTGGCACGCTCACCCGGCATGCGGGCAATCTTCTTGATGGCGATAAGTCCGTCCTGAATCTCAGGAACTTCAGCCTCAAGCAGACGGGCGAGGAAGGAGTTGTCGGTGCGTGAGAGAATAATCTTCGGGTTGTTGTTCTCATTGTCGACACGCAGGATGACGGCACGAACGGTCTCGCCCTTGCGGTAGACATCGTGCGGAATCTGCTCGCTCTTCGGGAGGATGAGCTCGTTGTTCTCATCGTCGACAAGCAGGACTTCACGCTTCCAGACCTGATAGACCTCGCCGGAGATGACCTCGCCGACACGGTCCTTGTACTTATTGTAGAGAGCATCGTGCTCGAGCTCGAGAATCTTGCTTGCCAGAGTCTGGCGCAGGTTCAGGATGGCACGGCGTCCGAACTTAGCGAAGTCGACCTTCTCGGATACATCCTCGCCGACCTCATAGTCGTCCTCAATCTTCTTGGCGTCCTTGAGCGCAATCTGCTTGTTCTCGTCCTGCACTTCTTCGTCAGGAACAACGGTGCGGTTGCGGTAAATCTCGAAGTCGCCCTTGTCCGGGTTGACGATGACGTCGAAGTTCTCGTCGGAACCGAAGATACGTGAGAGAACCGTGCGGAAACTTTCCTCGAGGACACTTACCAGTGTCGTCCGGTCGATTTTCTTCGTCTCCTTGAACTCACGGAACACGTCAATCATGTTCGGCTTTTCTTCTTCTACTTTTTTTGCTGCCATAGCTTTATTTGAATCTTATTACGTATTTTGTATATTTCACTTCGTCCATGTTGTAGGCGTGGTCGACGTCCATCTTGACGGGGCGTTTCTTGCCTTCAACCTTTACTTTCTCGTTGACAGTGACTGTGAACTCCTTGCCGTCGACACTCTTGAGAATGCCCTTGACCTTCTTTCCGTCCTTGTCGAGCACCTCGACTTCCTCACCGATGTTTATCTCGTACTGCTGTGGAACCTTGAATGGCTGACCGAGACCTGTAGAGCCCACTTCGAGCTCATAGTCCTCGACGTCACGGTCGAGATTGTCATTGATGAATTCAGAAAGGCTTACGCAGTCGTCAATGACTACTCCGTCTTTGTGGTCGATTTCCACGACGACTTTGTTGTCGTCGTCTACTTGAATGTCTACGAGGAAGTACTCCTTGTCCTTGTTGTCCTCGAGCCATTTGTCAACTAATGTCTTTACAACGTTTTTGTCTATCATAAAATGTTGTTATAAATAAAAATGAGGAGCTTTTGTCAAGCCCCTCATTCCTCTGAACGCTGCAAAGTTACTAAAAACTTATCACTCAGCCAAATATTTCGCTGTTTTTCTAATAATGGCATACTATTTTTTGAGTTGTAAACGGGTATCTTTCAGAGAAGAAAATAAATTAAAAATAAAATGGAAATAAATTGTTTTTATTTGGTTTTTAACTTATTTTTTATTACCTTTGACACCGTTTTAGAACGTGAAAGACCGTATTTGATAAGTAAACAACATATATTCAATAAGTTATGTCGATAAAGATTAGACTGCAACAGAGTAAGTTCAAGGAGGAAAACCGTGGCGGAAAGTGGCATGCGCGCACGGTGAACACCGGTGATGTGACTACTGCCGAACTGGCTGCTGAGATTCAGGAGGCTACGACATTCACCCGTGGAGAGGTAGAGGGTATCATTACTGAGCTGGTGGATGTTATAGCGCGTAACCTGCGCGACGGCCACACAGTTATTATCGACGGACTGGGTCGTTTCCACCTGACTGTAGAGAGCAAGCCGGTGAGCAATCCGGATGATTTCAAAATCAGTCAGAATATTACAGGCGTGAAATTGAAATTCGTTCCTGCCGGTAAGCGTAATGCCCGCAACAAGAAGGTCGATGACTTCGGTCATGGTGCCAGAGTGACCTGGTGGGAGGACGACTAAGGGCGTTCCTGTTTATTGGAAAACTAGAAAGTCACGGCTGAAAACAAAAAAGGCATGGCGTAAATCCTGTTCGAATTTACGCCATGCCTTTTTTGGTATTCTGTAATTACTTGTTCTGTGCGTCGATAGTCTTTATCTTCTGACGGGTCTCTTCGAGCTCATCCTTCAGCTTCTGGATGCGGCGGTTCATCTCCTCGATGAGGCTGTTGCCCTTCTTGCTGCTTACGTTGAGGAATCCGAGGTTGTTCTCGTAAGTGGTGATGTCGCCCTTGAGACGGTCGTACTGGCGCATCAGACGGGCACGCTCGTTGTCAAGAGCATTGCCACCACGCTCGGCAACATTCTTCAGGTTGTTGCGGAAGTTGTCCATGCGGCGGCGTGCTGCACTGACATGCAAGTCCTTGTAAATCTTGTCGAGCACCTCGTGGTATTCGTTGTAGATCTTGTCTTTCTCCTTGTAAGGAACATGACCGATGCTGTTGAACTCGTCAGTAAGCTCCTGAACCTTCTGCTGGACATCATCACCGGCGTTCTCAAGGAGAGCCTTCAGCTTCTCAATGACATCCTGCTTCTTTGCGAGGTTGTCCTTCTCGGCTGTACGTGTACCGGCATTGGCTGCCTTGCGGGCGTCGAAGAAATGGTTGCAGGCAGCCTGGAAGTCAGCCCAGAGCTTGTCGCCGAGCTTGTGAGGAACCATGCCTATGGTCTTCCATTCCTTCTGCAGAGCGATCAGCTTGTCGGCAGTTGCGTGCCAGTCGGTGGAGTCGGTGAGAGCCTGTGCCTGTTCGACGAGAGCACGCTTCTTGTCGGCGTTCTCGGCAAACTGTGCCTTCATCTGCTTGAAGTACTCAGCCTTGCGGGTAAAGAAGTCGTCGCATGCGGCACGGAAACGCTCGAATATCTTGACGTTCATCTTCTGAGGAGCGAAGCCGATGGTCTTCCATTCCTTCTGAACTTCAATGATTTGCTGTGTGTGCTTGTCCCAGTCGGCAGAGCCTTTGTTCTCTTCCTTGGCTATAGCCTCGACCTTCTCGCAGAGCTCTGTCTTGCGTTTGAGGTTGTCTTCCTCCTTGGCACGGAGCTCATCGAAGTGCTGCTGGTGTTTCTTGTTGATAACCGTACTTGCGGCCTTGAAGCGTGCCCAGATCTGTTCGCGGAGTTCCTTTGCTACAGGTCCTATCTCGCGATACTGCTGATGGAGGTCCTGAAGCTGATGGAAGGCTCTGATAACGTCAGGCTCATCGGCAAGTTTCTCGGCGGCCTCACAGAGCTTTGTCTTTGCCTCTAGATTCTTCTTGAAGTCGTATTCGCGTGCCTCGCGGTTGAGGTTCAGCATGTCGTAGAACTGCTCGACATGCAGCTGGTAGTTGTGCCAGAGCTCGTTAGCCTTCTCAGCCGGTACTGCCTTTATCGACTTCCACTCCTGTTGCAGAGCCTTGAAGTCGTTGTATGATTTGTTGGCTACCTCAGGCGATGCCGACATTTCAGTTATCTTATCGATTATTTCTTCTTTGCGCTTGAGGTTCTTCTGTTTCTCTTCCTCAAGAGCAAGGAATGCTTTCTGGCGCTTTTCCTTGATGACGTTCATCTCAGCCTTGAACACCTCTTCGTCCTCGTCGGGCACAACCTGATACTTCTCAGGGTCGCCGCCGGCCTCGAGATATGCTTTCTGCTGCTGTTCACGCTCAGCGAAGTGCAGTTTGTAGAACGTTGTCTTCAAGTGGTCGACCTCAGCTTTGTCGGGAGTCTCGTCGCTGGCGACAATCTCCTTGAGGCGTTCAATGACCTCTTTCTTTGAGTTGTAAACCTTCTTCGACATGTCTTCGGCAGGAGCGGCGTTCTCAGCCTGTGGGGCGGCGTCGCCGGTCGTTGGAGCTTCCTCCTTTGCTTCCGGTGCTTCTGCGTCAGCCTTTGGAGCCTCTTCCTCAGCTTTAGGAGTTTCTTCCTCAGCTTTAGGAGTTTCTTCCTCAGCTTTAGGAGCCTCAGACTCAGCCTGGTTCTCAACTTGTTCTGTCTGCTTCACTTCTTCTGTACCCTTGTTAAGGGTGTTCTCTTGAGAGTCCATCATTTACTGTTTAGTTTATGGTACGGTTTTTATTGGCAATGGCAGAAATAGATGTCCTGCCGTTGCCATATAATCATTAATAAGGTGCAAACTTAGTGAAAAAGTTTGTAAACTCCTAATTTTTATTGCAATTTTTTTGTTTTTGGGGTTAAATCAGACGTTTGCAACGCAATAAGAACCACGTAGCCACTGATACAACGACACTTATGACGAGTGCAATGGGGAATCCCCACGGGTTGTTCTCCAGTCCGTTGATGAGGTTCATACCGAACAGCGAGGCTATGAGCGTTGGGAACATCATGATGATGGATACCGATGTGAGGGTACGCATCACGGTGTTCATGTTGTTGTTGATGATGCTCGAATAGGTGTCCATGGTCGATTCGAGAATGTCGGAGTAGATGCTCGTCGTCTCGCGTGCCTGGTTCATCTCGATGTTTACATCTTCTATAAGGTCGGTGTCAAGCTCATCGACTTGCAGTTTGAACTTCAACTTCTGTAGCAGGTTCTCGTTGCCACGGATTGACGTTATAAAATATGTAAGGGAGTCTTGCAGACGAGACAGTCCGATAAGGCTCTCGTTGTTCACTTCCTTGTCGAGATTGCGCTTTGCTTTCTCTATGAGGGTGTTTATCTGCTTCAGGCGCTTCAGGTACCAAACGGCTGATGATAGGAATAGACGGAAAATCATGTCGACATAGTCGGTGAATCCCACGCCTCGTTTCTGCTGGTAGCTCACGAAGTCTATCATCATGTTGGTCTCGAAGTTGCACACCGTAATCGTCACGTCGCGCTTGTGTATAATACCCAGTGGAACTGTGGTGTACGGCGTCCGTGAGCGTATTTCCTTTACGTAAGGGATACGGAGGATGATGAGCATCCAACCGTCGTCATATTCGTAACGGGCACGCTCGTCGGTATCGGCGATGTCGCCGAGGAAGTAATCGGGAATGTGATAGGTGTCTTCGAGTTCCTGTTGTTCCTGCTCTGTTGGACACGTAACCTGTATCCAGCAATTAGGCTGCCATTCCTTGATGGCATTTAAGCTTCCGCTTATATTCCAAAAAGTCTTCATTGTGCTAATCTCCAATGTCTTTAGGCAAACATTATTCCAGTGGGGATTAGCCTCTCTGAGAAGCAATCCTCACGCTAAAAACTAAAGTCTGCCGCGTGATAATCGTCCATTTGTCTAAATAAAAATTTGGTTTACAGGTGCAAAGGTAATACTTTAAATTTAAAGTGCAAAATTCAAAATTCAAAATTATGATTACTTTTAGCCTAAAAGCAACAAAAAGCTTCCTGTCTTTAATGCTAATTATAATAAGGACTACATTATAATAGAGGTAATCATAATTATGAATTTTGAATTATGAATTATGAATTATTTCTCAGGAACTTCTTCCAAAACTTTGGTGAGCAGATTCCAGAAAGGTTCGGCGGTGTCAATCTCGAAACGCTCGTTGGTTGTGTGCGGGCTGCGGAGCGTAGGACCGAGTGAAACAACATCGAGGTTAGGATATTTACCGAGGATTACTGAGCATTCCAGTCCTGCATGGTCGACAACAACTGTTGCGTTCTTGCCGTTCTGCTCCTTGTACACCTTACAGAGAAGGGCGAGAAGCTCGCTGTCAGGATTCGGGTCCCAACCACCATAGCTACCGCTGAACACAGTCTTCATGCCAGCCATGTTGAAACAGCTTTCAAGCTGCTCGGCAACATACATCTTCATGTCCTCACGGCTTGAGCGTGCAAGAATCTTTATCTCAGCTTCGCCATTGCCAATGGTGATGATGGCAAGGTTTGATGATGTCTCTACAACAGTCGGCTTTACCGGAATCATGCGTACGACACCGTTATGGCAAGCATAGATGGCATCGATGAGGTTGTCCTGAATCTCCTGCGGAACAAGTGTTGCAGGCTTGTCGACATTCTCAACGAAGAACTGGACGTCGTGCTCGATGGTCTTAAACTCATCCTCGATGGCAATGCGTTGCTGCTCAACCATCTTCTTCAATGGCTCAACCTGTGCCTGTGGCAATGCCAGAACAACTTCTGCCTTGAAAGGAATGGCATTGCGCATGTTGCCGCCGTTCCAGCTGACAAGACGTGCACCGAGGTTGGCAATAGCCTTGCGGACGAGGCGGACCATCTCTTTGTTGGCATTGGCACGACCCTCATTGATTTCCAGTCCTGAGTGACCGCCACGGAGTCCTTTCAGTGTTACACGGACGGCAGCCTCCTGGTCGTTCTCCACCTCTTTATATTTGAGAGTAGAAGTGATGTCAATTCCACCGGCAGAACCGATTGTGAAGTTTCCCCAAGTCTCAGAGTCGAGGTTCAGGTAGAGGTCGGCATTGAGTTCGTCTTCCGGCAGTTCGTTGGCTCCGTACATACCTGTCTCCTCATCACGAGTGATAAGAGCCTCTACAGGACCATGCTTCAAGGTGTTATCCTCCATGATTCCCATGATTGCGGCAACGCCCATACCATCGTCGGAACCGAGTGTAGTGCCCTTTGCGTGCACCCATCCGTCCTCAATGTATGTCTCAATAGGATCAGTCTCGAAGTTATGCTTGCTGTCCGGTGCCTTCTGCGGAACCATATCCATGTGGGCTTGCAGGAGCATTGTCTTGCGATTCTCATAGCCTGGGGTAGCGGCTTTACGCATAACGATATTGCCACCGGCATCCTTGAAAGCCTCCACGCCAACGCGCTTTGCGAAGTCAAGAAGGAACTGCTGTACTTTCTCTAAGTGTCCTGAAGGACGTGGCACTTGTGTCAGTGCGTCGAAGTTGCGCCAGATCTGCGCAGGTTTAAGGTTTGCTATTTCACTCATAGTTTTTTGAGTTTATAAGTTTTCGAGTTTATAAGTTTCTGAGTTTGTAAGTTTATGAGTACAAAGATAAGTCAATTCTGAAAGAAGACCAAATAAATAATCAGTTATTTACTCTCAGTCGGGGAGTCTTCATTCAATGACTTTATGAAATCAGTAGGAGTCTGTCCAAATTCCTATTTGAACAACCTCCGGAAGTACCCATCTTATTCCAAAGGCTCTTCAATGGAAACTGGCTTAATGAATCCCAACCGGATCCATGCGTAAATTCCCATTACAACGATTAAAAGAGTCTGTACCGTGTGGACGATGAGCACGAAGTAAAGGGCGTTAGTGGCTGCAACCCCATAGAGGGCAAGCATTGTCTTGACCGAGAAATGCCAAGGACCGGCACCGTTTGGAGTAGGTACTATCACCGCAATAGAGCCAACAACAAAGCTGACAAGAGCGCAGGTCACTCCCAGATTGGACGTGAAGTCGAAGCAGAAGAATGTGAGATAGTAATGCAGGAAATAGCAAACCCATATTCCGACACTGTAAAAGAGGAACAAAGGAATGCTGTCGACATCCTTTACTGACGTTATTCCTAGCCACAGATTATGCACCGCTTCCTTAATCCGATGATAGAAAGACAACTGGCGGAGCAATATACATATTAATATAATAGCGGCTGTTCCACAGATGAATGTCACTATCCAGCCCGTTGCCGAGAACTTGTTGACAATATCATCGAGGCGTGTACCCGTCTTCGAGAAGAACGTCCCAAACACTTTTACTTGCAAAAGGAATGATACAGCGGTGATGATAAGCATCAGAATCATATCGACCGCACGCTCTGTTACCACCGTTCCGAGAGCCTTGGCAAAGTCGGTATGCTCTTTGCGGGTAAGCACTCCACAACGTGCGAACTCACCGATTCGTGGGATTATGAGGCTCACGGCGTATGAAAGGAAAATGGAGTTGATGCAGACTGATGCCCTCGGACGTTCGCCAACGGGCTTAAGGGTCTGCTTCCACCGCAATCCACGGAATACCATTGCCATTATTCCGAAAGGGAAAGAGAGAATCATCCACGTCCAGTCCATCTTGTTGAGCAGCACGTCGGAGATACTTGAAAAGTCGAAGTCACGGTACATCCAATACAAGATTGCACCGCCAAGTAACAATGGCAGGGCAATCTTCACTGTGTTCCGTAATGCTTTCTTTGCTTCCATTTTCTTTATAAGTTTGCAAAAGTAATGGAATTCAAAGAAAAAACAAAATAATTCTTGATTTTTATTACTTTAGCAGCGACGTTGACAAATCATTCAGCGACTTCTTAAGCCATTTGTCTTTTGATTCGTTGGACATCTCTTTCAGTTGATCTGCGATGAATCCCTTGTCGTCGCTTGAAAGCATATTTCCGTATCTCCCCGAATTGACGAGCATCCGGATTTGATTGTTGGTTGCAATCATCAGCCGTCTTGTATTAAGCATTTTCAGACGGTCAGCACCGGAAAACTTCTTGTAGTCCTTGTATTTGTTATTCAACTTGGAGTAAACAACCTGCAGGTTGTTGAATCGTTGAATAATATCCTCACTAGTTTTTATTTTAGTGCTGTCGTTTGAATCGGGTGATAGTTTATCCTCTTCATCATCGTCATTTATGTCAATGTTATTAATATCGTCACTTGTGACGCCGAGAGACTCAAGGCCCTTTAATTCTTTCATTACGTCTTCGAGCTTAACGCCTTCGGCGAGTTGTATGCCATCATCATCTATAACCACACCAGGGCCTACTATTCCATCCTTATCGATTGTCCAACCGCCTTTTCTTAAGACATCTCTGCTCGTCTTTTTCTTCGGATCCTTTCCATAGAATTTATACATGCTGCCAATGATGCTGTCATTCTCTTTATACCAGACAAGGGCATAAGCATAACGCATGGTGGAGTCCTTTCTGTCTCGGACAAGCTGTACGTTGTAGTTACGGTTGCTGTAGGAACCAAAATTATGGCTTTGTTTGTTGCCTTCACCGTAAACTATGTCCAATGTCGAAGTGTTCTTCGTGCCGGCTTTCTTTACCAATGAAGAATATGCCAGCCGACCATAATCGAATAGCTGATTATCGTATTCCTTCACGATCTTGTCCTTATCCATAGGAAGAGCGAAATAGAGTTCTTTCTTGTAGCCTTCCTTGTAGTTGTCCTGAGAGGATGAAGTGGCATATCCTGCTTTGTAGAGTTTGCTGTAAAACTCATCGAAAGCCTGACTAATCTCTTGTACTGGCTTTTGTGCCTGCGCAGTCATGGCTATTGCCACGAGTGCGATCATTGCAATAACATTCTTTAAACTCTTCATGATTTTTCCCTTTCTGTTTGTTTGATTTTAATAAGTATTATCGTCGTCAATTGTTGCCATAATTTCCTGACTCTGAACCATGTTAAGCAAGTTGATGAGTTTTAGTTGCAGCTGCTCCTCTTTCTCCATTGAAGCAAGCATGTTGTCAATAATCTTATTGGCTGTTGCCTCGTCAATGGCTTTTTCTTCGTCTATATCCTCAATCTTTGCTAGTACCGGCTCCTCCATTGTCGCCGGAGCAACCGTTCCAGTGTCAGTTTGAGTGTAGAGTGGGCGTGGCGACACAGTCCCGAATCTCATGCGACTCCTACTGTGCCCGCCGTCCTTCGCCTTCTCATGTCTATTTATATTTGAGTTTATGGTATCGCTTTGAGTCTCGTTGTTCTCTTTTATTACCGGTGTTTTGACTTTTGCCGAGTCGTAGAGTACAGTCCTGGCTGCAATTCTCTGCCCCGGCTGCTCTTGCTGGCCGCCCTTTGGCATGAAAATGCCTATAAGCAGTGCTGCCGATGCCGCAATGGCTATTGCAGTCCATAGCCAGCGACGGTTGCTGTGATTGTGGGTGGCAGGCTCCTCGTCGTTGCCTTCATCAGAGAGGAGTAGCGGCTTGCTGTCCTTGTCGAGTGGCATTCCGTCGTCGAACCAGCTGAACATCGTGCGGTAGTCCTCAAGGTCATCGCTCACCGTGGTGTGATGGCTGAACCAGCGGCCTATCTCTTGCTCCTCGTCCACGGTGGTCGTGCCGTCCATGAACTTCTTAAGCAGTTGCCTTATTTTTATCTCGTCGTTGTTCATCTTCTTCTCTTCTTAATCTCTTCCATTAGTTTTCGCCTGGCTCGTGACAGCAGCGTTGCCACCGATTGGGGCGTTATTCCGAGTATTGCCCCTATCTCTTCGGCGGTCTTTTGCTCCGCTTGCCTGAGGTGCAGAACCTGATACTCAGTCGATGGCAGCTTCTTCAGCTCCCTTGTGAGCCATTCGTCGTCAGCCTTTTCCTGAAGAATCGTGTCGGGATTTGCAGGCGCTATCGGCTCTTTGCCTGTCGGTCTGAGTGTTGCCGTTCGTCGCTTTCGCATCCTGTCGATAGCGCCGTGGGCGGCAATGCTAACAGCCAGTCCGCGGGCATGAGCCTTGGTGTTCACCTTCTGCCGCAGCGACCAGAGCCTGAGCATCGTGTCCTGGGCGATGTCGTCGGCTTCGTCGTTGTCGAGCGGATAGCTCCGCCCCTTCTTCAGAGCGAGCTCCCGCAATTCTGTGGCTATATCGGTGAATTCCTTTTCGGTCATTATTTGTTTCCCGTTTCTACTCATAAAACGTAAAATGGCATGGTTTATAAACGTGAATAACATTCTTTAACTATTCTACTTGGATATGTAACTACTCAGCACCCCTTACCAGAAAATGTCAGAAGTCAGCGTTAATTATTTCTAAACTTGTTCTTGGGCTATTTCCAAACAGTTGTTAATGTGA
>OMZV01000043.1 GCA_900315635.1 uncultured Prevotella sp.
AGGACGCAATGAACAACGGCCAGACCAAGCCCGGCTATAATCTTCAGATAGGAACAGAGAATCAGTACATCACCAACTTCGCTTTCTACTGGAACCCGATGGACTCGACGACCCTTCCGTCCTTCCTCACCCTTGACCAGGCCCGTTGGGGCAAGCTGCCCAAGGAGGTATGCGCCGACTCTGGCTACGGCAGCGAACAGAACTACGAATTCATGGAAAGCAACGGCATTGAGGCCTACGTGAAATACAACTGGTTCCACAAGGAGCAGCACCGTCCCTTCCGTAATGATCCCTTCCGGATGGAGAATATGTACTACAACTGGGAGGATGACTTTTACGTATGCCCGATGGGACAGCACATGGAACATGTCGGGCATAATAAGTCCGTAAGCGACAACGGGTACGTCTCATGGATTGACACCTACAGGGCGCAAGGCAACAGGACAATCAACGTCAACCACCAGTTGAAGAGGTACAAGAAAAAGGCATTCGAGAGGCTTACCTCAGAGCGAGGCCTCTTCCACAGGAGCAAGCGGCCTATAGAACCTGAGGCAGTATTCGGACAAATCAAGACGGACAAACAGTACAAGAGATTCCGTCACAGGGGCTTTCCCAAGATCCAAATGGATTTTGGAATTCTCGCTATGACCTTCAATCTGCAAAAACTCATCAAAAATGTGGGGAAGGATCAGATTAAGGCCGTAATGGAGCCTTTTTCTACCTTATTTGGCCCGTTATTGGCATCCCTATGGACCCTTTGGGGAAAATTCCAGAAAGAATAAACTTCTGTCAATAAAAATAGGCAGCTATCAAATCGAAACCTGACAGCTGCCTAATTTATGATAGGTTGGGCCAATAAATGACTTTTGACACAGCCCCCTTTTTTCGTACCTCAAAGTCAAAGAGAAGCTATTTTCCTATGCAGAAGTGGGAGAATATGTTGTTGAGGGTTTCTTGAGGAGTTATGCGAGACTGACCAGAGATCGTAGAAAGGTCATCGAGGACTGACTTGAGATCTTCGGCTAGAAGGTCGGCGGAAAGATTTGTGTTGAGACCTGTAATGACGACAGTAAGATCGTTGTGGGCTCGCATGAGAGCGGTGTGGTGACGGGCATTGGTTACTACAACATCGGAAGATGAAATCTCAGGAAGGGAGAGGGCGTTGAAGATGGCTTGCTCGAGAGATGGGACTCCTGAGCCTGTCTTTGCAGAGATGTTAATGCAAGGGAAGTTGTAACAATTGTTTTGAGAATTATCACACTCTACTTGTTTTTTGCCTGCTGACTTACTGGACTCAGTTTGTTTTTTGTCTGGAGACTTGCTAGACTTTACTTGGTTTTTGTCTATAGACTTACTGGATTCAGTTTGGCTCTTGTATGGAGCTAATGTAGAATTAATATCAGACTTGTTGGCAACGATTATTAGATGTTTGTTGGTGGTGCGAGAGAGCATCTCATTCATTTCTGAGTCAGATGGTTGTGAGTCGATGACCCACAGAACGATGGTGGCACGCTCAATGGTGGTGAGGGCGCGGTCTATGCCGATTTGTTCAATTGTATCGTCGGTATGTCGGAGTCCGGCAGTATCGATGAATCGGAAAGTTACACCGTTGATAGTCGTTGTGTCTTCGATTGTGTCACGGGTCGTACCATGTATGTCGGAAACGATGGCGCGGTCTTCGTGGAGTAGGGCATTGAGTAACGTTGATTTTCCCACGTTTGTCTTTCCAACGATAGCAACAGGAATGCCATTTTTCATTGCGTTTCCTGTATGGAAGCTGTCAGCTAGGTGTATAATCTTTTTGTCAATTTCATTCGCAAGATTCTTTAGCTCTGTCCTATCTGCGAATTCAAGGTCTTCATGATCTGAAAAATCAAGTTCAAGTTCTAGGAGTGAGTTGAGCTTAAGAAGTTTCTCTCGTAGTAAATTGAGTTCTTTGCTGAAGTGCCCTCGGAGTTGGCTCATTGCCATATCGTGCTGTGCACGGTTTGTTGCGGCAATTAGATCGGCTACAGCTTCGGCTTGTGACAGATCCATCTTGCCGTTTAAGTATGCACGTCTTGTGTATTCGCCCGGTTCTGCCTGACGAGAGCCATTGGCTTCCAGAAGCATAAGAATCTGTTGGACAATGTAGGCGGAACCGTGGCAAGAAATTTCAACACAGTCCTCGCCAGTGTAGCTATGAGGGGCACGGTAGATAGAAACGACCACGTCATCAACAGTCTCTCCTTTATCGTCTAGAATCTCACCATAGTGAAGGGTGTTACCTTTGGCTTGGCTAATGTCACGTGAGAAGATGGTGTTGACTATTGATATGGAGTCTGGTCCGCTGAGGCGGATTATCGAAATTGCTCCCCCTGTTGGAGTGGCGAGTGCTGAAATTGTATCTATGTTCATATTTTAGAGAAAAGCCGTCGCAAAGCGACGGCATACACAACGATTAATCGGAATAGAGGTGATCATGGGGTGTTAGCATGGATGTTAATATGGGGTGTTAGCATGGATGTTAATATGGGGTGTTAGCTGGATGTTGATAGGGATGGACTTAAATGCGGTCGAGGACGCGGGTTATGAGACCGTCGATGTCGCCCTTATATTCAGTTTCCATCTTCTTTGCAACGCGGTTGGCTATAACCATGCAGCATGTCATTGCCTTATGACCCATTAGAGCTGACAGACCGGCAAGAGCTGATGATTCCATTTCGAAGTTAGTTACTTGAAGGTCGTCATACTTGAAACTTTCAATCTTCTGATTGAGGTCGGGATCCATCAACGGAAGACGGAGTTGCCTGCCTTGTGGACCGAAGAAACCTCCACATGCGACAGTGATGCCACGAACCATGTCATCTCCTGCAATGCGGTCAATGAGTTCTTCATTTGCTGAGGCTACATAAGGGTTGCCCATTTTAAGATTCCAACCGACATGCTCCTTGAAAGCTGCTTCGAGTTTGAGATCGGATGCTTCATCACGTCCTGCATAGAAATTGAGAAGACCATCAAAGCCAATGCTCTTGACACTTGCTATGAATGTACCTTCTGGTGTATAAGGCTGTAGTCCACCGCAAGTACCTACACGAACTAAGGTGAGAGTCTTGTGCTCGGGTTTTTCAGTTCGGGTGGCAAAGTCGATATTTGTCAGAGCGTCGAGTTCATTCATGACTATGTCTATGTTATCACAGCCGATTCCGGTGCTAAGAGCAGTTACACGTTTGCCTTTATATTTGCCGGTTATGGTGTGGAACTCACGGTTGCTTACCTCGCATTCCTTTGAATCGAAGTGAGATGCAACAAGAGAGACACGACCGGGATCGCCCACTAGGATGATCTTGTCGGCAAGGTTCTCTGGCTTTAGATGTAGGTGGAAGATAGAGCCGTCGTTATTAATAACGAGTTCGGAAGGTGGAAATTGTTTTGGCATGATTGATAAGTTTTAATGATTAATAAAGAGGAGGAAGCCGCTGCAAAGCAGCGGCAAACTCAACGAAGTGGGAGAAATGCCGCTGCATTACAGCGGCTTACTCAACGAGGGAAATGAGAGGCTGCAAAGCAGCGGCATACACAGCGGGAGTGTAAGGGCGGGTGCAGAGATTACTTGGCGGAGAGACTAGCATCCATGGATGCTGCGGCTCGGCGACCATCGCCCATTGCGAGGATGACGGTAGCACCACCACGGACTATGTCGCCACCAGCAAAGATGTCTGGATGAGAGCTCTGCATGGAGTCGTTGACAACGATGGTGTTCTTGCGCCCGAGCTCGAGACCTGGGATTGACTTTGGAACGAGCGGATTCGGACTAACGCCTACGGCAACGATTACCTGATCGCAATCAAGAGTTTCTGTCTTGCCTGTTGGAACAGGACGACGGCGACCGGAAGCATCAGGTTCACCGAGTTCCATGACGTCGAGTACAGCCGCACGAACACGACCATTCTCGTCGGCGAGATATTCCTTTGGATTGTGAAGCGTGAGGAAGTGGATACCCTCTTCCTTGGCGTGCTTGACTTCTTCCAGTCGTGCGGGCATTTCCTTCTCTGAGCGACGATAGACAAGTGTGACTTCTGCACCGAGACGTTTAGCCGTGCGGCACGAGTCCATTGCGGTGTTTCCGCCTCCGACTACTACTACTTTCTTGCCTATGTTGATAGGGGTGTCGGTCTTCGGGTTGGCAGCGTCCATGAGGTTCACGCGTGTGAGATACTCGTTGGATGACATTACATTGATGAAGTTCTCACCAGGAATATTCATGAAGTTTGGCAGTCCGGCACCAGAGCCGACGAATATACCTTTGAATCCTTTTTCCTCAAGCTGATGGACAGTGATGGTCTTGCCAATGATAGTGTCAGTGAGGAAGTGAACACCCATGCGGCGGAGGTTGTCTATTTCGACATCAACAATCTTGTTTGGCAGACGGAACTCAGGAATGCCATATTTGAGTACTCCGCCAATCTCGTGAAGAGCCTCAAAGACATAAACCTCGTAGCCTTTTTTTACCATGTCGCCGGCGAAGGACAGACCCGATGGTCCTGAGCCCACCACTGCTACTTTTATTCCGTTGCTTGGCGCTATCTCAGGAAGTTGAGCCTTGCCACTCTCACGCTCATAATCGGCAGCAAAACGCTCAAGGTAACCAATGGCTACAGCAGGCTCATTCATCTTTAAGTGGATACACTTGCTCTCACACTGCTTCTCTTGTGGACAAACACGACCACAGACGGCTGGAAGGGCTGATGTCTGTTTGAGAACCTTAGCAGCACCGAGATAGTTGCCACGTTCAATGTTCTTTATGAAGTCAGGAATCTGGATGTTAACCGGACAGCCATCAACACAGGAAGGCTTTGCGCAGTCGAGGCAACGGTGAGCCTCACGGACCGCCATCTCTTCAGTCAGACCTTTGTTGACTTCCTCTGTGCGGGTTGTAGCACGATAGACCGGATCGAGTTCAGGCATCTTTACACGCTCGATAGCCATACGCTCCTTCGGCTTCATAGCCTTGCGGAGGTCTACACGCCAAGAGGCGTTACGGTCGGTGAGAGACTCAGCGTCGGATGATAGGCTGTTATTGACATTAATAGGCTTTGATGGACTGGCAGAAGACAATAAAGATTGTGGGTGACCCTCATCGGCAGGGACGTGCTCTGAGTAGTGATCCATCTCTTCTTTCTCACGGTTCTTGAAGGTTCCCATGCGGGAAAGCATTTCGTTCCAGTCGACGAGATCGCCGTTGAATTCAGGACCATCAATGCAGACGAAACGGGTTTTGCCACCAATGGTGAGACGGCAAGCACCACACATACCGGTACCATCGACCATGATGGTGTTTAGTGAGACAGTGTTTGGAATGTTGTATTTCTGAGCCATGAGAGAAGTGAACTTCATCATCATTGGTGGACCAATAGCAATGACACGATCGACATGCTCACGCTTGATGACTTCCTCGACGCCTACTGTAACGACGCCTTTCTGTCCATAAGAACCATCATCTGTCATGATGATTACCTCGTCGGAATTCTGACGGACGTCGTCCTCCATTATGATAAGATTCTTAGTGCGTCCTGCAAGAACAGAAATGACTTTGTTGCCTGCTTTCTTGAGTGCGGTGAGGATAGGAAGAATAGCTGCTATGCCTATACCGCCACCAGCGCAGACAACTGTGCCAAACGTCTCGATGGGTGATGGATTGCCGAGCGGTCCGACGATGTCAAGGACGAAGTCGCCCTCGTTGAGCTTGCAGAATTTCGTTGATGAAAGACCAACTTCCTGAATGACGAGGGTCAGAGTTCCCTTGTCGGGATCGCTCTTGGCTATGGTGTAAGGCACGCGCTCGCTGTTTTCGTCGACACGGACGATGATGAACTGTCCGGGACGACAGCTGCGGGCTATAAGCGGGGCTTCTACTACAATGCAGAAGACTTTTTCGCTGAATTGGGTCTTAGAGAGAATCTTGTTCATAATTTAGGCGTTTTTGGTTAGGAAAAGAGAAAGCCGTTGCAGAGCAACGGCGTACTCAACAGGGGTGGAGAGGGGAGAGAGGCCGCTGCAATGCAGCGGCATACTCAACGTGGGGAATGCGCAGGTACGATAGCTGGGTGCGCAGGGGTGATAGCTAGGGAAAGTGCGCAGGGATGATGGCGGTGATGGGACGAAGACGGATTAATCCATCTTGTCATCGAGCATTTCGAAGCCACAGTAAGGAACGAGGACCTTCGGGACGCGGATGCCGTCAGGAGTCTGGTTGTTCTCAATGATTGTGGCAACGATACGAGGCAAAGCCAGAGCAGAACCGTTAAGAGTGTGGCAGAGTTCAATCTTCTTTGAGTCGGCACGACGGAAACGGCAGTGCAGGCGGTTAGCCTGATAGCTTTCGAAGTTAGATACTGACGAAACCTCGAGCCAGCGCTTCTGTGCTGCAGAGTAAGTCTCAAAGTCAACGCAGATAGAAGATGTGAAACTCATGTCGCCACCGCAGAGCAACAGAAGATGATACGGAAGTTCCAGTTTCTTGAGCAGTCCCTCAACGTGGTCGAGCATCTCATGCCAAGAGTCGTAAGAATGCTCAGGCTTGTCGATACGGACAATCTCAACCTTGTCGAACTGGTGCAGACGGTTCAGTCCACGAACGTCCTTTCCGTAAGAGCCAGCCTCACGACGGAAGCAAGCAGAGTAAGCGCAGCACTTGATTGGGAGGTCTTTCTCATCAAGAATCTCGTCACGGAAGAGGTTTGTTACAGGAACCTCGGCAGTCGGGATGAGATAGAGGTCATCGAGATTAGCGTGGTACATCTGGCCTTCCTTGTCAGGAAGCTGACCTGTGCCATAGCCAGAAGCCTGATTGACAACATACGGCGGCTGAATCTCAGTGTAGCCAGCCTTGCGAGCCTCATCGAGGAAGAAAGCCTCAAGAGCACGCTGGAAGCGAGCCATCTTGCCGATGTATACCGGGAATCCTGCGCCTGTGATCTTTACTCCAAGGTCGAAGTCAACGAGGTTGAACTTCTTCAGCAAGTCCCAATGGCAGAGAGCATCGTCGCCGAGCTTAGGCATATTAGTAAGGTCCTCCTTGATAACGACATTGCTTGAAGCGTCTTTACCCTCAGGAACCTTGTCGTTAGGAATATTAGGAATATCGAGCAGCTCATGAGTCATATCCGACTGAGCCTTGTCCATAACTTCAGTCAGAGCCTTGTCAGCGGCTTTCAGCTCAGCTACCTGTTCCTTTATCTTTTCGGCTTCATCGCGCTTGCCATCCTTCATAAGACCGCCAATCTGCTTTGAGAGCTTGTTCTGCTCAGCCTTGTTAGAGTCAAGTTTTTGCTGAGCCTCACGGCGTATCTTGTCGAATTCCAATACCTTTTCGATGGCCTCGCGAGCACCTTCGAAGTGCTTCTTTTCAAGACCTTTGATTACCTTTTCAGTGTCCTCACTGATTTGCTTTAATGTAAGCATGACAGTTGTTAGTTTATTTATTATGTTATTATTGATTGCAAAGATACGAAAAAAAAATGTTTCGCCAAAATCAGCTATACATTATTTATATGTAGACCGACGGCTTTTTCATTTTCTTACACTTCCCGGAGTAGTCGGTTATGTCAATGCGTATTATCTCCGTGCGGTGGAAACTGGCGTGCGCATACTTGTCGCCGAGCTCCTTGTACTCAGGCGAAAGCTTCTCAATGAGCAAGTGGAGAGCGTACATCCGTTCTTCCTCATCCAGTCCCGTACGTGCAGAGCCGAACACGATGACACTCTCATATTCCGTCGTGAAGTTCCTAGGCATGAGGTGAGTATTGCCTACCACGCACAGCGAAACCTTCGGGTGGTTAGCCAGCGCCCGCAATTTGCGACCCTCCGGAGCACAATGAATGTAAATCTTGTCGCCTCCGTCCCAAATAAAATTCACGGGAATGCCATACGCCTGTTCACCGTCGTCGACCATTGAGAGAACCCCGAATTCGGCAGTGCTGAGCAATTCCCTTGCCCTTTGCTCATCGAGCAGACGGTCCTGCCGCCTTATCGTGTCATTGATATACTTCATAGTTTTTCGTCTTTATGAGCCACAAAGTTAATACATTTTTATTGTCCGTCAAAACGAACAGATGTTTTAAGCTACCTCAAATCCGCAACCCTACTAAAGTCTCAGAGCGTTGCGGCCCAAACCGCCAAGAATGCGATTTTTCTAGTTTGGACTGACTTTTTACCATGTG
>OMZV01000040.1 GCA_900315635.1 uncultured Prevotella sp.
GCAAATGTTTTGAGGATTATTTTTCAAAAAAGTGAGATAATTGATGTATGTCAAGGATGAGAGGGCGAGAGGGAAAAGGGAATATGGGGGATAGGCATAATAGGCTAAAGAGGCATTATAGGCAGAATGGGCAGAAGAGGCGGATGATGGCAGTAGGAAAGAAGAGTAGGCTCAATAGGCTTAAGAGGCACGGTAGGCTTAATAGGCATGATAGATATGTAGGCATGTAGGGCTTAGGAACTATGCTAAAGAAAGAAAAATGGAAAGAAAAATGGAAAGGAAAAGAAAAAGAAAAGAAAAATAAAAGTGGAGCAACGCTTGGAGAAGGAATTATATTATCGTACCTTTGCAGAGAGCCCAGAAAAGCTAGGGAAACCAAGAAGACAAGGGTGACTAGGAAAACCAGAAACTATAAAAAACGAGAATCTTATATATAATATGGAAAAGAACTTGGAACTAAGGCAGGCGTGGGAATTTGTGGAACATACCGGCATGAGCATATTCCTTACGGGTAAAGCGGGAACGGGAAAGACAACTTTCCTGAAAACACTTAAGTCGCACAGCCATAAAAGAATGGTAGTGGTCGCTCCGACCGGAGTGGCAGCTATCAATGCTGGCGGTGTGACAATCCACTCGTTCTTCCAGTTGCCATTATCGCCATACGTTCCAAATGCCAAAATGGAGCAGAGATTCGCTTACAGCAAGGAGAAGCGGAAGATAATGCGTACCATTGACATGCTTGTCATTGACGAGATCTCAATGGTCAGAAGCGATGTCCTCGATGCTGTTGATAACGTCATGCGCCGGTTCCGCGAGCACGACAAGCCTTTTGGCGGTGTGCAACTCGTAATGATTGGCGACCTTCATCAGCTCACACCTGTAGTAAGAGATGAAGAAGAAAAAATCCTAAGCGAATACTATAGCACAACATATTTCTTCGGTTCCAAAGCACTTCAAAGCATCGACTATGTTACGATAGAACTCCACCATGTCTACCGCCAACAGGATGAAAGTTTTCTGAAGATACTCAATGACATCCGTGACGGTCATCCGACTGCTGATGACCTGAAGACTCTTAACTCACGATATAACCCATCATTCCGCCCCAACGCAAATGACGACTACATCCGTCTGACAACCCACAACAGCAAAGCCGACGACTACAATAATTATGAACTATTGGCTCTAAAAACGCCATCGTACACTTTCGAAGCAGAAATAGAGAAAGAATTTCCACCGTCCGATTACCCTACCGACATGCGCCTGACCCTGAAGACCGGAGCACAGGTAATGTTTCTCAAGAATGACCCGAAAGGCAGATACTACAACGGCAGGATTGGTCATGTAACCTACGTCGACGAACGCCAGATACTTGTTCTCTGTCCCGGCGACGAAAAAGCAATAGAAGTTGAAAAAGAAGTCTGGGAGAATACGAAGTACAAAATCAATGACAGCACCAATCAGATAGAAAGCGAAGTCGTCGGCACCTTCACCCAATATCCCCTGCGGCTAGCATGGGCGATAACCATCCACAAAAGCCAAGGCCTTACCTTCGACCACGCCATCATTGATGCCCAGTTGTCGTTTGCGTCCGGTCAGGTTTATGTAGCCCTTAGCCGATGCAAGACACTTGAAGGAATGGTTCTTGCCTCCCCCATTGAGCCATCTGCCATTATCAACGACTCACGCGTCAGCGACTATGTAGCCAACCAGGGCGCCGCGGCAAAGGAAAGCATTGAGCGACTTCCAAAGCTAAAGGAAGCATACTACAAGCAATTGCTTGTAGAGTTGTTTAACTTCAAGCCAATACTCGTTGCCGAGTCATCCCTAGACCGCGTTATGCAAGAGTTTTTCTACAGCAAAAGTGCGCTGGCAGCACTTCACCATACTGCACTGGGCGACCTGCGTACTAAGGTCATACCAACGGCTAAGACATGGACTAACAAAATAGAGAATCTCACTGACGAACAAGCACATAGCACAGATTTTCTAGAGCGGGTGAAACGTGGTGCAGCATATTTTGCCGGTCAGCTTACCGACATATTCGATGACCTGATAAAGCGAACCGGACTTCTCCAGACTAACAACAAAATGATAAAACGCCGCCTCGACCATGCCTACACCGACATGCATGACATCTGGCTCGGCAAGCGTTACCTGCTGACAGATATTGCCGAAAATGGATATACTCCACAGAGCTATCTGAAGTTCAAGCAAGAAGCAGTACTGAACGCGATGGATGAGAACGGCGGCAAAGCGGCACGCACATCAACAAAATCGAAGACATCCAGTCATCAAAGCAAGTCTGACGGCATTTCCGGGAATGTAAAAGAGGAAAAGAAACCAAAGATTGACACACGGAAAGCAACTTTCGACCTCTATAAACAAGGAAAGACCATCAAGGAAATAGCCGAAGAGAGGAATCTGAAAGCAGATACTATCTTTGGTCATCTTGCCTTCTATGCGCTTCGGGGCGACATACCTATCGATACAATTCTGCCTATCCAGCACAGAGAGAAGATAGAACGCATAATTAAAAATGTGGGGATAGAAAGCGGCATGAAACCGATAAAGAATTTGTGCCCACCGGAAGTAACGTACACAGAAATCAGTCTTACCATGAATCTTATGGGACTGAAGCCCAGCAGAAAGAAAGAATGAAATATGAAAGACAGACTATTATACATTATTATATTCACTGTGATGATGCTGCCACTGACAGCATGCGCCCAAAAGCTGAACAACGATGATGGTATGCACCGATACAACACCCACGAAATGACCGTTGGCAAGGCAGACTTTGTCGACACCATTCAGATTGAATTCGTAGGCGACCAAATATACATACCGGTCTACATTGATGGCAAACGACATCTGTTCAACCTTGACACAGGTTCGTCGCAGGGCGTGGCATACATCGGAGCCAACACAGGCTACAGCAGTCCACTTGGCAACATAAACTCACGCGATGCCAACGGACTGACCGACACTATACCTATCGTGGAATATCCGGAACTTAAGCTTGGCTCACCCGACGGGCTATCGATTCGCGGATACAAGGCAAGTCTGCTGCAACGCCACAACAAGCACAACATTTACGATGGCATAATAGGTTTCGACCTATTCAACAAAGGGTTACAGGCAAAGATTGATGCCAAACGAAAAAGACTGATACTCACCGACCGTAAGAACTATTTCGACAAGGAGCCCGGCTTCGAGATAAAATACAAGCTGAAACGATGGACTCCTTATCTGAGCATCAACACATGGCTGGACTACAATGAGCCGGTGCTTTTCGACATGGGCTCTACCGATCTGTTCGTCGTGAACAAGACCCATTTTGATGCCGAAAGGAAAAAAGACCCGCGTGTGCCTAAGCTTGTTGAGGAGACGACCTACGGGCAGAATACCGTCGGAAGCTATGGAGCCGAGAAGAGGGATCTCATTTTCTTTCTGAGATTCCCCACCCTTCCTTGGGGCAATTTTACCTTCCGCAATGTCCACTCATACACTACCCAGGGCGACTCCAAGTTTGGCGGTGCCATACTGAACTATGGAACTTTCGTGATAAATCCTAAGCGTAAACGGATGAAGTTTTGGTCGTACACCGGAGGAAACAGCGTCGAGGTGAACAACCACATCGACGACGTGAGCTATATGGAAGACGACGGGCAAACGGTTGTCGCATCCATCCGACATACCAGCGAGTATTACAAGGACGGATTCCGAGAAGGTGACGTCGTAGTGTCGGTAGACGGACGAATGGTCTCCGGCATAGACGACTTCAACAATATAAAGTTTACCAAGGGCAAAACCTACAAGTTTATCCTTAAGGACTCCCGTGGATTCAACAAGGAGATAGAGGTAAATTACAAATAAATAATCAAGGAACCGGAATAAAAGACTTATTCCGGTAGCCCGTTAGCCTTGGCGAAGTTGATAGCCGGATTGGCATACATAGTCAACATCCGCTCATGGAGGAAAGCCTCATCCTTGTTCGGAAGATCTATCTTCTGTAGCTGTCCTGCAAGATATTTATCGAATGTCTGCTTGTCGGCTGTAGTGTACTTGTCGCTATGGTCAGTACCACGAAGTTCGTCGAGAGCTATGTAATTGTTAGGATAAAGCCGGTAGTTCCTGTGAATCTCACTGTCAATATGCTGCGCAATAGTCTCAAAGAGAACACCCTTAGGAGCCTTCGGGTCAAGCGTTGACAGATAATCGTCAATGCACGGGGCGCAATGATAATGCACAAAGCCCTTGTAACCGAAGATTCCCGTCTTCATACTTGTAACATCATCCATAGGACCTTTGTGGAAGTCCTCGGTATCACGACGCTGCTGAAATTCCTTTGCCTTAAGGAAATCACATGGGTCGAACTCATACGAAATAGCCAGCGGAACAATATGCAGACTCTTCAGACGGTCGATGACAGAGCCTTCGCCACCCATAGCCATCATTTGCAGTATACTCTTCTGAGTCCTGTCATTGGAATCCTTGGCACGTCCCTCACGCTGTGCAATCCATATATTGTCATGCTTCACGGCAATGGCATAATGCATGTATTCGGAAAGACGCTTGCTGGCTAGTAGAAGCTGGCGCATAGGGAGGTCACGCTCGACGATGAAACTCTTGTTAAGACGGACAACATCCTTTATCCACGGATACTTAAGCAGATTGTCACCAATGGCAATCTCACAAGTCGTAGAGAACTTGTTATCTACAAGAAGCAAGTCGAGGATAGCCGAATCGAGGACAATGTCACGATGATTGCTCACAAAGGTGTAGTTAGCCTGCTTGTCGAGCTGCGTCGAATCCATGTCGTAACCTTTGCTTGCCTTTGCCAGAATCTTCTCAAGAATACTCTTGACAAAAGCCAACTGGAAGTCAAGCAGGGTCTTACAGCCGTAGAGTTTCTGCTTCAAAGCAGCTAGTGGAACATCAGGGAATATGAACTTAAGTATCTGCTGAAACTGTGGGTCAGCAAGCAGACGGTCATAGACCATTGGCAGTTCTTCGGGCTCGAAAGGCCGAATGGCATCAAACTGGTGAACACCTGTCCCAACCAAGCCTCCATCAACAGAAGACTTTTGATTACTTAATTTATTAGATGATGGTTGTTCATTCATAACATTATAGATTTTAAGTGATTAAACATCCTCCCCTTTAGGGGAGGCTTGGTGGGGACATCCAATACTAGAACTGGTTCTCAACAACGTCGGTCAGGACGTCCTTGATGTCTAGTCCGGCAGCCTTTACCTGCTGAGGGATGAAGCTTGTAGCTGTCATTCCCGGCGTGGTGTTTATCTCAAGCATGTTCACCTTGTCATTTCCGTCAGCATCCTTAGTGATGATGTAGTCGACACGGATGATTCCGTTGGCATGCAGAATATCGTAGATGCGGCTTGTTGTCTCAGCAACGGCCTTGGCTGTCTCAGGAGCCAGACGGGCAGGCGTAATCTCAGTTACCTTGCCATTGTACTTTGCATCATAGTCGAAGAACTCGTCCTGTGTAACGACCTCAGTAGCAGGGAGCACGACAGACTTCTCCTTAGTCTTGTAGATACCCTGGGAGATCTCAGTACCCTTCATATAAGCCTCAATCATCACCTCTGAGCCTTCCATGAAAGCGACACGCAGAGCCGGTGCAAGCTGATCGGCATTCTTCACCTTGCTGACGCCGAAGCTACTGCCGTCGGCTGCAGGCTTAACGAATACCGGCATGCCAAGGCGCTTCTCTATTTCCTTCTCGTCATACTTCTCACCCCGGCGGAGGAGAATGCTGTCGGCAACGTTGATACCGAAGCCACGGAGATAGTTGTTGAGAACATACTTGTCGAAGGTCATTGCCTCAATGAGCACACCGCTTGTAGAGTAAGGCAGATGGATGAGGTCGAAGTATCCCTGGATAGGTCCGTTCTCGCCAGGCTGTCCGTGAATAGTGATATATGCGTAGTCGAACATTACGACCTTACCGTTCTTTCCCATGAATGAGAAGTCGTTGCGGTCGATAGGCGCTGTCGTTCCGTCCTGGAAGTCGACGTGCCAATCCTGTCCTTTGATGTCGACAATATAAATGTCGTACCTTTCCTTGTCGAAGAAGGAATATAGTCCTTGCGCTGAGCGCATGGAAACATCGTGTTCGGATGAGTCACCACCGCAAACGATAGCAATTGTTCTCTTTAAATTTTTCATAATGCAATTATCTATGTCCCCACCAAGCCTCCCCCAAGGGGAGGATGTTTGGTTACCTAAAACTATTTGAAACTTGGCTCAGGACTTTATTTAATTTTTTAAGTTTATCCTTACTTGTAATAATTTCTATGTTTAACAAAGTTCTTAACATCCCCTCCAAGTGGAGGGGCTTGGGGAGTCCTCTAGGCTTTGGACCCATTAATGAAAGTACGCCACTTATCAAGCAACTTGCTCATATCCTCGGGCAGTTCGCTTGTGAAGTCCATCTGCTTACCTGTCCGTGGGTGGACGAATCCAAGAGTTCTGGCGTGCAGAGCCTGCCGCGGGCATATCTTGAAGCAGTTCTGTATGAATGCCTTGTAAGTACTGCTACGCTGTCCACGGAGGATCTCGGTTCCGCCATAGCGTTCGTCGCCGAAGAGCGGATGCCCGATATGCTTCATGTGGGCACGTATCTGATGAGTGCGACCGGTCTCCAGAACACATTCAACAAGCGTTACGTAACCGAACCTCTCAAGTACCCGGTAGTGGGTCACGGCACTTTTGCCTATTCCGGAATCAGGCGGAAAGACTGTCATCCGGAGCCTGTCATGCGGGTCGCGGGCTATATTTCCTTCTATGCGGCCCTCATCCTCAGTGAAGTTGCCCCAAACCAGGGCGTTATAGCTACGGTGTGTCGTCTTATTGAAGAACTGCAATCCCAGTCCGGTCTTCGCTTCCGGAGTCTTTGCAACCACAAGCAGTCCGCTGGTATCCTTGTCAATACGGTGGACAAGACCGACTTCAGGGTCATTTGGGTCGAACGACTTCATGTTGCGCAAGTGCCAAGCTACGGCGTTGATGAGCGTTCCGTGGAAATTTCCCGCGCCGGGATGGACAACCAGTCCTGCGGGTTTGTTTACGACCATTATGTCGCCGTCCTCATATACTATATTAAGAGGTATATCTTCTGCCGTTATTGTATTATCATGACGTGGGCGGTCGAGCATCAGAGTTATGACATCGTCAGGGCGAACCTTATAGCTGCTCTTCACCGGACGGTCGTTGACATGAATGAATCCTGCGTCGGCAGCCTTCTGAATGCGGTTGCGACTGGAGTGCTGCATGCGCACGAACAAGTACTTGTCGATTCGCTCAGGCTCCTGACCTTTGTCGACTACAAGCCGGAAATGCTCATAGAGCTGCTGCTCGCCATCGAGTTCCTCGTCGTTCATGTCATTATTTATATCGTCCAATTCTTTCTCAGCCATTTATTTTCTCGCTCTTCGTAAACGTTCTTCACTATTCACTCTTCGTTCTTCACTCTTCACTTTCCCGAGCTCTTCACTTTCCCGAGATCTTCACTCACTCTTTACTCCGCCCTGGTCTTCCGGCTCAGTGGCTTCGTCGAGCGGCCGTTCTTCTATGGCGTCAGGCACATCCTGATCTTCCGGAACTATCTCCCATTTGTATTCGTACTCATAGTCATCGGCGTCATTCTTAGTCTTGTCGTCCTCAGGAACATCAACTCCCTCGTACTCATCCTGATCAATGAGTGTAGTGTCGGCATAATCACGTGTTCCGTCACCCACCTGAATAATGAGAGTAGCATCCTTTGGTATACGGTCGCCGGTATGAACAGGCTTTCCGTTAACCGTTATGCCATAGACCCAGTCGCGTTCTCCCGGACGGTATTGCGGGTCGCCGACCTTGAATCCCATTGACATAAGCTTGGCTTGAGCCTCTCTGTAGGAGCTGTTGTCTATAAGGTCTGGCAACACAAGAGCCGGAGCTGTTGCCGCATTGATTGTTACATAAACGACATGCGTCGACTTAATGCGCTTGCCCGGCACCGGCGATTGTTCCAGGATGCAGTCTGGTGGAAGCTCTTTCACATAGCCCGTATCATTCACCTCTATCTTAAGTCCTACCTTATCGGCCAGGTCAGAGGCATCGTCAAACTGTTTATGCACGAAGTTTGGCACCACGATTGATTCACCGTGGTGAGTATACAGGTCAATGCCATATCTGACCAGCACTCCAAGAATGACGAGCACCAGGAACATAGCATAGAAGTTGCCCCAAAGATAGGCACTGAAGAACTTTTTGACTTTGTTTCCCATCTTAAACAGATTTGCGGTTTCAAAGGTACTGCAAATGAGTGGAATATCAAAGAAAAAATGAATTTTTCTTTCCTTTATGGTATGCAGCAAGCCTTTCTGCAAGGCACAAAAAAACGGAAAGAAACCAAGCGAATAACTTGTTTCCTTCCGTCCTAGCTCTAATTATCTCTTCAGAGACGGTTCTTATTTGCCGTGGTTCTCATCAGAAACAGTCAGCTTCTTGCGTCCTTTAGCGCGACGGGAAGCCAATACGCGGCGACCGTCCTTTGTTGCCATTCTCTCACGGAAACCGTGCTTGTTGACGCGACGGCGGTTGTGTGGCTGAAATGTTCTCTTCATTGTTTTATCTGTATTTTATTGTTATTGTGCTATTTACACGCAGCGACAAGGCTGTTTTTGTCGTTACGGGGTGCAAAATTACATAAACTTTTGGAAATAACCAAAGAATAAACGATTTTTAGTCAGATAATTTAGGTTTTTTTCTAAAAATAATGTAACTTTGCAGCCGCAAATCGAAAATACGATAAATTAGATATTAGCAAATTATGATTAACTCACAGGAAATCAAGATTGGAACATGCATCCGCATGGATGGCGGCATTTGGAAGTGCATTGACTTCCAGCACCGCAAGCCGGGTAAGGGTAACACTGTAATGAACACTAAGCTGAAGAACGTAGCCGACGGCCGCGTACTTGAGCGTACATTCCAGGTTGGATTCAAGCTCGACGACGTACGTGTTGAGCATCGTCCATATCAGTACCTTTACGAAGACGCTACAGGCTGCATCTTCATGAACCAGGAGACTTTCGAGCAGATTCCTATTGCCCGCGACATGATTACAGGCGGCGAGTTCATGAAGGAAGGCGACGTTGTCGACGTTCAGACAGATACTCAGACCGGTGACATTCTCTCAGCTGAGATGCCTGACAAGACAAACCTCAAGGTTACTCACAGCGAGCCGGGCGTAAAGGGCAACACTGCTACAAACGCTACAAAGCCTGCTACACTTGAGACCGGTGCTGAGGTTCGCGTTCCTCTGTTCATCAACGAGGGCGAGACTATCACCGTTAAGACTTCTGACGGCAGCTATGTTGGCCGTGTAACTGAAAAGTAAAAAAGGGAAACCACAAGTCCCCACCAAGCCTCCCCCCAAGGGGAGGGTGTTTGATTACATTAGGTATTAATATACCTCACTTCTATTAAAGTAACTAAACATCCTCCCCTTGGGGGAGACTTGGTGGGGATTTTTGTTTATCTATTATGAAGTATTCCATTATTGTACCTGTCTATAACCGCCCTGACGAAGTTGACGAACTGCTCGACAGTCTGACGAAGCAGAAGGAGAAAGACTTTGAAGTCGTGATAGTAGAGGACGGCTCGTCAGTTCCATGCAAGGATGTTTGCGAGAAGTATAACGGCAAACTAGATATACATTATTATAATAAGGAGAATAGCGGACCGGGACAGAGCCGCAACTATGGCGCTGAGCGTGCCAAGGGCGACTATCTGCTCATTCTGGACTCCGACGTCGTTGTGCCAGAAGGTTATCTGGCTGCCATCACCGACGAACTCAGCCGTGAGCCGGCAGATGCTTTCGGCGGACCTGACCGTGCGCACTCGTCATTCACACCAACACAGAAAGCCATTTCATACTCCATGACAAGTTTCTTCACCACCGGCGGAATACGTGGCGGCAAGAAGAAACTCGACAAGTTCTATCCACGCTCATTCAATATGGGTATCCGTCGTGAAGTCTACAATAAGCTTGGAGGATTCTCCAAGATGCGTTTCGGCGAGGACATCGACTTCTCTATCCGCATATTCAAGGCAGGCTACAAGTGCCGGTTGTTCCCCGGAGCATGGGTTTACCACAAGCGTCGCACCGACTTCCGCAAGTTCTGGCGGCAAGTCTACAATAGTGGAATAGCCCGCATAAATCTCTATAAGAAGTATCCTGAGAGCCTGAAGATTGTCCACCTGTTGCCGATGGTGTTCACCATTGGAGTGATTGCCCTACTCATTATCTTTATTCTAGGCTTGGGCTATATCGACATCTTCGGTTCGCTGATACCTGACGGTACCGTCAACTCCACAGGATTAGTTCTTTGCATAATAGGGCTTGCCCCACTGATTCTCTACAGCCTCATCATCTGCATCGACTCAACAATACAGAGCCACAGCCTTTGGATAGGATTGCTCAGCGTCCGTGCGGCATTCACCCAGCTCATGGGCTATGGTTGCGGATTCCTTTCGGCATGGTGGAAACGGTGCGTCAGAGGCAAGGGCGAATTCGAAGCCTATAAGAAGAACTTCTATAAATAACCAACGACATGGAATACGAAAAACCTGAATCTAAACAACGAATGACAATCAGTGACTGGGACATCAACGACCGACCGCGCGAGAAACTTGAGCGGATGGGGCCCGAAGCCCTCAGCAACGCTGAACTACTGGCAATACTCATAGGCTCCGGCTCGACAAAGCAGAGTGCCGTCGACCTCATGAAGGACATTCTCCACGACTGCAACAACAACCTGAACACTCTCGGAAAGATGTCCATCCACGACCTCGAGCAGTATCACGGCATGGGACCGGCAAAGGCAATTACTATCATCGCCGCCTGCGAACTCGGCAAGCGGCGTTCCATGACGAAGGCAGAGGTACGCACCGACCTTGGCTCGGCGACCGCCGTCTACAACTACATGCACCCGAAAATGCAGGACCTCGATGTCGAGGAAGCATGGATTCTGCTCATGAACCAGAACTACAAGCTCATCAAGGCAGTGCGCATAAGCCACGGCGGAATAACCGAGACTGCCGTTGACGTAAGGGTCATAATGAAGGAAGTGCTGATGAACAATGCTACTATCATGGCATTATGTCACAACCACCCCAGCGGCAACAACTCGCCCAGCCGACTCGACGACAAGCTGACCGAGCGGATAAGGAAAGCATGTGATATTATGAGGATATACTTCCTCGACCACGTGATAGTCTGCGATGGCTCATACTACAGCTACCGAGAGAAAGGAAGACTCTAGGCTTTGAGGTCATACATAATATTTTTGGCATGATACTTGCATCTTTCAAAAAAACAAAGTAAATTTGCAAAAGAAAGAATACTATTATGACACAAGAAGAAAAGACCAATATTGAAGAGCGAATTGTCGACGTGCTGAAAACCGTTTACGACCCGGAGATTCCGGTAAACATCTACGATCTCGGAATGATTTACAAGATTGACGTCAAGGACGACGGCTCAGTCGACATGGACATGACCTTCACGGCACCAAGCTGCCCCGCCGCCGACTTCATTCTTGAGGACGTCCGCACAAAGGTTGAGAGTGTCAAGGGCGTCAAGGCTGCCAACGTCAACCTCGTCTTTGAGCCCGCATGGGACCAGAGCATGATGTCCGACGAGGCAAAAATAGAATTAGGATTCGAGTAATAATGGGTAAGAACGTCTATTTCCTCAGCGATGCCCATCTTGGTTCACTTGCCATCGAGCACCGCCGAACTCAAGAGCGCAGGCTCGTCCGGTTCCTTGATTCCATTAAGGACAAGGCTTCGGCGATATACCTTTTGGGCGATATGTTCGACTTCTGGGACGAGTATCGCTATGTGGTTTCTAAGGGATTCACCCGCTTTCTAGGCAAGCTCTCTGAGCTTACCGACATGGGAGTCGAGGTACATTTCTTCACCGGCAACCACGATATATGGACCTACGGCTATCTTGAGGAGGAATGTGGACTGATCGTTCATCGCAAACCCATCACAACTGAGATATACGACAAGGTGTTCTATCTCGCCCACGGCGACGGACTCGGTGACCCAAGCCGCTCGTTCAAGTTCCTGCGGGCGATGTTCCACAGCCGTACTTGCCAGAAGATGCTCAACTTCGTTCACCCGTGGTGGGGCATGCAACTCGGGCAGAACTGGGCAAAGCACAGCCGGCTGAAACGTCCCGACGGCAAGGAAGAGCCTTACATGGGCGAGGACAAGGAATATCTCGTGCTCTACACAAAGGAGTACATGAAGACGCATCCGAACATCGACTACTACATCTACGGGCACCGCCACATAGAACTCGACTTGAATCTGCCGCGAGTAGAGGGCCACACGGCACGCATGCTGATACTCGGCGACTGGATTTGGCAGTTCACTTACGCTGTTTTCGACGGCGAGCACATGTTCCTTGAGGAGTATGTCGAGGGCGAGAGCAAACCATAAGATTTCCCTTAAACAGGGCGGTTGTTAAGGCACGCAACAGCTATTTTCAATGGACTTCCTACTCGTTTTCATTGAATTTACTGAATAAAGGAGCCAGTTCGTTGAAAGAATTTGCCGCAGACGGAATTCCATCGTACCTTTGCACCAGAGAAAAGGAAAAGGTATGAATTTAAAATATACTCATAAGTAAAGCCTTACAATTGAAGATATATAAGCCTTTTTTGGTAGATAGATAGTATTTAGGTTAATTGCAGTTTTTTAGTCTTATAGCAAAAGTTATTCATCTCAGAATAATAAAAACTCAGGTTTGTAGATTAAGTTTAGTCACTAAGGGACGCTGTCGTGAGACAGAGTCCCTTATTTTGTTATATTCAATTCGTTACAAAATCAAGACATTTGGACTATTTTGAACTAAGTTTGTAATTATCTGATAATCAACTGGTTTCTAATTCGGCATCTTTTAGCTTGTAAACGGGTATCTTTTACATTGTAAAACGGTATCTTTTACAAGCTAAACGGGTATCTTTTACAAAGCGGTTAGCCGTTAGATGAAAGACGTTTAACCGTTAGTTGCAGAATAAACTTTACACTATCAACGTAACAGGAGACTTCTGTCATCCGGTTTTTTATCAATTCCATGCTAATTAATTCTGCATAAACGGCATTAAGTCCAAAAATTATGGTAACTTTGCAAATTAGATTTATAGCTATGAACAAAACTAACGGATACACCATAAACGTTCACGGAAGGCTCATGTCGTTCGACACGCCGGTCGTGATGGGAATATTGAATTGTACTCCCGACAGCTTCTTTGCCGGAAGCCGCAAGCAAACAGAATCAGAGATTGCCGACCGCGCCAACCAGATAATCAGCGAAGGCGGTGGAATCATTGATGTCGGAGCGTTCTCGACACGTCCCGGAGCCGACGAGGTCAGCGAGGAAGAAGAGATGCGCCGGTTGCGTTTTGCCTTGCCGATAGTCCGCCGTGAGCAGCCGGATGCCGTCGTTTCGGTTGACACCTACCGCCCGAATGTGGCAAAGATGGTGGTCGAGGAATATGGCGCCGACATCATCAACGATGTGTCCGAAGGTGGAATAACTGGTATCGTCGACAAGCCGCTGGAGGAGAAATATGTTGTCGACGGTGATGATAAGTTTAAGGACTATCCGGCTATATTCCGTATGATGGGACACCTGAAAGTTCCTTACATCCTCATGTCGGTACAAGGTAACATGCGCGATATGGTCATGGGATTCAGCCGTGAGATTCAGCAACTGCGTGACCTCGGCGTCAAGGACATCATCCTCGACCCGGGCTATGGATTCGGAAAGACCATTGAGGAGAACTTCGCGATCCTCCGTGAGCAGGAAAAGCTGCAAGTATTTGGTATGCCGATACTTGCCGGTCTGTCACGCAAGCGGTTGATATGGAAAGTCCTGGGCATTACTGCCGACGAGGCGCTCAACGGAACGACCGTTGTTGACACCATCGCCCTAATGAACGGTGCCGACATCCTCCGTGTCCACGACGTCAAAGAGGCTGTACAGGCAGTGAAAATAATTACAAATTACTAATTATGAATTACTAATTTGTGCTTCGCATTACTAATTGATAGTTAATAATTGATAGCTACTAAATCAATGCGATAATTAGTAATTAGTAACTAGTAATTAGTAACTAGTAATTAGTAACTAGTAATTAGTAACTAGTAATTAGTAACTAGTAATTAGTAACTAGTAATTAGCAACTAAATTAAAGATTATGTTTTTCGAGTTTGGCATAAAGGACATTATCGACATAGTGCTTGTGGCACTGATGCTGTACTACATATTCAGGCTGATGCGTGAAAGCCGCTCACTGAATGTGTTCTACGGTATTCTTGTGTTCGTGCTGGTATGGCTCTTTGTCAGCCAGGTGCTGGAGATGAAGCTGCTCGGCAGTATCCTAGACAAACTCGTCTCTGTTGGTGTTATCGGTCTTATAGTGCTGTTTCAGGAGGAGATACGCCATTTCCTCTATAACATAGGTGCCCACCAGAAGGTCAAGAACATTGTCAGACTGTTCCGTGGCTCGACCGAGCAGGAAGCCGACAAGGAAGCCATTATGCCTATCGTCATGGCTTGCATGAGCATGGCACGTGGCAAGGTTGGTGCGCTGATTGTCATTGAGCGTTCAACCCCGCTCGACGATATTGCCGACACCGGTGATGTCATTGACGCGAAGATAAACCAGCGCCTAATAGAAAACATCTTCTTCAAGAACTCCCCACTCCACGACGGAGCCATGATTATATCGAACAAGCGCATCCGTGCCGCCGGATGTATTCTCCCTGTCAGCCACAAGACCGACATTCCAAAGGAACTCGGACTGCGCCACCGTGCCGCTATGGGTATCTCGCAAGACAGCGATGCAGTAGCCATTGTTGTCAGTGAGGAGACCGGTCGCATCAGCGTAGCCATCAAGGGCGAGTTCCAGCTGCGTCTGTCTGCCGAACAGCTTGAGAGTATTCTCACCCGTGAGATGTCCGTTTGATTCCCAAGCCATTCCTACGTAAACGATGTCTTTTGATTTAAGAAATATTATCCTTATATAAATAAGGTATGTGGATTTATTTTCTTAATTTTGCAAACTGGAAATAACAAATCAAACATATAACAATTAAACATTTCATGGACTTATTACAGAAGATAGTAGCGCGTGCTAAGGCCGACAAGCAGCGCATTGTGCTCCCAGAAGCAGAAGAGGAGCGCACTCTGAAAGCAGCCGACAAAGTTCTTGGTGACGAACTGGCAAACCTGATTCTTATCGGTAATCCAGACAATATCCACAAGCTTGCAGCCCAGTGGGGTCTGAAGAACATCGACAAGGCAACTATCGTTGACCCTCTGAACAACCCTAAGACCGAGGAATATGCTCAGCTTCTTGCCGAGCTCCGCAAGAAGAAGGGTATGACCATCGAACAGGCGCGCGAGCTTGTAACCAAGAACAACCTCTATCTTGGTTGCATGATTATCAAGACCGGCGATGCCGACGGACAGATTTCTGGTGCACTGTCAACAACAGGCGACACCCTGCGTCCAGCACTGCAGATCATCAAGTGCGCTCCAGGCATCACCTGCGTCAGCGGTGCCATGCTTCTCATTACCGACCAGAAGCAGTATGGCGAGGACGGTGTAGTAGTCCTCGGCGACGTTGCCGTAACACCAAATCCTACCGCCGACCAGCTTGCTCAGATTGCTTACACCACAGCACAGACCGCCCACAGCGTAGCAGGCTTCGAAGAGCCTCGCGTAGCCATGCTGAGTTTCTCGACCAAGGGTTCTGCCAAGGATGCCAAGGACAAGGCTACCGGCAAGAGTGTCTACATCATCGACAAGGTTGTTGACGCCACGAAGCTTGCCAAGGAGAAATTCCCTGACCTGAAGGTCGACGGCGAGTTGCAGGCAGATGCTGCCCTCGTACCATCAGTAGCCCAGAAGAAGGCACCGGGAAGCGACATCGCCGGTCATGCCAACGTTCTCATCGCTCCAAACCTCGAAGTTGGTAACATCGGCTACAAGCTCGTTCAGCGTCTTGGTGGTGCCATCGCCATCGGTCCTATCCTCCAGGGTATCGCCCGTCCGGTCAACGACCTCAGCCGTGGCTGCTCAGTCGACGACATCTACTACATGGTAGCCATCACCGAGTGCCAGGCACAAGACGCGAAGAAAGCGTAAATTAATTACGAGTTACGAATTACTAATTACGAATTTTTGCTTTCGCAATGAATAATTACT
>OMZV01000044.1 GCA_900315635.1 uncultured Prevotella sp.
TATCAAAAAGGACTGAAATACGACTTGCAGAAGATGATGTTTCGTTTTATGCTCTATCTACTGCTGATTAGCGTCATAGAATTCTACCTCTTCTATTGTTCCGGTACGTATGCCATGCATTTGTCGTCACCGATCACAGACTTCATGGAGATGACCGTGGTGCCCTGCGTGCTGTTCATCATCATCAGGCTTACGAATCCTCTGCAAGACCAGCGTTGGCTGATAGCCGTTAATGCTGTCATCTATCTTGGCGCTTTTGCGGCTTATCTCATCACCGGCAATGACGCTATACACTTTACCATGTTAATATTCACAATCATCTATTCCGTAGGTATCGTCGTCTATGGCTATTTCGCTGTTAAGCGGTTCAACAGACAGTTGGAATCCGACTTCTCCAACGAGGAGTTGTCGCTCTACTGGCTGAAATATATCGTTTATCTGTATATCGGAATGCTGTTCGTTTGGTCTGCCGATACCTTCATTTCCTCAGAGATGATAGCCGTGGTCTATAATATCATGATAATGCTTATGATTGGTATGTTCTGCTATTTCGTTTATCGGCAGGACGACATGCTAAGGGCATTGGAGTGCCTAAACAAGGAGGAAATAGAGGAAGAACCGGTGAAGAGCTATGGTTTCGAAGTACGCTTCCGGAAGGCTTTTGCCAAGGAGAAGGTATATCTCAATCCTAAGTTGAATATCGTGGAATTGGCAATGGCAGTGGGAACGAACCGTACCTATATCTCCAACTACATCAATCAGCAGCTCCACACCACTTTCTATGAATATGTGAACAAGTGGAGGGTGGAACACGCCAAAGAGCTTTTGGCTTCTACAGATTTGTCATTGGAAGACATCTCCTCACCCGTTCGACAGGGATGACGCCAATGGCTTTCAGACGCGCTGCAGAGAAGCAGAGCATGAAAACAGTCGGTGAATGAGGTCCGTTATTATAGATAATATCAACAAGAAAATTGAAGTCGTCAGGGGTTTGATGATATCATATTAACTGTCGGTTACCTTGCAGACAAGATCCTTTCCTATTTTGGAGATGGCAGCAAACTTGGGGTGAAGATAGACTATTTCGTTGAGGAGACTCCCCTTGGCAATGCTGATGCCTTGTTTCGGTTGAGAGACAAAATTGGTGTAGAACCATTCTTGCTGCTCAATGCTGATGTAACCAACCAGCCAGTCATTGCTCGGGAGGAAGTCTCATGGGATGAACTAAATGAAAAACATCGCAAAATGCAGACGCTTCTTGGTCGTGATGGTGCGTATCTTGATGGTATATATCTTGTCCACACCATCCTGACAAGGGCTTCGCGGGTGAGCGTCCAGAATACAAGATTGCCTGCGATTGTCGCAAGCCCAAACCAGGACTCTTGTTAAAAGCTGCCAAAGACTTCAATATCGACCTGGCGCAGAGCTATATGATTGGCGATGATGCCAGAGATGTCGAAGCTGGACAAAACGCAGGTGTAAGAGATAGCCTTATGGTTGAGACTAATAAGGAAAATGGTTTGTTGTCTTTAATCACCAAATTGTTAAAATGAAGAAAATTCGGTTTGTTAGGCCAACACACCATTGGAAAACTACAGGAATCTACTGCCTGACCGCTGGGAACAACCCACAAAAGAATAATAGAACTGAGCAAGCTACCTCTCTTGCTCAGTTTTTTTTGTGCCAATACGTGAATACCGATACGCTTATTGAAAGAATGACGGTTGATAATTTATAAGATTTTATGTAGCTTAAGCTAGCTAGAAAGCTAAACTAGAGCTAATCATTGGAGCCCTGACAAATCGATGTCATATTTCACAGAACCTTGCTGTGTATGCTCAATAAACATTGTCATGTATATTGGCATATAGAGTGTTTTCCCATCCATTTTGATGTTGTTGTTGCAGAGTACATAGGCAAGAGGAATGTCATAATTAATATTTGACATCACATTGGAAAGGGCGTTATGACGCTCATAATCTTTGCCGGACTTTACTTCTATGGGCAGAGTGTGTCCACCTTGTTCTATTATAAAGTCAAGCTCTCCCTGCCGCTTGCTGTTGAAATAGTACAGGTCAAAACCATGTGCGTGAAGTTCTTCTGCAACATAGTTTTCAAATATTGCTCCGTAATTTATGTTGGAGTCACCATTAAGGATGCGAAGCTGCAAGCCATCTGCGTATTGTGCAGCGAGCAGACCAACATCGTTCTGGAACAGTTTGAAGAGATTCCTCTGTTTAGAAAGTTTCAAAGGCGGTACAGGTTCTTCTACATTATAAGTAGGCAATGCAACACCGGCATCACTCATCCACAGGAAGCTGTTCTCATAGCGGCTGAATTTCATATTCTCATTCAAGTTCTTAAGGATGAAACGCTTGTTTTTGGCATTGAGTTCAGATGGGATAAGATCGAAGATGTCATCAAGATACAACTTCTTATTCGGATCATATTGAGATATGTCCAACTTGTACAGCTTTAGTATTGCGAGCTGCTCGTTCATGACTTCACGCAAGTCATGGGTATCTAGATATTTCTGCACAGCAGCAGGCATTCCGCCGACTACAAGATACAGGCGGAACAGTTGCATAAGTCGGCTGTGAATGACTTCGTCAATCATGGTGCGGTCGTTGAAACATTGATGTAGCATATCCAAAATCCGGGAAGACACGCCCAATGCACCTATGAACTCTTTGAAATCGATTGGATACATTTCCATAATATCCATATAGCCTACAGGAGCAGATGATAATCCTTTTAGTTCTACTCCAAGCATAGAACCGCTTAATATGTAACGGTAGCTGCCTTCGTCAACAAGGAACTTTATGGCAGTAACTATTTCTGGGCATTTCTGTACCTCGTCGAAGAAAATCAAAGTTTTCCCTTTAATCAGAGGCTTATCAGTAAAAGCGCTTAAACGAAGCAGGATAGAGTCGCTGTCTGCTGCATTCTTGAAGATGTCAATAGCCTCGGGTGTCTTTACAAAATTTATTTCAATGAAACTTTCGAAATGCTTGTTTCCAAAATTTCTGATGGAGTACGTCTTGCCTACCTGACGGGCTCCGTCTATCAACAAGGCCTTATTGTCTTCTTCATAGAAATGTTCTATTATTGAATCAATCTTTCGTGTAATCATAGCTTTGTCCGTTTTTCCAAGGCAAAATTAGATATTTTTGTCCGTTTTTCCAAGGTATTTCTCCATATTTTGTCCGTTTTTCCAAGATTTGGCTAAAAATTGCACCAGCTCCTTTAAGTAGTAGACTAATCCTTAAGCAGAAATCCCATATATAATGGCAGAGTGAGAATACCATCTTTCTCACCTACATTATAATTTCCTAACTTAATGGCATGGTAGACATGGTATTTCTCAGGATGGGAAAGTACGGTTCGTGTACTCTTGGTGTTGCCATCTGGCTAAAAGAAATAATTATTATATACCTTAGTCATTCTTCCAAGTGCTTGAAGGCAATTTAAATCTTGTGGTAGAACTCATCGAATGGCAGACGGAAGCGGTCACCACGCACACCGCCATCTGTTCTGACACCACAAGTGATGACCATATTGATACCGCAATCATGAGGTAAGCCAAGAGCCTTCTTTACCAGCAGACTGTCGAAGCCTTCCAACGGACAAGTATCATAGCCTTGCTCACTCATTGCAAGCATGAACGTCTGTACAGCCAGTGCACAGCTCTTGTGGACAACGGTACGCTCATCACCTTCGGTAACCTGTCTTACAATCGGACGGAACAAGCCGACTATCTGTACGATTACTTTTCTAAGCAAGCCCAATAATCCGAAACAACGCTTGTATGTAAAGGGCATCAGTTTGCCATAGTACTTCTTCTGCAAAGCAATGCGATGAGCCTTTCTGTCTTCAGGACTGTTTTGGTTAATCTCTTCAATGCCTGCTTTCAACACGGCTTTTGCATGAGCCTTCCATTTGTCCTGACGGGTAACGAACACCACCATCTGCTTGCACGACTTTGCGCTGCCTTGGTCAAGACAAGCGTGTGCCATCTCTGCCAGTTTCCCCGGGTCAGTAACATGATATGCCTCCCATAGCTGCATGTTAGAACTTGTCGGCGCTAGAGTAGCAAGACGGATGCACTCCTTAACCTTCTCTGTATCCAACTCCTTGGTCGGGTCATATTTGCGTACTGCCCGACGATGCTCAAGTATTTGTTCTAAAGTCATAGTCATTATTAGTATTGCATTCCGTTATTATATCCTTTGTCCTCCGGCATACAAAGCCAAAGCACGATATACACAATCACGCCACAGAATCCGGTGCATACGGTCAGTACCAGATAAACCAACCGGAATATTGCCGGATCCCAGTCGAAGTACTTTGCTATGCCGGAGCACACTCCAGCAATCCAGCGGTCAGATATGCTGCGAGTCAGTTTTTTGTTATTTTCCATATAAATCCTCCTTATTTATATCTAGCTATATTAAAGAATCTGTTTTGTTTCTTAGAAGCGCAAATTCAAATAGCAAGTGCAAATTTACCACTTTAAATTGAAATAACGAAGATAGTTCGGTAAAGTTCGCCGCCCCAACATGGGCTATTCCTGCGGCTCTGCAGCCATTCCGATATTCGATGACGGATCGACATGATACCGGGACAGGGCTTTATTGATAGCCGAGAGTTCCTTGCCGACGACGAAATAATAGACCGAGAGGACCGACTGGATCTTGCTGTTGAGCTCCTTCTCACTGAAAGTAGGCGACACATGAGCCTCGCTGTTACGCCACGAGTGCAGCTGCCGTAGATTCTCAAACATCCGCTGATACTGAGGCTTAGGGTTGACACGCAGGTCACGGAGACAATCGAAAGCCTTAATGGCGTCCTTCATTGTAGCGTCTTTCTCTGCCGGGTTAAACGGGCGGAGCTCCTTGCCATTGATAATAAAGTATAGCTTCTTCAGGAAAGCCTCAAAGCGCATTAGCAACGCATGCAGCGCATTGCTCCGCTTGACTATTGTAGGAGTCTCGACAAACAACTGCCTGAGGGCGTCATCAATGAACATCCCCACCCCATCGAGCTCAGGAATGGACTTAGCGTTCAGCACGGCAAAGAGCTTTCCCGTCAGCACCGTAGTGTTCCTCACGCCATAATCAGCACCATGGAAGAACGTCCCCACAGCGTTGCCAACACGCTCCCGGAGAGTTTCCTCCTTTATTTCCACCTTTGGCTGCGGCTTGGCACTTATCTGCACCATCCTCTCGAACATCTCGTCAGCCGACTGCTTCGGTCCTTCCTCATCCTTTGTTGCCTTACCACGCCACGCGTCGATGATAGGCTTGCGCTTGTCGGCATATATAACGAATTCCTTGACGATGTCCTTCATCTTTATATTGACAATGAACGACTTCATCTTCTTGCCAAAGACTTTCTCAACGAAAGCGACCTTCTTGTTGCTGTCGAGCGTTTCCAGAAGTTCGTTAAACCGGTTGAACTCATTGATATTCTTCTCCGTAAGTCCAAGGTTTATCATCTCCCTCAGCTTCTTCTTGTCCAGTCCCGTAGCCTCAGCGAAGGTATCGACGAGCCGGTTCGACTCACGTTTCTGGTAGTTGGCTATATAGTCCTGAAGCGTCTTGCCCTGCTCCAGATGCAGGTCGCCACGCTCAATATCGTGAAGAATGAGGATAGCCGTCACCTGATCGTCCTGCGAGAGCGACGCAAAGCTCTTGTGGAGATCCTGCACGGCACGCCGGGTATTCTCCGATCCCGGTCCCTCGGTATAGAGGTTCTTGACGTATTTACGGAACTTCGAGTCGAGATATTCAGCGTCGATAGTCCCCGTTCCCGTTTCCGTGATATAAGCCTCTATCTGGTACGGCACATCATCGTCGCCGCCATTGCCCTGCGCCCTGTCGGTGAATAGCTCCTTATATCGCTGGCGCATCACCTCGTAAGTACGCTCGTCGAGCAGCATCTTCACCGTTGTCACGTCCTTCGGATGCCGGAATTCATATTCCGTCTCCTCCCAGACGAATCCCTGCAGCTTCGCCCGCTCAATGAAATGAGTCAGCTCGGCAAACCGCTTGGCAAACATATTCCTCGACGCCTTTGAGTCAGGCAGACGGCGGAAGTCAATGATACCATCCGAATTGAATATCTTCTTTATCTCCAGATAGAGCGAGTTGATGGTATTGAGATGCTCCTCCAGTTTGTCGACGAATATGCCGAAAGGCTTGTCGCCGCTGTACTTCTTGAACGCCCGCTGTACATTCTGTTCCATGGTGTACGGCAGAGTGTAGTACTTTATTATGCCGAAAGGCTTCTCATGACCGAACAACCTGTTGGTGCGCGAGAACGCCTGAATGAGGTTCTGCTTCCTTAGCAGCTTGTCACAGTACAGCGTGTTCACCCATTTCGAGTCATAGCCCGTGAGCATCTGCGTAACGACAATGAGAATATCTATCTGCTTGTCGGGCTCATTGTCAATATCGTTGTACGGCCGCTTGTGAGCCAGCCGGTACTGAACGTCCTTCTTGTACAGGGCATACGAGCTCTGTGCGAAGCTCATACCATAGCGGCGGTTGTAGTCGTCGAGCATCTCCAGCAGGTTGTCGAGCTTCCACGCGGCATGCTCGTCATTGTCGATACTGTCGTCGAAGACGGCAACAACCTTCATCTGCGGGGCTACCGACTTGAACAACTTATAATAAGCTATAGCCTCGGGAATATTCTTCGTGGCAAGAATGGCATGGAACTTACCGCCGAGGCTCAGCGTCTCCCAGTTGTCGAGGATGTTCTGAACCACAGCCTCATGGTGCTCGTCAGTGGCATACTGGTCGGCGGGCAGCTCGTTTTCAATATCCAGGTCGGTCACCTCCTTCTTGTTCATCCAGTGGAGATAAGCCTTCTTCTTCACATCATCAGCCATAGCCTCCTTCACGGTGGCGGCATCAGCTTTCCTCAGGGCAATCTTCTTTCGGAGTTCCGGCTCCTTGTAAGTCTCGACCTTATACGGGTCGAAAGCCAGCACATTACCGTCACGGATACCGTCGGCAATGGTATACCGGCACAGCTCATTGCCGAAAATCTCAGTCGTAGGCACTTCGCCGAGCTCATTGTCCTCGTCGTCCTTAATAATAGGCGTACCTGTAAAGCCGAAGAAAATGGCACACGGGAACACCCGCTTAATGCTCAGCAGCATCTTGCCATAGACCGAGCGGTGGCACTCGTCGAAGATGAACACGATATGCTTGCCGTCAATCTTGTCAATGTCCGACTGAACGACCTTCTGCTCGCCCACCCTGACGTTATACAGCTTGTTGATGGAAGTAACAATAAGGCGGTCGGCATCGTCGTTACTTTTGAGCTTAGCCACGAGAACCGACGTATCGTCAGTGTCCTGAATAGTCTCACTCTCACCGGCAAAGCCACGGTACTCGTCGAGGCTCTGCGTGCCAAGCTCTATACGGTCCATGACGAAGACAACCTTTACATCGGTGAAGTTCGACTTTATCAGCTCGGCAGCCTTGAACGACGTCATAGTCTTTCCCGAGCCGGTGGTGTGCCAGACATATCCGCCACGCTGTCCGAAGACATCCCACTGCGCATTCCTCACCTTGTCGCTGATGGCACTCACGGCATAGTACTGATACGAGCGCAGCACCTTCAGCGACCGGTCTTTATCGTCGGCAACGGTATATAGCCCCACCATCTGGTGAGCCATAGGAATAGAAAGGAACGTGGCGGCAAGCTTCTGCCAGTCGTTGATGGGGCGGTTGTCGAAGTCCGCCCAATGGAACATGAACTCCTTCTTGAAGTTCTCTTCCTTGCCCGCATTGGCAAAGTAGACCATCTCCTCGGGAGTCATGGCGACGAATATCTGTACAAGGGCAAATATTCCGTGGGCGAAGATACCCTCATGGACGTACCGCTGCACAATCTGGTACACCGCCTGACTGACATCAACCTTCGACCGTTTCAGTTCGACATGGATTACCGGCATACCGTTGATGAGCAGCATGAAGTCGCCGCGCTTGTCACCGGCAAGTGGCAGCGACGACTTGAACTTCGGCTGGCGGGCTATCTGATAGCGGCTCTTTCCACCGGCTATCTCATGTGCATCGAATATCTTCAGGTAGACGACCTTACCGTTGTGTGCCCTGTCGTCGGGATTGTCACGGGTTATCTGCACGAGCTCGCCATTGATAAGACGGTTCACCTTGAATGGTGAGCCGCAAGCCTGCACCTGCTGGATAATCTGCTGCATCTCCGTCGCCGTCAGAGGGTACTTGTCAAGTCGGTCTATCTGGCAGTTGTTCTCATAGATTATGTTCCGCCAGTTCTCTATCAGGTCCTCCTCGGTAGGGTACATGAGCATCTTCTCCTCCCAGCCGTGCGCTGTGAGAAGATGAGTCAGGGCGTCCTCAAACTCCGACTCCTTGTCAAAAGAAATGTGGTCTTCTGTCTGTTTATGCATTTGTTATTGTCAGGAGTTCCATGCGTTTGCAAAAGTAGCAAAAAAAATAATTCTATCATAATGTTATCCCAAATATCAATAGCAAAATACGCATTTATTTTGTAATGCACAACTTTGCGTGATAGATTTTGTTTGGAAGACGTGAAATGCTCTTTACGCTTTGCTGACCGATGACCTGCTGCAAAT
>OMZV01000045.1 GCA_900315635.1 uncultured Prevotella sp.
TGTCTGGCAGTTCCGTACAGAGGATGCAAGAGTGAAGTTAATTTCTCTTTATCCGAAGTTATGAGTATAACAGAAGAAATGATCAGGACACTACACTAGCATTCTCTTTCACTTCTTGTAGCAGTGATGACGATGACAATGGCTCGGACTCATCATCATCGGTATCAAGCCAGCTGGCTGGCACAAGTTGGTTCGGAAGCAACTCCGACGGCACTATCTTAATGTCGCTGAAACTTTATGCCAGCGGAACCGCCGACCTAAAGATGTTCGGAGCCTCATCAATAGAGCGCAGTTCTGTGCCATGGACTTATCATGCCAACAACCAGACTCTCTTCCTGAAGACTAATCCAAGTGAGAACAAAGGCTGGAGTCTTCGTGTTCTATCCTTCACCGGCTCTACAATGCAGATAACATTCCCGTTCACAAAGGGTGAAATGACCTTCAACATGGAACGAAGTGACGGCTCATCGGGCGGCTCATCAGGCGATTATGACGAACCAGTGGCAATAGTTGTCCATGCAATCGTCTATTATAAAGCGACACAGAGATACGCATCTAAGGGTACTGAGACCCATTATTTGAAAACTGTTGGCAATGATTTATGTCTTTACAGAAATTCAAGTTGCAGAGACCTACTTGGAGCTGTCGAATATAATCACGACAGAAACAGAGGCGGTTATGATGTAAGCTCGTATACCTATCGTGTAATCTATCCTAACCTTGAATATACGTATTACTATTATTTCAACTAAATTTCACCGTAGGGGCGCACCTTGTGTGCGTCCCCACAGTGGATTAGAGTTAATCATGGAATCAGTAAGCCAACTTCTTTCCTTCGGTTGTAAGGTAATCCTCCAACTCGTAAGGATAGAAACTGCAAGTCGGCATACCCAGCGCACCAGCTCCTATCTCGTAAGGCTGATAAATGAACTTTATCTTTCCATCGGCTGAGATATAAGGGCAGACCTGTGGCATTGGCACAGGCTCCTTCTCGAAATGCAAGTCCTGCATGTTCCAGTCCCTGCGAAGACGCTCGGTGACAAGCTGTAACAGCTTTGGCGACTCATTGACGATTTTCACCTGCTTGCCCGTCGCCTTGTCGAATGTTGCGCCATAGCAGAAGCTCTCTCCATGAGCACCACACATGTACATATAGCCATCGGCTTCATAGCCTACAATCTTCTCATCCTCATAAACGCGCTTTACGCTTGCTTCCAATGCACAGTGAACAGCATCATTGAACTTGCGGACTTCCTTGTCGATAACATCCATGCTGTCAGCCACTAAATCGGCATAGTACTGAACAAAGCTCTTGCTGTCGTTCTTGCCCTTATAAGGGAAAATCTTCGACATTGACTGATAGGTATATACTGACGCAACATTTGCCAGACGGTTGTTGATAAACTGGCGAAGTGAATCGCCCAGCACACCATTCTCTGTCGGATAGTCAACATTTAAGTGAATAGAATGACGGTTGTCGACATAACTGACGAAGTCATACTTCTCTGTATTGACAAGAACATCCTTTACAACGGTAGGAACAACCTTTACCTGATACTTGCCATACTTCTTGTCGATAGCCATGAGTTGCATTGGCTGAGTGGTGTATCCACGCTCTCCGCCCTCATGAACGGTATAGGCAAGAGTCAGTTGGTTGGCACCGGTAACCTTTACTGACACTGAGTCGATGACCGTGGTCTTATTGGTCAGAGGCAGAACGATTGCAAGCACAGCCTGACGCTTGAAGTTCACCTTCGTCGGCAGACCGCCTTTACCCATGTAAGCCGCGGTGCCGAACTGCTCGTCGAACTCCTTCTGAGTCGTGATAAGCGGGGAAGACGGCAGAGGGGCGTTGTTGTTGTGATAATAGTTATTCAGCACAGTGTAAGCCACCGAACCGGAATTCTTCTTTGCCGCAGATGCCGTTGTTGAGAAAGAGGCAAGCATCAGGAGCATTGCCAACATTGTTGAAACAATCTTGTTCATAATTATATGTTTTATTTCTTTATTGATTTTCACAAGAGATAATACCAAGAATGGCAAAATCCTGCTTGTCAATCGCCAAAAATGAATTATTTAACATATATAAACCATAAACAACCGGGATTCTATTCTCCAAGTATCTGGCCCGCGTGCTCCTTTACTTTGATCTGCTTTGGCTTGAAAATCTCGGTTATAACGCCATTCTCATCGGTGATGAACGTGGTGCGGAATGTTCCCATAGTCGTCTTGCCATACATCTTCTTCTCGCCATAGGCACCAAGCTCGGTGACGAGTTTCTTGTCGGTATCGGCTATGAGCGGGAATGGCAGGTTGTACTTTGCAATGAACTTCTTGTGGCTTTCAGCACTCTGAATGCTCACCCCGACAACTGCATAACCCTTGGCAAGGAAGCGCTCATAGTTGTCACGAAGACTGCAAGCCTCATTGGTGCAACCCGGTGTGGAGTCCTTCGGATAAACGTAAAGCACGAGTTTCTTACCCTTGAAATCACTCAACTTAATCTCTTTGCCGTCCTGGTCAGTGCCAAGTACTTCCGGCAGTTTCTGTCCTACTTCCATAATAATGTATTGATTTTATTCTGATAATTTGCCACAAATATAATCATAAATCTTAATAACCGGCGATTACAGGTCGGCTATTTCCTCACTTGTTGTCTCAATGACAGCTGCAGCAAGTCCGTCGGCACACTGGACAATGGCGCAGAGCGGATATTCCAGCCGGGCTGTATCATAGCAACGCTCGTCCTCGTAAGAGTTGAAGTTCAGTCCGAAGGCTCCCATGTGCCAGCGGATAGCAAGCATCTCGTCGTCCTGAAGAGCCAGTCCTGAGAGCAGAAGCTGGATGACCGACTTCTCGCCATGTCCCATCGGGAACTTCTTATAGCTGATATCATAGCCGTCAACATCTTCCCACATACCGGTTGCCTTGTTCTTACGGCGCTTGACGGCACGGCGATAGATGTCGGTCTTGCAAACATCGTGAAGAAGTGAGGCAATGATGACGCTCTCACGCTTCACCTCATTCATCGATGCCGGGTCGAGTTTCTTCATTCCTTCCCAAATCATCAATGCCGCATGACATACGTTCAGACTGTGCTGGCAGAGTCCGCCTTCGACATTGAGGTGATGACCTGCCGATGCAGGAGCCTCGAAGAAGCCGTCCTCCTCGAGGTCGCCGATAACATAGTCGATGCCTTCACGATTGGTCGAACGCAACAGTTCTTCGAATTCTTCCTTGTTCTTTTCCTTATCCATATTGCTTTTATTGTTAATATTTAATTCATGATTGAGCTGTACTTGCTCAATTTCGCCTGCAAAGATACAGAATCTTTCGACCACTGACAAACTATGCCGAAATGAATATTCATGTCCGCTAAAAATACTTAGATTATGAATAGCCATTACTTAGATTGTGATTGGGTATGTTTTAGATTGCGTTTGGGTTTCTTTTAGACGATAAAAGGGTATCTTCTACAAGCTAAAAGATACCCTTTTACAAATCATCAGATTTTCAATCAATTACATTTAGTCAAGTTCAGACATTCATTTACTTTACTCCCCACTGCTCTAGCCTGCTCTTTATGTCTGGCGAGAGGGTGGCAAGAGGGAAACCAAGCGTGCGGACATCCTTGTTGAGAATGTTCTTAACATCAGGCAATCCTGCGGCAGGCGCAATCTCATAGCCCAGTGTCCGGCTCGAAATTCCTTCATTGAAGACACGCGCCCCGCTATCCGGCAGGCGGCATTTGTCGATGTTGGCAATGGTATCGACACGAACCATCACACGGTGACCGGTCTTGTCTTCCTCGGAAACGGTGATTACTCCGTCATCGTCCATGGCTATTGCGGCAAAGAGAAGACGCGAGCCAGTGTAACGGTTGTAGTTGCGATAGTCGTCGAACTTCATTATCTCACGGACCGGAACCTTGCCTATAGTGCCGTTCTCATAGCCGAGAATGAGATAACCGTCGTGAACATCGTCTTCATAGACAGGCAGGGTGAGCTCAGTGTTTGTATCATAGTCATAGTCAGTTATCTTCTCGAATTTGCCGTGAGGCATGAACTTCAGGCACGCTTCGTAAGGCAGATAGCCGTCGACATACTCCTCGAGGATGTTCTTCCGTCGGCAACTGGTCTTTATCTTCTCGACATGAACCGGTGGAAGGGGCTTCGACTGTTCGGTCGGAACAGACGAGGCTGGCTGAGCCTCAACGTTTTCCTGAGTATCGTCAGTAGGCTCGGAAGCCACTGTTGGGCGGGCATTTGTCAGTCTTATCTGTCGGCGGACATTGTATTCGTCGAACTCGTCCTTTGTGAGATGGCGGTTACCACTTCCGTTTCGGTAGACCCATTCGCCGTCGAGGCTGACTCCCTTGGCGTACGGCTCAACGGTAACGATAAGTACATCCTTACCGCTCTTCTCATCATGATCCCAGTCGGTGCTTACGTATGATGCAACATTGTTGTCCCATTCAAGTGCAACCGAGTCGAGAACGTATCGTTGGTATTTGTCCTTGTCGCCATTGAACTCCTGATAGCAGAGGTCGTCATAGACTCCCACTCCGGCTCCACTGTCATTTACCCCTATATATAATGTACCACCATCGGTATTGAGGAACGACGCGATAACGGTGAGAATGGTGTGGGTCTGACGCTTCAGGTCAGGGAATGAATCGTTTGATGGTGGATAGACTATCGATGTCTTGAACTCTACCGTCCGTGACTCTATTCCGCCGGCATAGACCTTCAGGTGGGACTCATAGCCGTTAAGGCGGAGCATGTTCTTCACAAGGTTGAGCACGTCGTTAGCCTGAGGGGTCATGTTGTTCTCAAGGAGAATGTTGTAAGCTATTGCCAGTGAGGCTATCTGGCGGGTCAGCCCCTGGGTCGTGCTACGGAATTTCATGAGCTCTTCGTCGTGTGGCTGATTGCCCATAAAACTGATGATGCGCAACTGCATGAACTTCTCGTGCATCTTTGTGTCGCCTTGGAACAGCTCCGACTCGTTGTCCTGAAGCATATCGAGCTGTGAGGCATTCACCCGGTCGTTGATGGCGAAGTCGTAAAGCATCTCTATGAGCTGCAAGCGTCCACGGTAGTAATCGGCACGGTCGTCCCACCCTACCATCATGCAGAGCACACGGATGAAGGCGATATAGTTGTAAGAGCGGACATAGTCGGCATCGATAACGGCAAGGCGGTCGATGATTCGGATTATCTCCTTGACGTAGGAGACATCGAGCACACGGTCGGAATCGTCGATGTCGATGACCGTCGGCTCGGTTTTTTCTTCATTCTGAGGCGTCTGACGATAGTCTTCGTTGCTCTCAGAATAGCGGAGCATGAGGTTATGGAACGCACGGGCGACATCGACTTTGTATCCGTCGAAGCGGTCCTTGATGGTACAATAGATGTGGAAACTGCCGTTTGCCTTGCCCTGATAGGTTGCAAGGACAAGGTCGCCACGCTCAAGGTCTTCGCCGATACTTCCGTTTAGGCTTATGCTGAAACCGTCCTTGGTGATTCCCGGCGACGGATAAGTGGATGTGTTGGCACGGCGGGCTTTACCCATGGAACAGATAATGTCGTCGCCGTAAGAGTAAAGTCCACAGACATAGTCCTTTATATCGTCGAGCATGGAGAAGTGGAACATGCCGTCGTTATCCTCGTCGATGATGGTCGCCTCGAATGTCAGTGGATTGCCATACATGTCCTGGAACATCCACTGAGCCACATGGTGCATGTAGGAAACGATGTCATTGCCATAGATGTATCCGCTTTCCTTGGTCTCGCCCTTTATCGTGCAGTAAGCGATGTTCTCGCCATATTCATTCTCTTCGTCGTCTTCGACACTGGTAATCGTTATCTTCACCTTGTCGCCTATGCCATATACATCTTTTATTTGTTGCTGTTGGGCTGGCTTTGAGGCTATGACGGGCGATGTGCCCGACAGCGTAAAGAGGTCGCGCTCAATGGATTCCCAAAGATGCTTGCTGTCACTTACGGTTATATCTCCCGACAGGGATGGCATCATACTGCGATCGGCGTAGACTTGCAGGTTGCCCATGAGGTTGAGCTGTTCCGGAATAACTGCTTTTGCCTTGGGGTTGTCCGACCATATAGCGAGCCCGTCCTTGCTGACGACAAGCCTCATCTTGTTACCGATGAAGCAGTTGCTTGTTCGCACAGGCCATGTCGTCAGGGCTGACGAACGGCGCTTAAGATCGAAGGGTATGGTCTGACCGACGGTATCGGCAAGCTCGAAACGTGGACGGTAATAGCTCCCGGAAAGCATTTCGCTGACGGCAAGTGAGAGAAGTTCCTTATTGTTGAACTCGTCAATGTAGGTGGAAAGGACACAGAGCCGGGACAGGAGCAGGCGCTCGTCGGGCATCTGGGCGTCGGCGTTGTCCTTGTTGTTGGCGATGATATAAAGTATGCTCAATGCCTGGATAAGGTTGCGGACAAGGCGTCCGTTGTCATTGCGGCGACCAACAGTCCGGATGTTTTCGTCGACATACAGGCTGAGTGTCTTTATAAGTGCGCCCTTGAATGGTTCTTTATCCCATATTGCCACAGGCCAACGGCGAATGATGTCGAAGAGCCTTGAGATATTGTCTTCCATCAGACTACTGTCGGAAAGGAAGAGAATTGACAATACATCGAAGTTCTGCTCGGGGTGGTAGACGTAACCGGTCTTCTCCAGTTTGTCAAGAAGATGCTCGATATAGTCTGCCGCCTTATTGTCGGAAAGTAATTTATCAGCCGTTATATAGTATCCGAGTTCGTCAATTATTTGTGTCAGTCGTTGTTGGTAATGCTCGCGTTCGGTAGGGTTACAGAGTCCGAGGAAGTCCGATTGTTCCATGAAATTGGCACAGTCGTCTCGCACTTGCTCGAGATTGACATTGCTTTGCCTCAGTTCGTCTATCCAGTTTCGGCATTCGTTCTCAAATGTTTTGTCCTCCATTTCGGTCATGAGGAGAACGTCGACGAAGGCGCCTGTCTTCCAGTTTCTTGCCTGCGCATTGATTATTTTGCTGACATTTTCTTTTGTTACCCGGCTTTCCTGCGGTTCCAGGTCTTCTTGCTCAACAAGTTCTATCTTTGGTCTTTTCTGGTAATTTGCTGTAACCCTGCATTTTACTACTTGTCCTTTGGATAAATTCAAACCGTGGGTATGCTTCAAGTAAACATAAAAGCCGCATGGGTCGATTAATTCACAAAAGTCATAATGTATGACATTTACGGCAAACTCGTAGATGTCGCCTACTTTGTAATTGATTTTTGAATTGTCGTCTAACATTTTATTATTTGTGTAAATTAAAAAGAATTATTTAGATAAAATCCGTATTTGATATTAATTGTTCTTAAGCTATATGGTTGCAAAGATAATGAAATTTCTTTTAAATATCGGAATTTGTGCAATAATTAACAGCTCCTTAATTCCGCAACTAAGTGCATAGTTTGTTGTTAATCTTTTTTATAAGTCTCTGAGGAGCAATAAGTTCCTCAGAGTTTTGTCATGTGCAGAAT